>JAFKLR010000004.1:346148-692296 GCA_017304685.1 Sphingobacteriia bacterium | reverse complement strand
AATCCTGACGAACAATTAATTAAAACAATGCTTAATAAGGGCGCAAATCCTAATGCTCAGAAAAGTACAGGCCGCACACCTCTTCATTTTGCTTGTAAAAAAGTTGGAACTGATAAAAGCAGACCACATGCTGATATAGCATCATTATTCGTTGATTATGGTGGCGATCCAACTATAAAAGATAATAATGGAATCACTCCTCAAGAGGAAATAAATAAAGGTAAACCACAGCAGATTGTTCAACAACCTGTACAACAACATTATGCACCACAACCCCAACCTGTAAATCAGGTTTCAGCTTACGCTCCCCAGTTGAATTCGCCAGCAATTAATATTAATAGCATTTCTAATAATAATCATACTGATGTTGTAAATGTAAAAGATCATTTAGGCAGAACTCCTATTTTCTACGCTGTAATGAGTCAAAATATTGATGCTGTTAAAGAGCTACTTAATAAAGGTGCTAAAATTGATCTGGAAGATGCTACAGGACTTAAACCTGCTAATTATGCTCGTGCTCTTAATAATGAAGAAATCATAAACGCTTTAGCTGAACATTCAATAAAGCAAGCTACTCAGAATATGGGTCAAAGCACAGCTAAACCTTTACCTCCTACTCCTCCTGCTAAGGCTCGCACTTCTACTACACCGCCAAAACCTGCACATATGGAAGCTCACCGAAATAAAGAAGTACCTACTTCTAGCTTAGGTAATTTAGCTCCTAAACCGTGCCCGACATTTAGATCGACAAATGAGGTAGGTAAAAAAAGTGGAAATGAACACGGTCATTAATTAAATATAACTGGGTAATATTCTTATTAAATATTACCCTTACCCTTCTCTTTTCTTCCATACAATTCTAATATTTCTTTAGTATCAAAAATCATTTTAATAACTTATAAATAATTCTATTGATTTAATGTTTTAACATGATTATTTATATAAAATACAACTTACAATTGATTACCTTGAGACTAAAATGCAAATTAGCGAAGAATTGAAAAATCAATATGAAAAGATTAGATTGAACAAATTAGATAAAGTAATAGTCAAATTTAAATTATTTTTAATATTAAGCGCAGTCCTTATTTTTAACTTATCTGTTATAAACTTTTACTTAGAACTCACGCATATTAATTATATTCATAATTTCTTTCTATATATAAGTTTTCTATGTTATCCCGCCATCTTTATACGATTAATTGAATTGAGTACTTTTGCGAACAGTAAGACTAAAATATTATGTTATCTAATTAATCATTTAATATTATTAACTATATATATCTTTAGTATTTTTAATTTATTCGCAATATTATTTGTTGACTCTACATCCATTGGAAATTCAAGTTTTCTAGAAAAGAAAAACCTGATTTTATTAATTCTAGTTTTACCTTTTGCTATATATTTTTTTATTAAACTATTAAATCATCTTTTTTATTTAATAAATCTATACAGAAAAGGGGAAATAACTTTAGCAAATATATTATCAATCTCAACTGATACTCAAAGAGACATTGCTGTAAAAGTTCAATATGAATTTATGGCAAAAGAAATAATATATAATCATTTAACTTACTTACCACATTCGCTTGTATCTCAATATATGACAGGCAAAAAAGAATGGTATATTGTGTACAATCCTTTAACCCCTACCCAACATCTATTAACTTAATAAAGTAGATTTAAATGAAAAAATATAAAAACCCTCAACATGCAGAACCCATTATTAACCCTATTTTTATTTGTCCCTTAGAAGAAAAATTTACTAATGAAATGTTTAAAGAGCAGGCAAAGGAACAAGGTTTATCAATAAACGTACCGAATGATTCAATCATGCATGGTATATTAGATATGAGTTTTGAAGCTTTAAAGGAAGCTCCTACAATAAAAGGTTTAAAAGGACTTGGAGTTGTATCTTATTCATTAGGCAGTTACTCATATTATTTAGATGAAAAAGATCTATATGGTCATGCTAATGCCGAAAGTATAGGGCATACTGTTACACAAGTTGCTTTTAATGCATCTGTTTCTACGGCAATAGGCACTGCTGTAAAACATTATGCTCCAAAATTATTTAAAATTACAAATGCAACCCCATATGGTATAGTAGCAGGTGTTGTAACCAGTGTAGGACTTGACGCAGTTATTAACGGCAAAAACGTATATGACAGATTGATAAGAGGGAAAATTGAATCAATTGGTGGCTTTTCTAAATTTTTTGCCTATAATCAAATTAAAACATTTTCCTCTGAAGACTTAGAATATATTTACTCTAAGAATATTACATTAGTTGATAAAACCCCTGTCCCATATAATTTTTATAAAAAAGGTATCTGCCCTGTACCAAAATTAATTGATGGTAGTTATTTATTAGGTAATTTATCGCATGACAAAAATGTAAGTAATAACTCCAACTTTGCTTATAAAATTATTTCGGATCCTACTTCCCCTTACTATCCTGATTATGTAAAACATGCATTTAATACTCCTTCAATTAGTTTATCAAGCTATGATAAGCTTTCATCTAGTGTAGGAAGTAATAACATCTGTACTTCATCCCAGCCTTCCGTTGTATGCGCTATGCCTAAAAATTTTGACTTTAGTAAAGCTGCATCTATTTCTAATTTAGGTGGTCATCAACATCATTCCTCTGCAAGTTCAAATAATAGCGCTTCAAAAGAATGTACCAAGTCTTCCTCAAGTATTCATTGCTCTTACGATAAATCTTTCGCAGGTTCATTTCACCACGAACATCACTCCTCCCATTCCTCTCACTCTTCACATTCTTCATCAACTTGTCACGATAGTTTTAGTGATAAATGTCATACAAATCATGATTGGGGTTTTTAAATGGGTCTTTGGTAATGATAAACTAATTATTAATCTTAATATTAATTAATATATAAAAAGGATATAAAATGAAAACCTTAATTACTTTAGTAACTATCTTAGTAGTATTATCTTTAGTTAGTTGCCAATCTTTAACTAACCATAATGAAATTACTGGTTATTTTAAAAAAAACTCTCAAGGTTGGGTATGGGTAGAGCAAACTAACCAACAAAAAATTGGTATGTTAGAAAATTATGAATCTTTGCCTACTGATCTTTTAGAAAAAAATAGCTATGCTCAAAATGAATTGAATAAAAAATTAAAAAATGTTTATGCTGACCCTACAGTTCAAAATATGCAAAATTACTTTTTATATGAAAAATATATAATTAATAACGGAGTAGATTTGAACACTAAAGAAGTTAATAATAAAGCAAAAGAATTTATAAGTCTTTTAAGTAAAGATCATGATTTTCTATATTTTACAATGAATAACTGCAAATTTTGTGTAAAATTTTATCCAACCGTTGAAAAGGTTGCAGCTAAACATGGTTTTAATATTGTAACTATTTCATCAAATGAAAGAACAAATAGTTATTTTAAAAACGCTGAATCAAATGTGGAATTATATAATCAACTAAATGTAAAAACAGTCCCGGCTTTATTTTTAATTGAACGTTCTACACAATCAATATATCCACTTACTCGTAGCAGTTCAGTTTCAAAAAATGATTTAGAAAAGAATATTATTTTAACTTTAAAAGGCAAAAAAATTAAAAGCGAATAATATATAATTTAATTATATAAAAGCTAGTGGCTGAGTTTATTAAATTTACTTTTGATTACCTAATTCCTGAGGTTTAAATAAATTCACTAAATCGTCTTTGAGGGTTTTAAAGGTATGAGTAGATATTGAGCTTTTTTCTGTAACAATATCTGCTCTTTTTTTAGCTTCAGTAATAATTTTGTTGCAGTTAGCAATCCTTTCTCTAACCTCTTTTATCATGCGTGGAATATCTTGTTCAGGAAACATTGTAGGAAGCCCATCAGTTTTTGGTATATATTTTTTACATTCTTTCGCAAATTCTTTTATTTCACTTTCAAAGCAATTTTCTTTAGATGCTAATTCTTTAAATTTATCTATAACTTCATCTGGCCATGCACGATTAACTTTTACAAACAAATCGTGAGTATAAGTATCAATTATTTTTTCCTTCAATGTCGCTGAAAATTTTCTATCAGCAATAAAATTTAAATTCTCTTCATTATTAAAGAAATGTTGAAGCTCATATTGCCTACCATTATAAACTCCAAGGCCTTTATTAATTTCATTAACAATTTTTTCGTAATCTTTTTTAATTTCAATATAAAAATTTATTTTACTATTAAAATCGCTAGAATCTTTAGAGCCATCTACTATAACTTTTAATGATGCTAGTGTAGAGCCAAAAGCCTCCGGGTTATTTTTCACAAATTCAGGATCAATTTTACTATTTTTTAATTCTAACTGATAAAATTCTTTTAATAATTCTATATCTTTCGTTCTTTTTATAAATTTTTGTAATTGAGGTTCTGATAGTTTTAAATTTGCTTTCTCAATTAATCCGGTAACATAACTCGCTAACCCTTTTGGATCAATAAAGTTTCTTACATTATCATATTCAATTTCGTTTTTTTTACTCATAAGAATATTAGCACCGATTGCAGTAGGTATGACTCCTAATAATCCTACTGCCGATAATATTCCAAATATTAGAGGTGAAGAAATAAAAGCAAAAGGTATGGAAATTGCACCTACTAAACCAAGTGCTACTGATAAAATTATTAAAGTAATTCCCCATCCTAAATATTTTTTTTCTTTAGGGGTCATATTACGACCAAGTCTTTTTTGATGCTTATTTAAATAGTCAATTGTAGCGGCTCTATATTCAAGTAATGGATCAATCAATTGATTCACAAATTGCTCATCACGATTAAATTTATACATTAAACTCTTTTTTAATTGTTGGATTTCTTGCTCATTCAATTCTTTTTTTATTGGATATTTATGCCCAAACAATAAAGTATCAAGGTTTTCAAGAAAATAATAATCTTTAACAGCAGTTATCGAGTTTAAAAAAGGTGCAAATTTACCTTCCGAATCTAATTCTTTTATTTTTTTACAAGCGTAATTTATTTGTTCATTAGATATTTCAGAGATTGAATTCAAATTTTCTGCTTTACTTAATTTAAACCAATTATTTGGATTACTATTAATATATTCGACATATTCATTATATGTGTCTACTATAGATTTATCATCATATTCAATTTTATTATAAAACTCATTTAATTGCTTTTTTGTTTGTGAATCAGCATACTTCGCACTATTCATAGCATTTTTATAACCTGCAAAAGCAATAAATTCGATAAGCTTTTTTATCTTTTTTTCTTTATCAGTAAGTTTTACTGTAACCATTATAATACCTAATATTTTTCTGTTGTATTAATATTTTAACATAATTTTAAAGCTATTTTTATAGAAATTTACAAGAAATTAGGCTTAAAATTAATTTTTATATAACAATCAAATGCTTATAATGATTTCGAATAATAAAAAAATATATTAAGACCTTACATGTATAGTTTGATACTCCCAAACTTTTATTTAAGATTAATATTATTTTTGATTATTTACTTCTTGTGATTTAGATAATGCTACAAGGTCTTTACTAAGCTCTTTGAATGCATAATCTGATATTAAGTTATTTCTATCTCTAGCATTCGCTCTTTGTTTAGCTTCAGCAATAATATTATTACAATTACCGATTCTTTCCCTAGCTTCTATTATTAAATTTGAGATATCATCAATATTCATATTACTAGACACATATTGTTCACATTCCTTAGCAAATTGCTTAATTTCATTCTCAGAATAGCTTTCTTTAGAAACTAGTTCTTTAAACTTATCTATTAAAGGATTTGGAAATTGATCACTCACTTTCATAAACTTATTATAAGTGTATGCGTCAACTATAATCTCTTTTAATGTTTCTTCTAATTTATTATTGGATATTAAATAGGCAATTTGTTCTTTGCTAAACGGCCCTTCGCCATCACCCCTTAACTTGAAAGGCTCTTCTAAACTTTTATTAATTTCCTCTACTATTTTTTGATAGTCTTTGATAACTTCAATATATAATTGTGATTTATTATTAAAATCTTTGGCATCTTTAGAACTATCAACAATTGTTTTTAACGCTACAATTACAGATTTATATATTTCCTGGTTATTTTTTATGAATTCCATATTGATTTCACTATTTTTGAAATGAACTTCATAAAATTCTTTTAATGAATTTATACCCTTCGTTTTTCTAATAAAATTCTGTAATTGCGATTCTGATAAATTTAAATTATTACTTTCTATTAAAGCGCTAATATATCTAGCCAAATTTTTAGGATTTATAAAAGCATTTACACTTCCTTCGTTAATTTCTCTAACTTTAATAAAGTAATGTTCAGGTCCTATTACAATAGTAGATATCCCTGAAAGTACACATGCAACACCTATTATCGCTCCTTTTTTTAGGCTAGCTGCTAACATTATATCAAGAGCTGAACCTGGAATTAATAAACCCGCTTTTAATGCTACTCCTATATTATAAACAGGAGTAAACATAATTACAGGAGCAATTATTAAAAGCACAATTGAAACTATTATACATACAATTCCTAATATATAATATTTTCTTTCTTCAGGCGTCATCTTATGCCCTAGTTTTCCTTTACGCTTATTTAAACAACCTACTGTTGCTGCTCTATATTCTAATATTGGTTCAATTAATTGATCAACAAACTGGTCATCACGCTTAAATATTTCTTTTAATCTTCCTTTTAATTCATCAATATCTTCTTGTTCTAATTTTTCTTTAATTGGGTACACATTACCAAATATTATTGCATCAAGATTTTCAAGGTGCTTAGGATTTTTGAAAGCTTTTATTGAATTTAAAAAAGGCTCAAAATTACCTTCACTATCTAACTGTTTAATTTTACTACAAGCAAAATCAAAACCATATTCTGTTAAGTGCCATTTTGAACATTTAGATATATCATTAACAGTATTTAATTTGTAACCTTCAGACTGGGGCTCATTGTTATAATATTTAACGAACTCATTATATATTCTTACTATTGAATTTTTATCAATTTCTATTTTATTATAAAAATCCTTTAGTAATTCTTTATGATTTTTATCTCGATTCTGCTCCATACATTCTATAAGTTCTAGATAAGCAACAAATTCAATAAGTTCTTTTATTTCTTTTTTATTTGCTGAATGCTTTTCCTTTGACATATCATAACCTAATTTTTACAAAAATATAAATGCATTAACATAATTTACAATTATTTTTATATAAATTTGTTAAAGTAGAACCTAAACTAGGATTTTGACAGTAAAGACAATTATTTATGACAAATTCATTAACCATTAAAAACCTTGACCAATTCACCTAGTTTTAATATCATAATTAACCAAATATTAAGGTATACCATGGTAGCTCTTCCTGAAATAAAACGTCACAAAACTCATAAAGTAAAAGTTGGCAATGTCTATGTTGGTGGCGACTCACCTATTGTGCTTCAAAGCATGACAAACACTGACACTGCAGATGTCGAATCATCTGTTAAACAAGTTATTGAACTTGCTGATGCAGGATCTGAAATTGTACGTTTAACCGTTAATAATGATGAAGCTGCTAAAGCAATACCTTTAATTAAAAATAAACTTTTATCTTTAGGTTATAATGTACCCCTTGCAGGATGTTTTCATTATAATGGCCATAAACTTCTTACCGATTACACAGAACTTGCTGAAAGTTTAGATAAATATCGTATTAATCCAGGAAATGTTGGATTTGGTGAAAAAAGAGACAAACAGTTTGAAGTTATAATTAACCTTGCAATTAAACACCAAAAAGCAGTTAGAATTGGCGTGAATTGGGGGAGCCTAGATCAGGCACTCTCTCAAAAATTAATGGACGACAATGCTAAAAGTAGTAATCCTGTTGATGCTGATAGTATACTTAGAGAAGCCTTAATTATGTCCGCTCTTACAAGCGCTGACAAAGCTATTGAATTAGGTTTAAAACCAGAACAGATTATTCTTTCTTGTAAAGTTAGCCGCCCGCAAGATTTAATAGCAGTTTATAGAGAACTTGCTAATCGTTCAAATTACGCTTTACATTTAGGCCTTACAGAAGCAGGAATGGGAGTTAAAGGTATTGTTGCAAGTACTGCAGCTTTATCGGTACTTTTGCAAGAAGGAATTGGGGATACAATTAGAGTTTCACTTACCCCTCGTCCTGGCGAACCAAGGTCACAAGAAGTTATAGTTTGTAGAGAAATATTACAATCATTAGGATTTAGAACCTTTACCCCGCAAGTAACAGCTTGCCCTGGTTGTGGCAGAACTACTAGCACATTTTTCCAAGACTTGGCCTTAAACATTCAAACCTTCTTAGATTCTTCGATGCCCATTTGGAAAGAACAATACAAAGGAGTTGAAAACTTAAAAGTAGCTGTAATGGGTTGTATTGTAAATGGCCCTGGTGAAAGTAAACATGCAGATATTGGTATAAGTTTACCTGGGACTGGTGAATCACCTACAGCACCGGTATTTATTGATGGTGAAAAGGCATATACCTTACGCGGCGAAACAATTGCCGAAGAATTTAAAACAATAGTAGAAAACTACGTTAAAGCTAAATATAGCCAATTAGAAACAGCCGATATTTAATAATTATTTTTTTATTATATCGTTCTTTTCTTTATTCTCTTTTAATTTAGCAGTGCTCATTGAAGTGCTTTTTGAGTTTTGCTGTGAATCATCTATTTTCATTTTATCATTTAAAGTTTTCATCGACTCTTTTAAAGCCTGTTTATCGTTAGTTTTATTTTGAGGCTTTTTATCATCAACTTCTTTTAAACCCTGAGATTTAAGAGATTGAGCTTTATCCATCACTTCTTCAATCCAATGAGGCTTTGCATTCTTCCTGTCGTTTTCTATTTTTTCAAAGGTAGCTTTTGTCTCTGTTCTAAGGTCTTCCATAAATTTTTTAGAATCTTCATGAAATTGTTGAATTTTTTCTTCCATTGTAGGTTGAGAAGCTTTATAAGCATTATATCTTTCAACCGATTTATTTACTCTATCTTTTAAAGCATTCATTTCAGCTTTTCTTTCATTAGTAAAACCTTCAGTTTGAGCGAGCCTATCATAAAAATTTGACTGTTCCTTTGGTTTATTACTTTGTTGTGGTTTAATTTGCTCAGGTAGCTTTGTAACTGTTTCTTGACTTTGAGATTTCTGAGGTTGAATATTTTTTTTAGGTTCAGTTAATTCAAGGGTTGTTATTGAATTTTCAATTTTACCACTTTTTACCTTAATTTCCGTACCTTTTCCTACACCTTCAATATTTTGTGCATTTGAAACTTCAACTTTTACATCCATCCCTAATGATTTAGTAATATTTTCTAATTGTTTTACTGTAGTTAAAGCTTCAGGTGTTTCAAGACCTTCAATCATTTTAGTTAGATTACTACCTTTAATAACATTATTCTCAACTGCTTTATGCACTTCATCAGTTTTACCCTGGTCAATTTTGTTTAGTAAACTATTCTTAGCGAATTTTTGAATAGAAGTCATTTGACTCATATGTTCATACATTGGTACTCCACGCGGAGGATTATTCATATTTTCAAGTTGATATTGTAATAATTTTGAAGCTGCCTGTTCATTTAATTTTGGTTGAATTTGAGTAAGCTTCCATATGGCTTCAGTATCTTTTTTATTAATTAAACTTTCCATAGCTTTACTTGCTACTTCTTCAGAAAGATATTCTTTCTTTTTATCATCAAAGTATTTTTTGTTATTCGGATCTAAAAAATCATTTAGAACAGCTTGACGATCTTTCATTCCTTTATTAGTTTGATCAACAGCTTCTAAAAATAATTTTTCTCTTTCCTTTTGGCTTAATTTTGTAACTTTCATAATATTACATCTATATTAAAATTTTTACTTATATATAATATTATAAACTATTTTTTATATAGTAACTAGTATTTTAAGTTACTGTTTTTTGATGATAAAAGAATTTAATGATAGGAAAAGGTAAGGGTCTAATACTAATTTAGACCCCGATCAAGGACTAACGTGTTAAATAACATATACTACTAATAATTATTAAACTTATCATGCTTACGCTAATAAACTTAAAATTAATTTTAGCTACTTTAACTTTACTGATTTTATTATTTCTCATTCTTATACTCCTTTTCACTTATAAAAACTTGATTAGGAACTTAAGTTTTGCGGTTAATGTGTCTTTAATATGTTTTGGGATGCAATTTGGAATTTAATAGTTATAATTTCTTGCCTACCCTTCCTAATTTTTTATACTAATATAATTCAGAATACTTACATAGTTTCTTATAATAATTTTAAAACTTTAAATTTATTCTAAACTTAATAATCTACGCTGATATTAAAATATTAACATAACTAAAATGTAAGGTGTATATAATTTTTAATTAAATTCATCTCACACTATTTAAACTACTGATTGACATAAATTAATAATTTCAACTTACCGTTTAGCTTTACTATTTTCTAAAATTTCTTTCATCTTATCTTTACTAACAGTAGAGTTTTTAGAGGTAGTTTTCTTTTTATCAACCTTTAATTTATCAATTGATTTAACCAGTTTTTCTCTACTTTTCTCACTTAAGCCACTTTTTAAATCCTCTAATATTCCTTCAAATTTTTTCTCATCTACTTTTTGGGAAGTTTTTACAAGGTTAGACGTAATTTTTTTAGCTTTACCCTTTTCAATATCTTTATCTAAAGATTCAATAGCAAGTCTTTGAATTTTTGAAATTTTGGCAATATTTTCTGCCGCGGTTAATGGATCAAGATCATTATTAGAAAACTTTTCTAAAGAATACTGAAGTAATTTAGTAGCAGTTTTTTCACTCAATTTAGGTTCAGCGTTCATAAGTTTAGTTAATAAATCTAAATTATCATTTTCTATTGCCATATTTATGGCTTTATCCATAATTTTAGGAGAAATAAATCCTTTCTTATTAAAATTAGCTACATTTTTTGGATCAAAAAATTTATTTAAAATATCGTGATCTTCTTGCCTAACTGCTTTTAAAAACACTTCCTGTCTTTTACTTTGTGATAATTTATTTATATCCAAACTATCATAACCTAAATCAACTAAATTTCTTAACCCTTCAGATAAACTAACTTTTTTTAAACAACCTGCTTTATCAAGTAATTTTTGTAATTTCTCTGGATGGATATTTTTAGTATTTACAGTTTTTTCAAAAGGAATTTTAATCGCATCTTTTACTCCATATCTTGCTTCGATTTGTTTGTTCATTTGAACAACTGTTGCAATTATTCCTTCTGCAACCATTTGCGAACAGAATTTTTTATCTTTTGTAGAAATATCTGAAAAATATTGTTCATGAATAGCTGCATCGTTTCTTTTATGTTTATAAGGATTTAATTTTCTAAAAGCTTTCACCACTCCTAAATCTTTGATGCCCGCCATAAATCGCATTTTATTACTGTTTTCAACTTCAGAAAAATTACTCTTTAATTGTTTGTGCATTTCATTTTGGTTATATTGAAATACATCATTTAATTCTTTTATATTCAAACCTTCTTTCTGAAGTTGATTTTTAATTTGTGGTGAAATTAAACTAGTTACATCAACTCTGTATACGTCACTTTCAACTAAATCTTTCATTGAAGCTTGAGTTTTTGCATATTCACTATAAATTTCGGAAACTTTTAAATTATCATCTTTTTTAACTATATTTGCAGCATGCTTATATTTTGATACAAATTTTTTAGTTAAACCAATTTCTGCTTCATAAGATGAACCAGGAATTCCTGGTTTAAATTTTTTATCTCTAAATTCTTCTGCTTTACTAATTTTAGTTAAAGTGACATCACCAGTATTTAATGATTTGGTATATTCCTGATTAACTTGAGCAATTGTTTCCTTAAAATTAATTATCATATCCATATATTTATTATTTATTGGTACATCTCTATCTTTAAATTCGTTTATAAGCTCACTCATATCATCTAAGCGATCGATATAACCTAAATCAGTAATTGTAAGCTTCTCATTATTTTTAATTTTATTAGCTATTGCTTCATATTTTTCTATTTTTTGTACTTTAAAACTAAATGATCTTGCTTTATCAATTCCACCTTTATATTTAGTTACAAAGTAATTATCTTTTTCTTTAAGTACTTTTGAAAGCCTGTTATTAAAATCTTTATCGCCTGCGATTTTATTTAGCATTTCACCTACTAATTCTTTTTCAGAGGAAGTTAAATAACGACCTTTATTTAAATGATGAAGGCATTTAATAAATTCTTTCTCTTTAGGTGATAATAACTCTCCTTTTCCTCTTTCATTGCTTAATTTTATTTCGCTATTTAATTCGTTTAACTTATTATCCGCTAATTCAGCAAGTTCCTTTATATCAAAAATTTTTTGAATTAAGGGATCAGCCATACTATTCGATCTAGCTACTTTTAATTGCGCTTTTAAATCTGATTCACGCGCATCAAAATATAGTTCGGCTATTTCTAATATTTCTCTATCGCTTTCTTGTAATGGCGCTTTAAGATTTTTAAAATATTCCTTATATTGAACAAATATTTGATCGCGTCCAACTACATCTTCAATACCTAGTTTTCCAACGTTTTTAACATCAATATTATAAGGCTCCTCTTCAGACGCTTCTAATACTTTAGTTACTTCTTTAAGAAATGTTTTGGTGTTTTGAGAATCATATTCTAAGAATTCACCACGTGAGGAAAAAAGATTTTGTTTAAATATTTCATATCGTGGAAGGTTTTTATAGTCATCTTGTTTTTGTTTTAATTCATAGTAGCTTTGCTCATCGAAGCCGTGCATTTTTATCAAAGCTTTTTTTAAATTATTTTCAATAATCTCTTTAGAGTCAGTATTTTTTAACCCCTGTTTAGAAAATGCTGAATGCAAATCCTCAGAGAGATGATTTATAATGACATCGATAGTTGCTACATTTCTAACAATTGAACCGCCAAGGCGCTTTAATTTATTTTGAACTAAATCTTCTGCTTTTTTCTGTATTTTAGAATTAAGCTCATTATTTAAAGTAGTAACCATTTCAATAACCTAAACTTATTACATTTATATTAATATTTTAACATATTTTATATATATGTAATAATTTATTATAGGCAATTATAGACTTATAAATTTAAGCTATTGATTTTTAGAGCTTTAAATTATTATTTATTCTCTTGGAAGCTTAACATTCCAAAGATCTTCAATTTTATAATGTTCTCTAATAGGTTGTTGAAATATATGTATAATTATATCAAAGCAATCCACTAACACCCATTCTGCTTCGTCTAATCCTTCAACGTTAACAATAGTTTTATAATTTGTTTTCATGTGCTGTGCTATTTTTTCACCAAGTGTTGCCACATGCTTTTTATTCAAACCTGTTGCTACAATCATAAAATCGGCAAAATCACTTTTTCCTTTTAAATCAACAACTAGGATCTCTTCTCCTTTTTCATTATCGAGTAAGTCTTTAAGTTCATTAGCTAAATTTAATGTATTATTTTTCATATTTTCCTCTTTATTTTTCTTTATAAGGTGATGGTATATTCTTTAAAGCTAATATTTTCTCTTCTAATCCTTCCATTATTAATGCATCTTCTTCTATTTCATGATCATAACCTAATAAATGTAAAGTCGAATGAACCATTAAATGGATAAAATGATTCTTTATAAGCTTATTCTCTTCCCTTGCTTCTTTTTTCAATGTATCGACTGATAGTATAATATCACCGAGTAATATATAGTTATTAAATATATATGAATCTACAGATTGCTTAAGTAAATCATGCGCAGGGAAAGAAAGCACATTTGTAGGTTTATCTTTGTTTCTATATTCCCTATTTAATTCCTGTATATATTTATCATCACATATCGTAATTGAAAGCTCAATTATATTAGCTTTTTTAAGTTTATTAGATGTTTTAATTGTAAGTTTTACAATATCATCTACTAACTTTTTGTAACCGCTAATTATATCAGAAATTTTAGTTTTACTAATATAATCAATACTTAGTTCAAGCATCTTCCTTAACCAATTCTGCTGCAAGTGAATTTGAAAACAATTCAGAGATTTTTACATCTAATATTTTGCCTATTAAATTAGTTTCAGATTTCACATGAACTGATTGCATATATGGAGTTTTTCCAACATATTGCCCGTCATATTTACCAGTTTTTTCAAATAATACTGGCATAATAAGACCTATAGAATTTTTATTAAACTCTGTTTGTTGGAAGCTTATAAGTTCTTGAAGTTTTGCAAGTCTTTCTGCTTTAATCCTTTCAGGAACTTGGTTATCCATTATAGCGGCAGGAGTTCCAGGACGTTTGCTATATTTAAATGAGTAGCTTTGAGCAAAATTTACATGGCGCACAAGATCCATTGTATCTTCAAAATCTTGGTCAGTTTCTCCAGGGTAACCTACTATGAAATCAGAAGAAAAGCTCAAATCTGGGCGTGCTTTTCTTAAATTTTCTATAGCATAAAAATATTGTTCTCTTGTATATTTTCTATTCATATCCTTTAAAATTTTATTTGAACCGGACTGAACAGGTAAATGTAAAAACGGCATTAATTTTGGTTCACTTCCATGAATTTCAAAAAATTCTTCATTAATGTCACTAGGATGCGAAGTAGTGTATCTAATACGTTCTAATCCACTGATTTTAGCAAGTATTTTTATAAGTTTTGGTAAGCTTATTTCGCCTTCAGTTGAAATTCCATGATAAGCCGATACATTTTGACCAAGTAATGTAATTTCTTTAGCCCCTTGCTCAACTAACCTATTTGCTTCCCTATAAATCTGTTCAACTGGACGAGAAAATTCTGCGCCACGAGTGTAAGGGACGATACAATATTTACAAAATACGTCACAACCTTCTTGTATAGTTAAAAATGCTGAAAATCCTTGAGGAGCTGCTTCTTCAGGAAGCGCATCAAATTTTGAGTCTGAAACAAAGTCAAGATTTATAGCGTGTTTATCGTGATCACGGATAATTTTTGTTACAAGTTCTGGTAAGGTTGCAAAAGATTGAGGACCTACTACAATATCAACAAAAGGTGCTCGTTTAAAAATTTCATCACCCTCAGCTTGGCTTACACAACCTGCTACAGCTATAAGCATGTTGTTGCCATTCGCTTTCTTCTTATCTTTAAACTGCTTAATTCTGCCAAGTTCTGAATAAACTTTTTCCGCTGCCTTTTCTCTAATATTGCAAGTATTTAAAATTACCATATCTGCTTCAGATACCTGTTCGGTTTGCTCATACCCAAATGGTCGCATTAAATCTGCCATTTTAATCGAATCATACACATTCATCTGACAGCCATAAGTAACTATCATTAATTTCTTTTTAGCTTGCATATCAGTAATAGCTTCTTTCATTTTTCCTCTTCTTCCAATGGGATACCATATAATTCAAGTCGATGATCGACTAATCTATAACCTAATTCTTTTGCTATAATAGCTTGTAATTTTTCAATTGCTTCGTTTTGAAATTCAATTACCTTACCTGTTTTTAGATCAATTAAATGATCATGATGAGATTCTTGAATTTCTTCATATCTCGCTCTACCGTCACGAAAATCATGTTTTTCAATAATTTCTTCCTCTTCAAATAGCTTCACAGCACGGTAAACTGTAGCAATGCTTATATTTCTATCTATTTGTGAGGCGCGCCTATATAATTCTTCAACATCTGGATGATCGCTAGATTCAGATATTACTTGAGCAATTATCTTTCTTTGCTCTGTAAGCTTAATACCTTTATTTACAAGCAATTTCTCAATTTTGTTAGGCATTATACTAATCTCGTGACATTTATTAAAGAAAAAAATATAAAATTTAGTTTGTAAACACCGTATTAATAACCTAGTATATTCCTTTTGGCAATAAATTAACCAATTAATAATAAAGAATGCAGAAAAATTACCCAAAATTTATTACTTTTGAAGGTATTGACGGAGTCGGTAAATCCACCCAAGCTGAATTATTGGGTAAATATCTTAATAATAAAGGAATTAATACTGTAAAGACTCGTGAACCTGGTGGCACACCTAATGCCGAAAATATTAGAAACCTTATTTTGCAAAACAATTTTGAAGCTTTGACAGAAGTCTTATTATTTCAAGCTGCAAGGGTTGAACATATTAATAATTTAATAAAACCTAGTATAAGCGAAGGTAAAATTGTTATTTCTGACCGTTATATAGATTCTACTATCGTATATCAGGGTTTAAATGGCGTAGCAATGGATGAGATATTAAATATTCATAAGATTACTACCGATAATTTTTTCCCAGATTTAACTTTTCTTCTTATAGCTGATATTAGTGAGACAATTAGTAGAATTGACGCTCGCCCTCAAAACAAAAATCGTTTTGATAAAATGACTAAGGAAGATTTTTTACTTATTCAAGAAAAATTCCTTCATTTAGCAACTATTTTTAAAGAAAGAATAGTGGTAATTAATGCGAATTTATCAGCAGAATATACCCATCAGCAAATAGTAAATTATTTGGAAAATGGAATATTACTCGATTCTTTCTAATACAAATTTATTATAGGTTTCAACATCTAAATCATTTGCTTTAACTAAGTCATTTTTAAAAAGCTCAATTTCTCCTAAATTTTTAAAAATGCTAGCTCTCTTCAGATAAATTAAAGAAGCTTCTTGATGGTAACTTTTATGCCTTGCCTCTAAATTTATAACTGCTTCTTTTAAATATTTAATAGCAATTTCAACATCTTCAATATTAAGGGCAATTAAAGCATCTGCTATATTTTTCCTGTGTGAATTAATTTTTAAAATATCTAATATTTTTTTAGCTTCAGTAAAAGTTTTTATTTCTACAAGCTTTATAGCCTTATCTAATAAATCTACTTCTTTATTTTGTACTAACACCTCAGAATTTAAAGTAGCAAATTTTATATATTCTCTTTCATATCGAAATTGAGGAGCATAACCTTTATTAGTACGAATTAGTAATAAATCGCTATTAAAATTTATTTCATAATTTTCATTAAGCTTACTTAACTGAGCTATATATTTTTGCTTACTATTTTCAGTATCAGACGCAAATATTAATGATTTTATAGCTATAGTATTTAAGTGATCTTGAAATATGGCTTTCTCATAAATTTCTATTGCTTTTTGTTTATCTTGTAAAAGAAAGTAACAATCTGCCAATAAATTATAAGCATAAGATTGTTCAAAATGAAAATAACTATGGAATCTATTTACTAGCTTTATTGCTTCATTTACAGAAATTAAATTTTCAATTTCCGTGTTTGTTAAATATTCTATGTTTTTATTATAATCAACAAAATCGCTTTCTTTTAAATTAAGCGCGGTAGTATTGATTTTACATTTTATATTTTTTAAATTCTTTAAAATCATGAATTACATATGTTGGTTTAGCTTTATATTTTACACATAATTTATTATAGTTTTGTAAGACCTGCTCATCACTGATATTACTCCCTACATCTTTTGCAAAAATTCCTTGCGTAACTAAACACGAATCAATGCCATAATTATTAGCTCCAAGAATATCCGTATAAAAACTATCTCCAACAGCTAAAACTTTATTTAAAGGAAACTTATACTCAGTTACAATATATTCATAAATTTCTTTATAAGGCTTGCCGAAATATTGAACTTTTCCACCTAGCTCTATGTATTTTTCGGCCAATTTACCTGCACAATCGATAACCTCTCCCGTTTGTTTCACTACGACTAAATCTGGATTTACGCAAATCATTATTTTTTGATCTTTTATCGCAGGTTTAAAAACTTCTTCTTCAATATTTCTATCTCTTTCATCAAAAAATGGGCCATGATTAAGAATAAAATTTGCTTCATTTATATTTTCAATTTTTTGATAGCCTAAATCATCTATCATTCCTAAATCTTTTGTAGTACCAATAAAGTAATAATTTTTATCTTTTGGGTTTATTATATGAGTTAATAAATTCTTTTTTAAATATTGATAAAAAGTTTCACCAGATGTAGTTAAAGCGTTGTATAAGTTGGACGAAACATTAAGGTTTTGAAGAGTAACAATTGCTTTTTCGCTTCGTCTTGGTCCATTTGAAATAAAATGCACTTTTTTATTATTTTCTTTTAAAAAATATAAAAATTCTATAACACCTGGATATAAATTAGTTCCATCATGAATAACACCCCATAGATCTAATAAAAATAGATCGTAATTTTTTGAAATGTCTTCAAATGAACTTATTTTCATTTTATTTTCTCCTAAAAATAGTTCCTTCTGCGGTATCTTCTAATGAAACACCCTGTGCTAATAAATCATTTCTAATATTATCAGCTAAGGAATAATTTTTAGCCTTTTTAGCTTCAGATCTTTTATGAATTAATTCTAATATTTGTATATCCGTAAGGGTTGAGATTTGCTGTTTAGTTGAATAATCAATGCCTATAAATTCAATTGCACCTTTAAGCTTTTCTGCTGCCTCTTTATTTGTCCTAGCTTCTTTTTCAATTCTATGCATCCACGCTAAAGCTTCAGAAATATTTAAATCATCAGCAAGAAGTCTAATAAATTCCTCATCTAATTTACTTATCTGAACATTTTCAGTAGTTCTTCTAAAATGACTTAGTGTTTTTTCTGCATCGCTTAAAGTTTTTTCATTAAAATCTAAAGGCTTACGATAATGAGTTGAAAGTAGTGCAAGTCTTAAAGCTGCCCCATCAATATTTTTATTACGCAAATCATATACGGTTAAAAAATTACCTAATGACTTGCTCATTTTTTCGCCATTTACTGTAACAAAACCGTTATGTACCCAATATTTTGCAAATTCACTTCCAGGAAATGCGCATGTACTTTGTGCTATTTCATTTGTGTGATGTGGGAACATTAAATCAGCACCTCCACCATGAAGGTCGAAATTCTGTCCTAAATATCTCATACTCATAGCTGAACATTCAATATGCCAGCCAGGCCTACCTTTCCCATATGGGCTATCAAATACTGAGTCTTCACTATCCTCTTCATCCATTGGTTTCCAAAGCACAAAATCACCAGGATGTTTTTTATTTTCACTTACTTCAATTCTTACGCCTGCAATCATTTCATCTAAAGTTCTACCGGCAAGTTCTCCATAATTTTTATCACTTGTTACATCAAAATATACATGTCCATTTGCAGTATATGCATGACCATTTTCAATTAATTTCTCAATAACTTGAATCATTTCTTTAATATGTTCAGTCGCTTTAGGCTCAACACTTGGACGTAGGCACCCTAAATAATCTAAATCATCATGAAAATCTTTAGTAATAATTTTAGTTAGGTCATTAATATGAATATTCCTTTCTTTTGAAGCTACAATTATTTTATCATCTACATCTGTAATATTCCTTACAAATAATACATCTTCGTATATATATTTTAATAACCTAAATATAAGATCATAAACTAGACTTGAACGAGCATTTCCAATGTGTGGCCTATCATAAACTGTTGGACCGCATACATACATTTTTGCTTGGCTAGGATTAAGAGGAATAAATTCTTCTAACTTACGAGTAAGGCTATTATAAAATTTCAACGTTAACATAATTTCACTTTTGTTTTATTGGAGAGATATTTCAAATAATTATAATATATGACTAATCAGTTATTTTTTAAAAGTTATAAAATATAATTAATTAAGCGTTTATAATAAGCTTTTTACTTAAATTTTCAATATAAGAATCAAAAACACTTATGAGTGATACCAATTAGAACTAATTTCCCCTTCATTAACATAGGTATTTAAGTTTTCTTTATTAACTAAATTATCTATTTTTAATGAAAATCCGTCTATTTCTTTATCATTTTCTATATCAAATCCATATTTTTTAGCATATGTTTGATAAAAAACTTCATTGCTATCAATCTTAGTATATTCAACTTTTTCTTTTAATTCTGCTAATGCATTTTTAAATGTAGTCTTATTTTGTGTAGATATATAATCTTTTATACCTTTATAAAAATTACTTCCCTTATTAATTGGCTTATCATTATTATAATATGCAACTTCTATCGCAAATCGCTCGTTTAATTTTAGCTTAAACCAGTCTTCACCAAATAGTTCTAAAAGCTCTATTTCTTTGATTTTAATAAGTCCTGTATGAAGTTTTTTTACATCAATAAAACTTAACATCATATTTCCATTATAAACGTTATCAAAGGAAACTTGATTTCCATCCGTATTAAATATTTCATCCCATATTTTTTTAGCATTGGGCATATTCATATTAAAATCGCACCCTATCATTATATCACCTTTAATTGGTAAATAATTATTAGGTGGTATTGATTTGCCTGTTTTACTATCATAAACAGAACACCTTTCCTCTTTATTACCTATAATTAATTTATAAAGATAATTATCATACTGCTGCTCTAAGGAGCTATTTAAATCTTTATTTTCTTTAAACCATGGTGTTTCGTAAGTTTTTAACATTTCTGATTCAACGTTACGACGATTTTGGATTCCTTCTTTTAAATTAGAGTCTTGTTCTGGGTTTGATCTTTTTTCTAATTCATAGACTGCAGCTTCTAAGAAATCTTTCTTACCACTGTTTATATAATTTTTTATATGTTTATAAAATCTTGTTTTTTCATAAACTAATTTAGGACTGTTATAGTAAGCATCCTCTATTGCAAGCCTTTCATTAGGTTTAAGCTTGTACCAATCATTACCATATTTTTGAATTAATTCATCTCTTCTTATATTTACTGAATAGTTATATAGTGCTTTAATCTCATTTTCGTTTAATTCTCTTTTATTATTATACACATCGTCAAAAGAAACTTCTATCCCAGCTTTTTTAAAAGCTCTTATCCAGTTTACCCTAGATGCAGCATCACTCATATTAAAACCTATTCCAACGGTAATTTTCCCTTTACCATCGTCATAAGCTAATCGTTCTACCCCTTCATTTGCTTTAATAAATTCAAATAAAATATCTTCATATTCCTGGTCGGATAATTCATTTTTTACTAATAAATTTCTCTTTTCTTGTGTCCATTTTATTTTAGCGGCCATAATTTTTTCCTTAATTATTCTGAGGTAAAGGTACTATATCATTGTTGATATAAAATATTTTTATTACCGAACATTCTTCATGTGAGATTTTAGAAAAGTCGCAATCTTTTGAAATTACAATATCCCCGTATTGATAATGTAAATGCAAAACATTTTTAAAAATGAGTAAATCCTGATATCTCTGATTTTTAAGCGCCCATTTCAAATTTTTTGTAAATATAAAATCATATTTTTTGATAAATTCTTCTTCATCTTTAATTTCTATTTTTTCCAGTTTTCTTGGCCAGTCATCTTCGGTTGCATCTTTACTCGGATAAAAAAGCGTAAATGGATATTCCATCATTTTAGATAAGGATTTTTTATCATTGTTTTTAACAAAGACTTGAAGATCAAAATAAAATTGCTTCATTTCTTTCCAGTATTTACCAATATTTTTTTCTAATTCAATATCTTGGCATCTTTCATTCCATATGCCTTTTAGTTTAGAACATTTTACTTCCTTGCTTTCTGCACAAGCTATGCTCGTGAATATTAATGAGAAAATGAGAAGATATTTAATAAACATTTCTGCCCTCAATATTTAAATAACTTGAATTTTCATTTAATATAATATATATACATTAATATGAAAGAATTTAATTTTAAAACCTCAGTTTTTACCCTCCTTATCCTTGCGGCTTAGCCGCATAATATATACCCCTACCCTTCACATTTTTTTTTATTTTATTCAACATGTTTATAGGTAAACTTATGTTTCCAAACAAATCGGTAGCTATAATTAATAAGGACTTGGAACCTGGAAGAGCATTAAATGCAGTCGCTCATATGAGCGTTGCGTTAGGAGCAGAAATTGGAGAAAATGATTTATTGCTTGATGATTATATAGACAACAATGGATTTATTTATCCAAAAATTTCTCGCATACCATTTATTATTTTAAGAGCTAAATCTAGTGAAATTAGAAAAATTTATGATCTTGCTAAAGAACATGATATTAAACATAGAGCATTCCTTGATACTATGATCGCAGGAACATTCGTTCAACAAATTGAAAGAACTGCAGAAACTAACCAAGAAAATTTGGTGTTTTTTGGCTTAAATCTATTTGGTGATTGGTCAAAAGTAAGTGAACTTACTAAAAAATTATCTTTATACAAATAAAGTATCTATAGTGGGTAAAGTTTAAACTTTACCTGCTATTTAACTATAATCTCTTAGAATAACAATTTCATTTTTAGAATTGAATTCAAAAATTGAAACACCAAGTAATTGAACTTTTCCACCATTCTTATTACTTCCTTGTATTTTTAAGCTGTATTCAGACGCAAGCTTCCCTCTAAATTCAACTTCAATACAAGCCTTATTTTCAGATATTATATAATTTCTAATGATTTGTTCCCTGACTTCAAAATATTTTGCAGACGTTGTAGCAAGTTCCTTTAAATTATTTTTACCTGTAACTTTTACTGGTTTATCAGAATTAGTTACAGTTTCAAAAATACAATTTTCAGCAAATAAGATTAACATTCCATCTATGTTAAAAGAATTATAAGCATTAATATATTGATTTATAATATCTAATTTTTGTACATCCATAACTAAAAAACCTAAATTAAAAATATAAGTATTTTTATAATATTATAATTTTCAATATGTTACAGCAAAATTAATTTTAAAAATAATTTCATTAGGAAACTTAAAACTTAAACTTGTTACTGAGAAGATGAGTATTTTATCAATTTTACTACATATAGTATTAGGTAGTTCTAAATTACTAACAACAAATCCGAGGGCTATAGTAAAATTTGATAAGTTTTTGATTTTGCTTTTTAAATATAAGATTTTATAAATTTTCTAACATCTTTTATAAACATTCTTATTTCACAATTTAAATTTAGTAATTTATAATTATTAAATAGCTAAGAGCATAATAAAAAAGGGCTTATTATTATAAGCCCTTTTTTATTAAAATATATAAATAAATTAGAAAAGTTTATTCTTCGGTATTTTCTTCTTTATTCGCATTAAGTTCTGCTTCTTCTAATGATCTTGCGACATTAATGTTAATGCTTGAAATAACTTCTGGATGAAGGATAACATTTGCTTGGTATTGACCAATAAATTTTACAACTGTTGTAAGAGAAATATGAGTCTTACTTATTTCAACTTTAGAAGATTCATTAATTGCAGCGGCGATATCACGCGCATTAACAGATCCAAATAACCTTCCATCTTCACCTGCTTGTCTGATAATTATTACAGACTTAGGTAATTGCTGAATACTTTTTTCAGCTTCAGATTTTCTTTGAGAATTTTCAGCAGCAATTTTAGCTTTTCCTGCTTCAAATAACTTAACATTATCTTCAGTAGCTCTAATAGCTTTTCCACGTGGGATTAAAAAGTTACGGCCAAAACCATTTTTAACTTTAACGGTATCACCAATATTTCCTAACTTGTTAACTTTTTCTAATAAAATAACTTCCATAATAAACCTTTAATCTATTTCTTTACAAATGGTAAAAGCCCTAGAATTCTTGCTCTTTTAATAGCAACTTTTAATTCACGTTGCTTCTTAGCTGATACAGAAGTAATCCTACTTGGTAAAATTCTTCCACGCTCAGATATAAAGCGACTTAATAAACCAATATCTTTATAGTCGATTTTTGGTGCGCCACGGCCTGAAAGCGGGCAAGTTTTACGACGACGGAAGAAAGGCTTACGTACTGCGTAATTAGCCATTTGAGCACTTTGATTATCACTCATCTTATTCCTCAATTTCTGATTCTATTTCATTATTAGCACCAGTATATGGGCTAGCATCTTTTGAAGTTTGGTTCATAATCACTGAAGGCTCATCAGTAATTTCTTCAACTCTTACAGTCATTTCACGAATAATGTCTTCATTAATTGATATTAAACGTTGAACTTCTTTAATTGCTTCAAATGGTGCATCGATTCCAAGCATTATATAATGACCCTTACGAGACTTTTTAATGATATATGCTAAGCTTCTTAATCCCCAATATTCTCTTTTTACCACTTTACCACCCATTTCACCAATAATATTGGTGTAGTGATCTGCAAGCTTGTCAACTTCGCTTGGCGCTATATCTTGGCGAGCTATAAAGGTTGTTTCGTATAATGGCATTAATTATTTCTCCAAACAAATTTTGCAATATATTCAATTTTAAGTGTAGTTTTCCTAAAATTAACAATTTTTAACGCTGTTATCATACAAATTAATTAAGTTTTTACAAGATAAATTTTAATTTTTCTATCTTTTATTTAAATGGTGGGTCTGGGAGGAGTTGAACCTCCGACCTCACGCTTATCAGGCGTGCGCTCTAACCACCTGAGCTACAAACCCATTTAAATTGACAAAGTTGCGGAGAGTTTAACCATAATTACAAGCGTATGTCAATAATATTTTATATCTAATAATATTTTATATTTAATAATATTTAACACTAAAGAATTATTGAGCCTTAAAAACCCACAATATTAAAAAAATTATTAATTAATATACTTTCTTATTGACTAAATTTATCTACTTGCACAGAATTAGCAGTAATTTATAAGATAAAAATATTATATATTATAATCTAATGGTAAAAAGCTTATGTTAATTAATAAACACAAATTGTATAAATCTTTGTTAACCAGTATATCTTTAGCTGCTTTTTATACCACTGCTTTCGCTGATAATGCTAATACAGAATTAAAAATTGATTTTTCAGTATTAAACAATTTACGCATCAAGATTAAAGAAGAAAAAACTAGAAAAGCTATTGAATTAAAAGAAAAAATCGCTTTACGTCATAAAAAATTCCCTACTTTCCCAAACCATAAAACTGAAGAAGCTGAGGAGAAAATAGTAATCAAGGAAATTAAAGAGCGTAAAATACCTATTATTTTAGAAGATAATAAACCTTATATAAAAGAAGAAAGCCTTACAAAACAAGAAGTTGAAGAACCAGTACAAATTGAAGAAGAAATTTCTTTTGCAGAAAGAAAACCAAAACATCTACCTTTACTTATTGAAAAAGAAGCAAAATTAGAAGAAGAAAAAAATAAAATTGAGCATAATAAACGAGTTAAACATAAAGAAAAAAAATCTCGTAAAAAATACCCACTTCCAGTAGCGCCTTTAAAGCCTAGTGAAAAACTTGATGCTAAGATTAAGATCCCTAATAAAATAGAAAAACAGGAAAGCGTTGTAACTCATGAAAAATTTATTACTCCTATAATAAAAGAGCCACAACCAACCTCACCTCAACCATATGTTGAAGAAAAAGCTCCTGTAACATTAAATAAAACTCCTGCACCTATCGAATTAAAAACTGAACCTAAGGAAAAAACTTTAATACCTGAGCACTTAACCTTAGAGAAAACTCCAGAAATTAAAAAAGAAGAAATTATTAAAGAAGAGCCTAAACCTGTTGAAAAAACTTTAATAGAAGATAAAACATTACAAAAAGGCGAAAACAAAAAAGAAATAACAGAAATTAAAGAACAAGCGCCAGGCACAGAAGTAAAAAAAGAGGTTGCTGAAATAATTGAGGAACCAAAAAAACCTGAAGCACAACCTGAACCTTCAAAAATTGAAGAAGTAAAAATCACCCCTACTATTGTAAATAAAGAAAATATCATTACTTTCTCTCAAGCAGAAACGGGGTTAACTAAACAACAAACATCTCAAATTGATAAAATTTTACAAAAAATTTATCAAAACCCAAAAGCAAGAATTAGGGTTGTTGGTTATGCAAGTGAAAATGATAAAGAATTAAATCATAAAGGTAGCGCTAGAAGAATTTCTTTACAAAGGGTAATTGAAATACGTAAATATTTAATTAAAAATAATGTAGATCATGCTCTTATTACCGTTCAAGCCATGGGAGAAGATAAAACTAACCAAGGTTTACCTTTAGACCGAGTTGAAATAAATGTTGAGAGCTCTAATTAATCTCTTACTATTATTTTTTCTATTTATTAAAACTAGTATAGCTTATAATATAAAATATAACGGAAGTGAATATCACTTACGTTATATTTTTTTAAAAGACAGATATGTTATTGATAATTTTACTATTACCTCTTTAGATGTTACGGACGAAATTATAAATTTCGAAGGTTTAAAAAGCGGATTATTATATATAAATAATAACAATTTTTCTATACAGGAAGAATTGATTTGTAGTGGAAAAGCCATTTTCTACCCTGATAAATTTACGTCTGAAAAAATTATAAAAAAATTAGGAGATTGCGAAAAGCAAGCTATTAAAAATAATTTGGGTTTTTGGCAAAATAACTTTAAAATATATAATTATAAAGATCAACTTCCTGAATATAATTTTATAATTTACGAGGGTTATGTAAAAAATATTTTTAATGACAATGATTTTATAAAATTAAATTTAGACAACAAAAGACTATATTTAAAAGTTAGTAAAGAAATTTGGAAAAAGTTTTTACAATCTTACAAAAAAGATGATATATTAAGTAAAAAAATAAGTGTTAAGGGTTGGGTAACAAAAAATAAAATACCTTATATTGTACCCTTAAACCAGTTTATGATTAATATAGTGGAATAGGAATGTTATTAAATAATATATCAAAAGTAGCAGTTATTGGATCAGGTGTAATGGGGTCAGGAATAGCAGCTCACATTGCTAATTCTAATATACCAGTAATTTTATATGATATAGCTACTCCCGATAAAGATCATCCAAGTTCTCTTGCAAAGCAAGCTATTCAAAATTTACTTACTAATCCTCTAAAACCCTTAATGAGTAAAAATTTAGTAAGTTTAATTACACCTGCAAACTTACGCGATGATTTAGACTTACTTAAGGATGTTGATTGGGTTATTGAAGCTGTAACTGAAAAACTTGACATCAAACGTGAATTATATAAAAAAATATCTGCTCACAAACGTTATGATACTATTGTATCGTCAAATACTTCTACTATACCTCTTACTAGCCTTATTGAAGGTTTCGATAAAGATTTTTGTGAAAATTTTTTAATTACCCACTTTTTTAATCCTCCTCGTTACTTAACTCTTTTAGAATTAGTTGTGGGAACACATACCAAAAGTGAAGTAGTCCATACTATACAGGAGTTTTGTGAAATTAAACTTGGCAAAGAAATTGTAAATTGCAAAGATACTCCTGGATTTATTGCTAATAGAATCGGATGTTATTGGCTAGAAGTTGCTCTAAGAAAAGCAATTCAAGAAAATATACCTATTAATATTGCAGATAAAATTCTTGCTGATTATTTTGGCATTCCTAAAACAGGGGTATTTGGATTATGGGATTTAATAGGCATTGATCTAATGCCATTAATTACACAGTCAATTATACAAAATTTAGATAAAGAAGACGATTATACTAAATTATGTAATGAGGAAATTTCGATAATCCCTAAGATGATAAATGAAGGTTTATTAGGAAGAAAAGCTAAAGCAGGATTTTATAAGATTATAAAAAATCAGGATAAAACCGTTACACAATATGCTATGAATTTAAAAACTGGTGAATATGAACTTTTGGATCAAAAAAGTGAATTACCAAAATTTAATTCATTAAAAGAATTATTAGAATATCCTGCAAATTATGCTAGGTTTGCATGGCGCACAATGGCCTCAACTTTAAACTATGCAGCTTCACTAATCCCACAAGCAGCTTTTAGCATTTACGATATTGATATGGCTATGAAAAATGGCTACGGGTGGAAATATGGTCCTTTTGAGCTTATTGATTTACTTTCAGAAGGCGAGCAAAATGGTGGGGAATGGTTAAAAATAAAATTAGAATTAGCTAACAGATCTACTGCTAATATTTTTAGACAGATTGGCAATAAAAAATTCTATACAATGAATCACGGTAAAAAAGAATTTTTTTATAGCGATGATACTTATATTCCAATTAAAACCTCTCCAAACATTTTAAAGCTAGAAAATATAAAACAAAACAATTCTCCTCTTTTTAGTAATAAATCTGCTAATATCTGGGATGTTGGTGATAATATTTTATGTCTTGAATTAACAAAAAAAATGCATGTATTAGACATTGAAGCTTTTAATGCGATAGAAAAAATTGTTGATATTGCTTCTAATAACAATAAAGGCATTATTATTGGTAATGATGATAATAATTTCTGTGCCGGCGCAGATGTGAATTTGTTTTTACAATATATAGAACAAAAAGAATTTGATAAAATAGAAGAATTAATTACTCATGGCCAAAAAGCCATGCTAGCATTAAAACATTCTAAAGCACCTGTTGTTTCGGCAATTTGTGGCGCAACTTTAGGCGGAGGATGTGAGCTAGTTTTACATTCCGATGCTGTTCAAGCATTTGCTGAAGTAAAAATTGGATTAGTGGAAACTAATATTGGACTTATTCCAGGTTGGGGAGGATGTAAAGAAACAGTACTTAAAACATTTAGTAGCACTAGTACTAAACGTCCAACAGACGAAATAATTAGTAACTTTAATTTAATACGTAATGCTATTACAAGTGACTCTGCCATTAGTGGAATAGAATTAGGTATTTTACCAAAAAACACACGTATTACTATGAATAAAAATAGATTACTATCTGATGCAAAAAATTATGCAATTGAATTATTAAATACATCGAAAGCTAATAAACTTACTTACGTCCATATTGATACACAATTAATTAAAGATAATATTCTTAAAGCTCTTCAAAATGAAAATTTAAAAGCACATGAGAAGAAAATTGCAAATTGCTTAAGCAAAATTTTTACTAATAATGATAATTCTGCTATAACAGAAAAAACTTTGCTAGATTTAGAAAAAGAATGCTTTATGGAACTTATAAAATCACCTGAAACAATGGAACGTATTGAATCTTTAATTAAACATAAGAAGGTAATTATTAATTAATATGCCTCAGTTAACTAGAGATCAAAAACAATCAGTTCTAGAATTCGTTCAAAAATACCTTATTCAAATGGTTAATACTGTATTTGCAGCTATTGACCATCCACGTGAAGCTGTAAGCTTTTTATATGAAAGGCTTTATTTTGCATATGCTTCTGAAAAGCAAACAGTAATTAATAACGTACGGTGGATGGAAAAAACCTATCAGAATGAAAATACCAATGAATTTAAAATGAAAACAATTTTAAAAATAACACGTCCTATTATTAAAATTTCTTTCTTACTTCATGGTGATAAAGCAGTAATTAGCCTAATAAAATTTAATTCATTTGTAGATATTGAAAATCAGAATAATGTTCAACATATAATTAATTTTGCTGATGACCTTTTTTCCGATTTCATTCGCGCTTTGTTTGAATATAAAAACAATGCGCCAAATAATCGCGATGAAGTAACAGAATATGTAAGTCGTTGCATGGATAAAATAGCGCGTAAAGTTGAAGAGTAAAATAATCTTCAGATATTTACAGAAATTGCTTGGCTTTCTGTAAACATTCTTTTCAAACTTTCTACATCTCGAAAAGAATTAACATTCCAAATCTCAAAATTAAAACCACAATCTTCTTTAAATTTAGTAATGTTATCAGTAGTAAAATGTTGGGTAAATATTATTTTAATCCCTTTTTCTTTTGCAAATCTAGCTAATTCTTTAATAATTTCTTTTTGTGTTGTAAAATCAATTTGCTCTAAGCTTTCATCTAAAATTATTACCTTATAGTCTAGTAATAAAGCTCTGGCTAATTTTAATTTGGCTTTTTCTCCACCACTTAAAATATCATTTGCTTCATTATGAGTAAAATATCGAATCTGAATATTACCATCTTTTCCGTCCCTAACAATTCTTCTTGCAGAAGTAAGTAATGTAATAGCACTCTCAAAAATTGCTGGATATCTTTCTTTCAATTCATTTAATTCATTCTCTTTTTCTTTTAAACACATCCATTCATAGATTGAAACATTCACATTACCTGAGGAATATCCTATTCCCATATCTTGTGAAAGTTTAATAACACTATTTGAATTATTTGCATATGAACAATTAAATAATACATTCAAAAGCGTGGTTTTACCTGAACCAGTAGAACCTTCTATATACATTAATTTTCCAGGAGAATTTTCAAAATTTAATTCATCACTAAGATTTTTGTCATTTATAATCTTACCATTCTTTAAAATATTTAGTACTTTAAAGTCGTCTTTAAGTGTACTTATTACAGATCTGTCGCATATAGCGTATTTATTATAAGCATCAATCGTATCATTAATTTTATTCATTAAAAATTTTATTACTAATTCAGCTTTATCGTTGGAAGTTTTATACATCACAAGAAAATTTATTAAATTTGAAGTTACTGAAATTATAATATTTATTACCCCTGTTATTTCTTTAACCATTACTGAATTTAATGAAATTTTTTCTATTTGTTTTTGAAGGATTAATAATTTACTTTTGAAATAACTGACTTCTTGTGATTGAATTAGTTTATTAACTTGAATTTTATTAGGTAGTCCACTGACCAAATCTTTATTTAATTTATCATATGTATTAGTAAACTTATCTATTATATATGAAGATATCATTATAAATAGTTTTGATAAAACAGAAATTATTTTATCTGATTGTGAAAAAAGCACTATATTAATATTAGTTCCTGAAGCTAAATAAAATATTGGTACAATAATTTCAGTTAGGGAATGAATATTTGTTATATAACTTTCAAAGCAGTTTTCTATATCTTTTTCATCTAAATTATGACTTATGTTAAGATTTTCTATTCGGAAACGACTAAACCTTTGTTTAGTTTTTTCCTTATTAAACGTTAGAATAAAATTATTAATTCCTAATAATAAAATATTAGATAATAAAAATATACAGCCAAACCGCAAATCTCGATGACCTAAAAATGTTTTTGAATTAATAATAGGAGAATTATTGAATAAAGAGCTTCGTAAAAAACTAGAAAAGTGGTTTTTAATTTTATTGCTAAAATGAGCACTAATTACATTATAGGCAATATTTGAACCTAACATACATGCGATACCCGACGTGCTAAGAATATCTTGTAATTTAATGTTTGAACTAGTACTTAATTTCATATAAATTAATACCATAATACATAATTGTTAAAAATTAGTTGATAATATAACTTATATTTACCAATTTGTCAAGTAAGATTTATTTTTATGTATTTTGTTAATATTAATTATTATTTAGTAGTGATTTAATAGCTATAATTCCACCCTTTTTAACCTAATAGCATTAAGAATTACTGAAACTGAGCTAAAGGCCATAGCAAGGCTTGCTATAATTGGGCTTAGTAAAATACCAAACCATGGGTAAAGCAATCCGGCAGCTACTGGAACTCCAAGAAAATTATATATAAACGCAAAAAATAAGTTTTGTTTAATATTAAGAATAGTTGCTTTACTTAATTTATAAGCCTTTAAAACTCCACTCATATCACCTTTAAGTAAAGTAATACTTGCACTTTCAATAGCTACATCCGTTCCTGTACCCATCGATATACCAACATCAGCTTGCGCAAGGGCTACTGCATCATTAATACCATCCCCTACCATCACAACTTTTTTGCCTTTTATTTGTAACTCTCTTATTACATTTGATTTATCCTTAGGACTTACATTTGCAAATATTTCTGTTATCCCTAATTGAGTAGCTATCTTTAATGCCGCGTTGTGCTCATCCCCTGTAAGCATTATAATATTTATAGAAAGATTTTTTAAATCATGTATAAGCTTAAAACTTGAGGTTTTAATTTGATCTGTTGCAACCAAAATTCCTTCTATTTTATCATTAATACCAAGATACATTGTTGTTTGTCCTATATCCTGAATACTTTTTAACATTTCTTCTAGTGATGAAAAATTATTTAAATTTGGATCAAATAACTTTAAATTACCAAACGAAATACTCAAATCGTCTACTTGCCCCCTTACACCTTGGCCTATAATAGCTTTAAAATTCTCTACTTCTCCTAAATTAATACCATTATCTTTAGCTTTGTTAATTATAGCTTTTGCAAGAGGATGTTCACTACTTTGTTCTATAGTTCCTGCATAATAAATTAATTGATCTTCACTAAAATTACCTAAAGATTTAACTAATGTTATTTTTGGCTTACCTTCGGTCAAAGTACCAGTTTTATCCATTACTATAGTATCAATTTTACCCATCATTTCTAACGTTGCGGCATCTTTGATAATTATGCCAGCTTTTGCTCCTTGACTGGTTGCTGCAATAATTGACATTGGTGTGGCAAGGCCTAATGCACAAGGGCAAGCGATTATTAAAACCGCTATACTATTTAATAAACTAAATGTTAATTTAGGCTCAGGGCCAAAAATATACCATCCACAATATGTAATTATGGCGATTAAAATTATTATTGAAACAAGATACGAAGATGCTATATCAGCTATTTTTTGTATAGGAGCTTTACTGCGTTGAGCTTTTGATACCATTTCAATAATTTGTGATAAAATTGTTGATTTTCCCACATGTAAAGCTTTTATTATTAAACTTCCGTTTGTGTTTAAAGTGCCACCAATAACCTTATCATTAAGCGCTTTACTTACAGGCATAAACTCTCCGGTAAGCATTGATTCATCTATTAAACTTTCCCCAGCAGTTACTATTCCATCAACTGGAATTTTTTCACCAGGGTGAATTTTAATTAAATTACCTACCTTAATATCTTCTAATGCTACTTCACTTTCAGTATTATCTTCTTCAATAATTTTAGCTGTTTTTGGAACTAACTTAAAAAGCTCTTGTATGGCTTTACTATTATATTTTCTAGCTTTTAGCTCTAAAAATTGGCCTAGCAGTGCGAGAGTTGTTATAACACCAGCTGCCTCAAAATATACATTTTGATGATTTAAAGAAGTAAACCTATCTCCAAATAAAGTTACTACTAAACTATATAAGTAGGAAACTCCAATGCCTAAACCTAAAAGGGTAAACATATTTAAATTTCGATTTGTGATAGATTGAACGAATCTGGTAAAAAACGGCCAAGCGCCCCATAATACTACTGGAGTAGAAAAAATTAATTGAAGTAAAGCAGACAATTTATTTGAGATTGAAATTAAATGGCCACCCATTGCGACTAATGTCAGAGGAAGTGAAAAAATAATGCAAACTATTAAACGCTTTGTCATCAAAATTAATTCATCATCAGGTAATTCATTGGTCATCGTTTCAGGTTCAAGACTCATACCGCATTTTGGGCAATTACCTGGACCCATTTGCCTAATTTCCGGATGCATAGGACAGGTAAATACTGTACTTAATTGTTCATTATCTAAAGAATTTGCTGTATGCGCTTTTTTAACTTCGCAACAATTATGATTTTTATGGTGAGTAGAAGCTGGATGTTTATCTTGACTCATAAATAACTCCTTTAATTACTTATCTTCAAATCTTTTAATTAAATCTTTGATCTCGGATATTTTTCTTTTATCATCTTCATAATTTTTGGAATCAAATGCTTTAACTAAGCAATTATCTAAATGCTTTTCTAAAATATTTAGCTCAACATTTTTTATTGCAGATCTAACAGCCTTTAATTGAATGATAATGTCAGGGCAATACCTGCCCTCTTCTATCATTTTTTTTATTCCTTCAATTTGACCTTTTATCTTATTTATCCTTAGTAATTCGTCCTTATGAGAAGGATGGTGAGAAACAATATCATTCATAAACATTTCCTTAAATTCTTTAATTTAACATATCATAGCATACCCCCTATGGGTATGCAAACTAAAATATATTTTTACCAAATTATTGTTTTTTTATAAAATTTTTTATGTTTGGCACGTTTTTTGCTTATATTAATTATGTTATATTTTTGAAGGAATTTTATGGCATTTGATAATACTAACTATGTACTTTTAACACGACAAAACGGATTATTCCGTAAAGTAGAAGTATTATCTAATAATGTTGCTAACGCAAATACACCAGGATTTAAATCTGAGAAAGTTGTATTTGATAAATATTTACACAATGCAACTCATAATAACATTATTAGCTTTAGCCAAGATGTAGCAAGCGTTGTTAAACTTCATAGAGCAGGACAATATACTAAAACTGAAAATACTTTAGATGTAGCGGTTAAAGGTAGAGGATTTTACTTTAGAGTAAACACTCCAATGGGTGAAAGATTTACAAGAGCTGGTAATTTTACCTTAAATGCTACAGGTCAAATAGTTACTTCACAAGGTTATCCAGTATTAAATAATGGCGGTGAAGCGATCACTTTAAATTTAGAAGAAATGAAATTAGAAGATATCGTAATAAGAGAGGATGGTTCAGTAACATTTAGAGAAGAGCAGCTTGGGCAACTTGGTATAGCGTATTTTGAAAACGAACATTTGTTAGAAAAAGTTGGAAACAATTTATATGAAGCATTAGTTCCTCCAACACCAAATGAAACATACGCAGTGTATCAAGGAATGCTAGAATTATCCAACGTTGATTCAATAACCGAAATGACTTCACTAGTTGATGCTCAAAACGATGTAAGAACATTAGCTAACCTTGTGAATTCATTAGATGATATGGAAAAAAATGCAATTAAAGTTTTTGGTAAACAACAATAAGAAAGGTAGAAATATATGATTAATTTGGATATAGCATCATCGGGAATGCAAGCATATGCGCAACACATTGAAGTGCTTTCCAATAATATAGCAAACAGCCAAACTATTGGTTACAAAGAACAGCGTATTGAATTTCAGGATTTAATGTATGATCACGTAAAACGCGTTGGTTTAATTTCTTCTGATGTGGGAACTACAATACCTACAGGGATGCAAGTTGGTCACGGCGTTAATAGTGGTAACATCTACCGTATTAATACTCAAGGTGAATTACAAGAAACAGCGAATGATACTGATATGGCAATTCGCGGGCGCGGTTTATTTAGAATTGAAATGCCTGACGGAGAATTTGCTTATACAAGAGCAGGTGCTTTTAACGTAAACCAAAATGGTGAAATCGTTACTTCATCTGGATATATTGTAAGCCCTGGTATTATTGTTCCGGATCAAACAATTTCTTTAGAAATAAACGAATCAGGTCAAGTATTTGCTAAGTTACCTAATCAGGAAGATCCTCAATTATTAGGTCAATTTCAATTATACAGATTTATTAACGAAAAAGGTTTAGAGTCAATTGGTGATAACTTATTAAAACAAAGTCCATCTTCAGGCGAAGCAGTTGCCGCTTTTCCAGGAACAGAAGGTATGGGAACAATTAAACAAAAATGGTTAGAATTTTCTAACGTAAATATAGTTACTCAAATCACAAGCTTAATTAGAGCACAAAGAGCATATGAATTTTGTTCAACATTCATTCAGGCTGCAAGTGAAATGATGAGAACAGCAAATCAAGTAAAAGGTTAAATAACCTAATAAAAATATTACTAACAATTAAATTGCAATTGTTAGTAATATTTTTAAAATAAGCTTTCAATTAAAAGTAAAGTTCTCTAGTATTATAAAAAAGGATATAATTTTATAATATTTTAATATGAAACTTTTACTTTTAACTTTTTTATTTTTATCATTACTTTTTAAAATTTCACGTGCTGATGATTCGTGTTTAATGATTGTTAGTGATGTAAAACAATTAAATAGTTTGATTGCGGAAGAAGTTCAAAAAGTATTTCCTCAAGCTATAGATATTTATTTAGACAGATTAGGAAATTATAGTGAAGACACATCAAATATTTGTGTAAAAAATATTATAATCGATCAAAAATCTTATGGTTTTAGAGCGCTAACTAGCATTAATGAAAAAAACTTTCTTTATCAAGGTAGATTTAATTTTAGAGTATTGCTTCCAACTCTTACTCGAGATATACAAAAAGATGAAATTATAAGATCTGAAGATATTACCTTAATAGACTTCCCATCTAACAAAGTACATGGAAATATCATTACTGAAAAATCTCATATAATAGGTAAATCGGCTAAAATTAATATTAAAAATGGCAAAACAATTTATTATAGAGAATTATATACGCCCACTGCAATTCGTAAAAATGAATTAATAAATGTTTTATATAACCGAAATGGTTTAGTTATAAAAATGTCTGGCATCGCTCTTGAAAATGGAGCTGTTAACGATGTTATAAAAGTTAAAAATAATCGTAGTGGAATAGTAATAAGTGCTATTGTCCAAGATAACAAAACAGCGGTATTACAATGAGAATAAAATATAGTTTAAAATTTACTTTATTAACTCTAATAACTTTGACTATTGTCAATTGTACTGACACCCGTGAACGATTAAAAAGAATTGGTAAAGCGCCTGAATTACATCACACTGACATGCCGTTAAACTCACCTAATTATAAAAAAGTAGAATATCCAAATAACAGTGACACAAATGATTTAGCAAGCTTCGCTCCTAGGAATCATAATTCTCTTTGGGAATCTGGTAGTAGATCTTTCTTTAGAGATCAAAGAGCTAGAAGAGTTGGAGACATTGTAAAAATTAATATAAAAATTGAAGATAAAGCAAATCTTGATAATAAAACCGAACAAAAAAGAAATACTAATGAGAATTTAGGAATGCCTAATATTTTCGGTTTTGAAAAAGCAGTAAGAAGTGTTCTTCCTAAACCAGGAGATCAACCCGTTGATTTAAATACTGCTACAAGTATTGCAGGATCAAACAATCATAGTGGAGAAGGAAAAATTGCTAGGAAAGAAACTATACAAACCCAAATAGCCGCTATGATTACACAAATTCTTCCTAATGGAAATTTAGTAATTAATGGTAAACAAGAGATAAGAGTTAACTATGAACTTAGAGAAATTGGAGTTGAAGGTATAGCTCGACCTGAAGATATTAGCCTTGATAATTCCATCTCTTCTGATCAAATAGCAGAATTAAGAATTTCATATGGTGGTAGAGGCCGCATTAGTGAAATTCAACAGCCACGTTATGGAACTCAAGTGTTAGAAATTTTATCGCCTTTCTAAAAAAGAAATAAAAAATAGTTATTTAAATGTGGCGTAATTAATTAATTTTAACTAGACTTGCTTTTTCAAAAAATGATGCGTATTTAATTATATCTATTCATTACAGAATAACGGAAACAAGTATGAAGAAAAATGGTATCAATTTTAATATAAATGCTATTAGCATTACTGTTTTAATGCATATAATTATTGGTGCAATCTTCTTCTTTAAAAAAATAATAATAATAAATTCTAATTCTGCTAGTAACTTAAATAATTATATTATTTTATTTTGCATTGCTTTCTTAGGAGTTATCAACTGCCTTATAATATATTTTATAACTTCTAAACAAAATCTACTGAAAATTAAAAATGATGTTATTACAAATTTTATTCAAGACAATTACGAATTAGTTTTATTTATAACACCTACATTAGATGTTTTATTTACATATCCTGAAACGGAATATAAACTTCTTGAACTAAACAATATTTTAGACATTTATAATATTGATATAAACGACTTTGAAAAATTAAAAAAATTTATTAAGAATGAAGAAGCAAATACTTTAAATTTCAAATCAGAAAATGATACTTACTATCTATCTCTAAAAAAAATAAATTATAATAATAATCTCATAATATTAATTTCATTAAGTAAAAACCTTTACATGTCGGCAGTTCATTTACTTAATGAAATACAGTTACCTGTAGTTAAATTTAATAAAGATAAAGAAATAACATTTACTAATAAATTTTGCCAAGATTTTAGTTATTTTAATTCATTAAATTCAGAAGAAATTGCTGAGAATAATAAATTTAAACCTCTTTTTTCATCTTCTGTAGAAGATATAAATAATTATTATGTTTATAAAGAGCAATATAATTCAGAAAAATTACTACATGCAATAATTGAAAATAATAAAGAAGCTGTTTGTATTATTGATATAAATTTAAATATTATACTCGCAAATTCATTCTTTAAACAAAATATTACCGAAAAAAATGATTTAACAAGTTTATTTTCCAAAGAAGTAAAAGAAAAATTATCTAGCTTAATTAATTCAAAAATTAATAATATTAAAAATATTTTAATTACTATTAATAGTAAAAATTATAATTGCTTTATAGTAAAACCGAGCGTTCAAGAAGAAATTATAAGAATAGAAAATAAAGAAGTATTTATTGTATATTTAAATAAAATAGAAAATATTTTAGTAGACCAACAAACTGCTCATTCACAAAAGTTACAAGCAATTGGGCAATTAGCAGGTGGCGTTGCTCATGACTTCAATAACCTACTTACCGCTATGATAGGTTTTTGTGATCTTTTATTACTAAAACATGGACCAGGTGATACCTCTTTTCCCGAAATTATGCAAATTCGTCAAAACGTAAATAGAGCAGCAGGACTTGTACGCCAGTTACTAGCGTTTTCTCGTAAGCAAACATTACAAACTGAAATAATTGATATCACCGAACCACTTGACGAAATAGCGAGCCTTATTAATCGTTTAATGAGTGATAACGTAAAACTTGAAATTTATCATGGAAGAAATTTATGGCTTACTAAAGTAGACGTAGGACAATTTGAACAGGTTATTATTAATCTTGCTGTGAATGCTCGTGATGCTATGAGTAAAAATGGTGGTACTTTATTAATTAAAACTGAAAATGCTACTTTAGATAAAGAACACCCTATTCCCGATGATTTTATTCCTCCAAGTGATGATGAAATAATTGAAAATGGAGATTACGTAAGAATTATTATTAAAGATGCAGGGTGTGGAATATCAAAAAGTAAAATACAAAAAATATTTGAGCCATTTTATTCTACTAAAGAAGTCGGATCAGGCACTGGTCTTGGGCTTGCAACGGTGTATGGAATAATTAGACAAACAAATGGCTATATATACGTTAAAAGCGAAGAAAATATTGGTACTGAATTTCACATCTATTTACCTAGATATATACCAGAAAAAGGTGAACAAGTTCTTCATTTAAAAGAAGACGAAAAACTTGCTCCACCTGATTTAACAGGTACTGGTCAAATTTTAATTATTGAAGATGAAGATGCAGTTAGAATGTTTGCCGCACAAGCTCTTACAAGTAAAGGATATGAAGTACTTGAAGCTGCTTCTGGAATTGAGGGAAGAGAGAAATTAATTGAGCTTAATGGTCAAATTGATTTAGTAATAACTGATGTAATGATGCCAGGCATAAATGGGCCTTCAATGATTAAAGAAGTCACTAGACAATTCCCTGATATTAAGGTAATATTTATATCTGGATATGGCGAAGATGCCTTTGTTGAAACATATGGCGAAAATAACCGTAATTTCCATTTTCTAGCTAAGCCATTTAATCTAAAACAATTGGCGCAAAAAGTTAAAGATGTTCTTGAAAGTAAATAATTAGGAAAATATTATGGATAAACAGAAAGCACTAGACGCGGCTTTAAGTCAAATTGAAAAAGCCTTTGGTAAAGGTTCAGTAATGAAACTGGGCCAGCGCGAACATATTGAAGTTGAAGCTATTCCAACTGGTTCATTAGGGTTAGATATAGCCCTTGGAGTTGGCGGGATACCTAAAGGAAGAATTATTGAAATTTTTGGACCAGAAAGCTCTGGTAAAACAACATTAACATTACACGTTATTGCTGAAGCACAAAAGTTAGGTGGAACATGCGCATTTATTGACGCTGAACATGCTCTTGATCCAGTATATGCTAGAAAGCTTGGCGTTGATATTGATCAATTGGTAATTTCACAACCTGATACAGGTGAACAAGCATTAGAAATAGCTGATACACTTGTACGTTCAGGCGCTGTAGATTTGATTATTATAGATAGTGTTGCTGCACTTGTTCCTAAAGCAGAAATTGAAGGTGAAATGGGTGATTCACATATGGGTCTTCAAGCAAGACTTATGAGCCAAGCACTACGTAAACTTACCGGTTCTATTTCTAAATCTAATTGTACCATTATTTTCATTAACCAAATAAGAATGAAAATTGGCGTAATGTTTGGAAACCCAGAAACTACAACTGGTGGTAATGCGTTAAAATTCTACGCTTCGGTTCGTATGGATATTAGAAGAGTTGGTGCGATAAAAGATAAAGAAGAAATTACTGGTAACCAAACCCGTGTTAAAATTGTTAAAAATAAAGTTGCACCTCCATTTAAAACCGTAGATTTTGATATCATGTATGGAGAAGGTATTTCTAAACTTGGAGAAATTATAGATATTGGCGTCAAATTAGGTATTATGGAGAAGGCAGGTTCTTGGTTCTCATATAACGGCGAGAAAATAGGTCAAGGTCGTGAGAATGTAAAAGTTTATTTAAAAGAACATCCAGATCTTTTAGAGAAAATAGAAACACAAATTAGACAACAATCTACCGCTTCAAGTATCTTTACTGATACTGATGCCTCATTAGCAGAGGTAGACGCTTAAATCCTTATTTTATAGGGATTTTATTCAATAAAATCCCTATATTTTTTATTAAAATACAAAAGCTTATATTTTATTGCCTCACCTACACATTATAATAAATTTAAAAATCGTAAGCGACACATTGACAAATTTACTATGAATTAATACAATACACAAAAAATATTAAGAAAGTAGTAAATGCATGATTGAAACACTTAATAATAATAATGTAATATTAAATGAAGATATTATAGATTTCAGTGATTTAACCTCACAAACTGAAATAAAACATATAAAAAATCTTACTGAAAGACTAAACATCAAATCACTTAAGATTCAAAATGATAACCGACAAAGTGAAAATCCTTTAAATTTAAAACTTAATAATACTTCTGAAATCTTTAAAGATATTCCAAGAGATGAAGAAAATTTATTACCTCAAGTTTCAAAACAAAACACTAAACCTTTAATTTTTAATAATTTATTAGAAAATTTGATACATCGCATTACAACTATATTAGAAAGAAATTCTGATAAAAATTTTGAGATTACAAAAACCTCAACTCCAATGATTTATCAAGCAATGGTAAACATTTTACATTACAAAGCTAAAGTAGAGCTTAATGAATCTTTAAAATCTTTTGTTGATGATCCTAATAAGTATTACGAATTAGATTTTAACCAATATACTAGAGTTCATAAATTACCAAACCAGCTAGCAAAAATAAAAAATAATCAATATATAAAATCGCTAATCTATTTTGGCGCAAATAAAGCTGCTTCAAATGAATTTATAAAAATAGATTCAAAGTTTAAGTTATCGGATGTTGAGCAAAAAAACGTAAAAGAAGCTTTAGAAAATATATTTAAAAACACATTACTAAAAAGCAATGAAAGTGAAATTATTTCTTCTGCTAAACAATTAAGAGAAACTCTAATTTTAAACCGTATTAAAAAATATTTTTCTAAAGATGAACTAATAAAACTATATCAAAATAAAGAAAATTTTTCTTCTATTTTAGAAAATTATAATAAAGAAGAATTTGAAGCACATTTAAAACAAAATTTTCACTTAGACGAAGTTAAACTTGCACGTCTTTGTAAAATTGTGGAAAGATTTAAATTAGCTGAAAATGACTTATCGTCTATTGAATATAAAGTAGATGATTTAATATGCGCTTCCCTTCATAATGAAATAGCGAATGAAATAAAATTATTTAATAACGTTGAAGAAATTACCTTTAATGGCAATGAAGTGTTATGGCGTGGATTATTATTACCTGAAGATTTTGATATAAATAATATATTTAATACCACCCACAGGCCCATTAAAGGACATGGCAGCTTTTTAGATTTTCACGTAGTCAATAAATTTTCAGGTAATATTACAACTGATTATAATGCAGTTACTTCAACTAGCTATCATTTAGGAGTTGCTCTTAGATTTAGCGTTAATAATCCATATGAAAGGTCGGGTGAATCTTATATTTTAGAAATTCATCCAAAAACAGGTCAGCAGGGAATTGCTATGCTAAGTTATGATGCGTTAACTGCAGGAGAGCATGAATTTGCTTTAGACCAAATATCGTCTCATGACATATATGGAGCTTATAAAATTCAAGCATTAAATTCTAACTCTTATAAAGTTATTCAATTTTATAAAAACCCTACTTATATAAAAAGAGAATTAGATAAAAATTATTCTAGTGAAATAAAAGTAGATTCTAAAATAGTTCTGAATCCTTTAACAGGAAAAATGGTTATCTGGAATGATAATACAAAACATGAATACAACCCTTTTAAACCAGAAATTATAACCCATTTAAAGGATTTTGAGGAATTAGATAATGGTAAGGAATTATCCGATAATAGTACTTCAACACCTCAAATAGCAGTTACTAAAGAAAAATTAGCTGAATATCATCAAAATCAAAAAGATGAGCTTTTATTTGATATGTTTAAAGAAGAAGAACCCTCAACTAGTATATTAAATTTTTATACTTCAACTTTAGAAAATTATGATGAAATTGCATTAGAAAACTCTAACACTCAAGAATTTCAGTTAGAGAATAATAACATTAATCTTACTTATGAGGGTTCAAATGCAGAGTTAGTTGATATTAATAACACTTTACCCTCTTTAGCTGAATATTTACCCGAAAATAATGATGTAATTCTAGTTGGATAAGAGTATAATTATAATTATCCCACTAATTTTATATTATCAGTAATTCTTACTATTTATATAGTGACAAAGGAGTAATTATTATGACTCAAATAAAAAATATATTATTCGATTTTGGCAATATTTTATTTTTATGGAATCCGAAAAATTTTATTAAAGAATATTTTTTTGATGACCCTCGCGGTATGGATCTTCATTTTTCCGATAAAGGAAGTGAGCTTTGGCGTGGATATAATCGAGGCATAATAACCTTTAAAGAATTAATTGATAGTTACAATGAAATTACTGGAATTAATAAGACAAAATTAAAAATTTATATAAAAGAATTTTTACCTAAAAAGATTGCACCCCTTGACGGAGCTTTTGAACTTATAAACCAATTAAAAGATAATAATTATAAACTTTACGGTTTAACCGATAATTTTCCAAATTTTATAGAATATTTTTATAAAAATTATAAGGATATTAGCAGTAAATTTTCTGATATAATTATTTCCTATAATGCTAAAAGTCTAAAACCTGAAAAAGTGATTTATCAATATTTGCTTACGACAAATAATATTATCCCAGAAGAAACCATTTTTTTTGATGATATTGAAAAAAATATATCTACTGCCAAAGAATTTGGTATTAATGCTTATCAAGCAAATGGTCCTAAAGAAGTAAAGGATATTTTACTAAAATTAAACCTTATAAAATAATTTATATAGCTGGAGTTGGCCTACTTCCTGGTTTAATAGCTGGAATATTTTTAAGATGTTCTGGCAAATTATTTGGATCGTAAGTCGCCACCTCAAGCTGCATTAAAGAGATTAAAGGTACACCTAGATTTGCCTTACCATTACTTCTATCAATTAAACAAGCTTCTGCTACAACTTCTCCACCATTTTGCTTTATGCATTCAAATGTTTCAATTGAAGATTTACCAGTAGTAACTACATCTTCTACTACTAAAATTTTTGCTCCTTTTGGTATATTAAAACCTCTGCGTAAATTAAACACTCCATCTACTCTTTCACAAAAAAGCGACTCTACATTTAACTGCCTTGCCAATTCAAATCCAACAACTACTCCACCCATTGCAGGTGAAACTACCATATCAATAGTTAAATTAGACAATTGAGATTTTATTTTTTCAGCTAATGCCTTACAAAGCCTTTCAGCTCTATTAGGGTTCATAAGAACGCGTGCACATTGTAAATAAGTATCACTTCTTAATCCTGAAGAAAGAATAAAGTGTCCTTTTAAAATAGCTTCTGCATCTTCAAATTCTTTTAGTATTTGAGCATTATTCATTATATTTCCAAAATATCAATTGCTTATATTTAACAAAAAGTTTTTATTAAGTTAATTCAAATTAAGCTTGAAAATATTTTATAAATAAATCAGTGTCAATTATAAGATTTAAAAATTTGTTTTTAGTGACTCAATTCTAAAAAACGGATCGCTTCAAGCGCTGCCATACAACCTGTCCCTGCGGCAGTAATCGCCTGACGATATGTTTTATCTTGCACATCGCCTGCTGCAAAAACACCTTCTATATTTGTAGAAGCAGTTCCTGGTTTCGTAATAATATAACCTTCAGAATCCATATTAACTTGGTTAGAGAACATATTTGTACTTGGTTTATGTCCTATTGCGATAAAAATTCCATCAGCTTTAATATCTGTTATTTGATTATTTTTTATATTTTTAATCTTAGCGCCTGTAACTGATTTAGGCTCATGTGTGCCTACTATTTCCTCAATTACATTATCCCAAATTACTTCTACTTTTGGATGATTAAACATTCTATCTTGTAATATTTTTTCAGCTCTTAAACTATCACGTCGGTGAATTAAGGTAACTTTACTTGCGAAATTAGTTAGATATAAAGCCTCTTCTACTGCAGTATTACCACCGCCTACAACTAACACTTCTTTACCTTTAAAAAAGAACCCATCACAAGTAGCACAGCCGGACACACCAAAACCTTGAAAATAACTTTCGCTTTCAAGACCTAACCATTTAGCTTGAGCACCTGTACATATAATTACTGTTTCAGCCTCATACGTATAACCAAATTCACTTAAGCAGATAAAAGGACGTTTACTAAAATCTACTGATTTAATATGATCTTCTACAAGAGTTGCTCCTACATGAATTGCTTGTTTTTCCATTTGTTCCATAAGCCATGGACCTTGAATAACATCAGCAAATCCAGGATAATTTTCTACATCAGTTGTAATAGTCAACTGCCCACCCGGCTGCATACCTTTTACTAAAATTGGTTTTAAATTTGCTCTAGCTGCATAAATTGCCGCTGAATAACCAGCAGGTCCTGATCCGATTATAAGAACTTTAGTTTTGTGATGTTGGCTCATATTTCCCTCAAATATTTATGGAATATTTATATAAGAAATAAGCTTTAAAAACAATTGTTATATTAAGAAATTATTGGTTTATTATTATTAACAATAAGTTAACTTTATTGACTTAAGGTAAATTTATGTTAATAGTAAAGACTTAATTTTTATGGAGTTTATATGAGAATATTATTATCATACGTCAACAATTATGAAAGATTTATCAATAGAAATCTTGATAAAGTTTCTTATGCTAATCTTTTTTCAGTTAGCCGATATTTACTTGCATTTGCTGCATTTTTATCAACAGCAGTAACGCTAAAAAATATGCTTTATGAAAAACACAACACTAGTATTAAAAAGGATGAAGATAAAACTCAATTAATTGATGCTGCAGGCATAAATCTTGCTAAATCTTTTGCTTTAATTCCTGGTGTGGGTAGTATTTACAATTTATTAAACTCAGGTTTTTTAAATGTAACTGTAGGTTTACTTTCTTTATCATTACTTTACGCTTTTCCTGAATATAGATTTTTCAATTTAACAGCTACTTCTATATTTCAAGTAACCAGTGATTTACTTAGTAACAATAAACATACTGCTCCAGTACCTTTTAATATTTCTTTATTTAAAGATTACAACAAAGCTATTCATACAGATCCTTCAAAAGCTGAAACAAGAATTGAGCTTCCATCAAAAACAGAAAAAGCTTTAAGCTTAATTTCTTTTATTGGTTCGTTATTGCCTGCATATACATTTTATCTTGTCGGAAAAAGAGTTAACCCAGTTAGACTTGCTATAGGTACTGTTGTAGGTACATTAGCAGTTAAGCAATTTACTAATAGTGATAAAATACGTAAAGGAATTGATGAAACTACAAAAGCTTTAACAAATCTTGTAAGGTTTTAATATAAAAAGGCCCTTCTTCAGGGCCTTTTTTACTAAACTAAAGTTTCTCTGCGTTACTAGCTAAGAAATCAGCCACACCTTCCGGTGTTGCCTTCATACCTTCAGCACCTTTATTCCAACCAGCTGGGCAAACTTCACCATGTTCTTCAAAGAATGTTAAAGCATCAATCATACGAATTGCTTCTTCAATATTTCTTCCAAGCGGAAGATCATTAATTAATTGATGTCTAACAATACCTTTTTTATCAATTAAAAAAGTACCACGAAGAGCTACTTCTTCATTAATAAGAACATCATAATCTCTTGCAATTTGTTTTTTTAAGTCAGCAACGAGAGGGAATTGAACATCACCAATACCACCTTTATTAACTGGTGTCTTTTTCCACGCTAAATGAGAGAAGTGAGAATCAATACTTATTCCAACAACCGCAGCTCTACGAGATGTAAATTCGCCAAGACGGTTATTAAAAGCAATAATTTCCGATGGACATACAAAGGTAAAATCAAGCGGATAGAAGAATAAAATTCCCATTCTACCGTTTAAATATGAATGTAAGTTAAAATTATCGTGAATTTCGTTATTTGGCATAACCGCTTTCGCTGTGAAATCAGGCGCTGGTTTACCTACTAAAACTGCCATATAAATCTCCTTAAAATGACTTAAAATTAGTTTAACATAACTTCTGGTGATTAATAAAGTCTAAATCACTCCTTTTTTACACCAGTATTGTGGAAAGTTTTTCGTAAATTGCAAGTAAGAGTTTTCTAAATCTTCTAAATTTTTAAAAATCCCAAAGCAAGTTGAACCACTTCCTGTCATACTGGCATAGACACAACCAGGAAGAGCTTCAATATCTTTAATTATTCTTTTTATTTCCTTAATATTTGAATTATCAATATTTAAAAAATCGTTTCCATAGACCTTTAGATAATTTACTAACATCTCAAGGTTATCAATATCCATTTTCGTTTCTATTTTATTAAAATCCTTAATTAAATCATACATTTTCTGCGTAGAAATATATATTCCTGGATTTATAAGCATTATATATAATTTAAAACCTAATTGAATAGGCGTTATTTTCTCTCCTATTCCTTCAGCTATAAGAGGAGAATTAGTAAAACACATTGGCACATCTGCCCCAATTGATGCCATTTCTTCATGAGAAAATATTTGTTTATAAGCACTGCTTATATATCTTAAAATAGCCCCAGCATCAGCAGTTCCGCCTCCTAAACCTGCACCAACTGGAATATTTTTCTTTAGAGTAATGTTATAGGGGGTAATTTCTGCACCTTTTTTTTTAGCTAAGTTTAAACATTTTGTAATTATATTTTCATCTGAAATTTGATAAGCAAATTGACCTTCAACTTTAAGTTCATTTTTATTAGAAGGTAGAATAATAATTTCATCACTTACAACACCAAATACAACTATTGAATGAAGCTCGTGATAACCATTTTTACGCTTACCAGTTATATTTAAGCTTAAATTAATTTTCGCAGGCGCAACTAGCCTTGTTTCCATAAACATTTTTGTTTTTATTATAGCTTAAATGAACCTTACATCTTTATAAAATAAATTCAAAGGTTTTTATTTTTAAGGGTAAAAAATATTGCAAATAATTAATGAACGATCTAATGTTTAGACAAAATTAATATGTAGCTTTAAACTTATCTAATTAATAACATAAAAACCCATATTACAATGATAACATCTTCAATCGAATTAGATACACAACAAACAATTACTTACGAATGGTTTGTAAATATTAGAAATGAAATAAGAGAATCTCTTGAGAAATTAGAGGAAGAATTCTCAGTAGCTAACAATCTTATACCAGGTAAATTTCAAGTTAAGCCTTGGGAACGTAATGAAGGTGGTGGTGGTGAAATATCAATTATAAAGGGTAACCTCTTTGAAAAAGGCGGGGTAAATGTATCGGCAGTATGGGGAGAATTCTCGCCAGAATTTAGGAAACAAATACCAGGAGCAGAAATTAATCCAAAATTTTTTGCAACCGGCGTATCTTTAGTTATTCACCCTAAATCTCCAATGATTCCTATTGTGCATATGAATACACGATATATTAGCACTACTAAAACTTGGTTTGGTGGGGGAGCTGATTTAACCCCTATTTTTATAGATGTAGAAGATAAAAATAATTTTCACGCTACTTTTAAGGAAGTATGCGACAAATATAACCCCGATTATTATCCTAATTTTAAAAAACAATGTGACGAATATTTTTTTCTCCCAAACCGCAATGAACCAAGAGGAATAGGTGGAATATTTTATGACTATTTAAACACAGGTAATTTTGAAAATGATTTTAATTTTACTAAAGAAGTTGCAATTGGGTTTAAAGAAATTTATCCTAAAATTGTTAAAAAACATATGTTTGATCCTTATGGTTCTGAAGAAAAGAAGAAACAATTAATTAAACGCGGCCGTTACGTTGAGTTTAATTTAATTTATGATCGGGGAACAAAATTTGGGTTGATGACAGGTGGTAATACAGAAGCAATTTTAATGTCGCTTCCACCAGAAGCGCACTGGGATTAGTAATAGGTGAGGATTAATGGTAAAGAAAGTTTTAGAAAACAATCAAACATTACATGATGTTTTATTTAATCTACCGGACAATTTAACTTTAAGTGAAATAATTGCTTATACTGTAAGAATTCTTGATCGTATCTGGCATTATCCATTAATAAATGTCTCCGATAATCAAACAATTTCTTTATCAAATATAATCATTGCAACTGCACTGTTATTTTTTGGTATTAGAGTTGCGGAGTCACTAAGCCGACTTGTAAGAAAACGTTTTGTAAGAATGCTTCATATTGAAAGGAACGTAGCACAAGTCATTGAAAAAATTAGTTATTATATATTTATTCTCATAATATCTTTTTTAGTACTGGATATAGCAAATGTTCCTCTAAAAGCCTTTACATTTGTTGGAGGCGCACTTGCAATTGGTCTTGGTTTTGGTTCTAAGCAAGTCTTAGAAAATTTCATTAGCGGTCTTATAATAATGATTGAACAGCCAATTAGAATTGGCGACATAATTGAATTGCAAAAACCAGTTTCAATAATAGGAACAGTAGTAAATATTGGAGCTAGATGTACTCATGTTCTAACTGGCGATAATATAGATATTATTGTACCAAATAGTGATTTACTACAGGAAACTATTGTCAATCTTACATTAACAGAAGAAGGAAAGGTAAGGCATGCTATGGAGTTTCGCTTACCAAACGATAACGACCCTAAAAAAGTTGAAGATTTATTATTTGATATAATATACGCTAACCAAAATATTTTAAAAACACCTCTTCCTCAAGTATTTTTATCATCATTAAATGATGGCGTTCTTACATATAAAGCTCAGTTTTGGGTAAATATTACAGGACCAATGTCAAGAAGCGCTATTGTAAGTCAGATCCATTATGACTTTTATAGAGCTATAAAAGAAAATAACTTAAATTTAGGAAACCCATATTATAACTATGGATTCCCTACATCATCAAGCTAGTTTATGCTACTTGATTATAATTTTGATGAATTTCTTGAAGACCTAAATCTTCCATTGCTACGTATTCAGCAACTGTAAATTTATTCTCATTAAATATAATCTCCCTTTGTATTAAGAGATTGTAAAGTTCAACCTCACGGTAATAATCTGCATCTGATAAATTATCAATTTTATGATACAGTTCATTTTCACTATCTTCTGATTTTTTATCTAATCTCATATTTACTTGCATATTTTCAAATAAGTCAGGTTCTTCATCTTCATAATTTTCTTTAAAATCTTTAGTAAATTCCTCTCGATTAAGACTGAGATTAGGTTTCAATAAAGTTTTGTAGACTTCAGGATATTCAAATGAAGTTATAGTACCTTCTAATTGTTTTTTAAAAATTTCTTCCTTTTCGTTAAGAGGTAACTCACCATCTTTTTTATTATGAGCTTGTCTTTCCTCAATAATGCTTTCTATTTTTTCAATCGATTGCCTTGCCTTATAAGCCTCTGGTTGAGTTATAGGATCAATTTCTTTATCACCTAAAAATATATCTTTTACTTCTTTGTTTAAGTCGTGGATTTCTGAATTATTTGATGAATATATTATAGGCAAAGATCCAAACGCTTTTTTAACTAAATAATCTAAATTTTCATTATTTTCATATAGCGATTCATTCATTCCAAGCTTACGAATGTACTCTAAAACAGATTTATTAAAATCAAATTCAAACTCTACTAAATCTTTGGTAGGGCTTCCTGTGTCATCTGATTTTTCTTCTAGCATTTTAGGTAAACCGCTTTGTAAATAATCTATTAATGCTAATTTATAAAAATATGCACCAAAATCTGTAGCTTCATTCTCTTCTTCCGATGAAAGAATAATAACATTCCCTTTAAAAGGTGAAGTAAGATTAGATAATTCTTTTGTTAAAATATGACTGTAGCATGATGAAAGCACTATATTATAGTTGTATCCTGTAAAGGCCTCATGAAGTATTTTTAACAGAGCACTAGAAGATAAAGATTCTTTTTCACTTGTTTGTACACTATGCTTATCGTTTGTAACGCTACCATGTGCCGAAACAAAAATTGTAAAGTCACTTTGCTGACCTTTAACTACTCTTAAGAACTTCAGCATTTGACTAAAAGTAAAACCCTTACTTTCATTTCCAAGGAAATAAGCACTTACATTTGAGTAGTTACTAATATTTTCTTTTAACTTATTATTTAGTTCAGTTGAAGAAATCCTTGCTTCAAGTCCATAAATATCTGCACTATCTTCTATGTCATAACCATTAAAAAAAAGAAATGTATGTTTTTTCATACCTAAACCTATTAAATATTAATTTTATGTTATAATTTAACTAAGCTTTAACTTTTGTCAAATAATCCAGATTAAGCGAATAAAATTTATTCACTATAAAAAATTACGCTACTTGTAGATTATAGTCCTGATAAATATTTGGAATTCCTAAATCTTCCATTGCCACATACTCACCTATTTTTACTCTGTTTTCAGTAAATATAATACTTTGTTGTTGTAGCAATTCAAATTTAGTAACGTGGTAGTAATAATCTGAATTGGAAAATTTATCGATATTGTCGTAAACAAATTTTTCTTGTAATTGTTCTTTGTTATATATGCTTGTATTTGCGTTTATAACTTTATCAATAAAATCTGAATCTTCGTCATCTTCAAAATCTTCCTTTATTTTTACAGTAAATTCTTCACGATTAAACGCTTTATCAATTTCAAGATACTCTCTTACCCCTTCTGGATATTTAAAAGAATTTATCGCACTTTCAAGTTCTTTTTTAAGAAGATTCTCTCTATCTTCTTCAGATAAAAGAAAGGATTTCATATATACAGATTCATTATGCTCCAAATGATCGTCTATATGCTTTAATGTTAATTTTATTTTTTCTACTTCTGCCTGGTAATTTTTTAAATTTATCTTTCCTAATAATGCATCTTTAACTTCTTTATTAACATCATGAATAGGTTTACCTGATTCATATATGATCGGTAAAGATCCTAAAATATTTTTTACCAGAAAATTATCGATAGGACTCCCGCCAGTATGTTCTGTAGTATCAGCAAGCTTATGAATATAGCTAAGCGTTGATTTTTTAAAATCAAAATCTAAATTTTCGGAAAGATTATATGTTTTACAATAATCTATTAAACTAGCTTTATAAAAATATGCGCCTGCATTATTTGCAAATCCCTCTTCTTCTGAAGCAAGTATTAACACGTTACCTTTGTTAGGGAAAATTTGCGCTAAATCTTTTGCTAAATGTGGGCTATGGCATGAAGAAATTACTATATTAAAATCCCTTTCTCCGAATTGCTCTTTTATATAATCCAATACTGCTTTAGTTCTAATAATGTAATTTTCTTCTAATTGAATGCAATGATGGCCATCAATAACCGTTCCATGAGCTGAAAGAAAAAATGTCACTTCTCCTGCCTCTTTGGCAAGTTTTTCAATTAATGAGTATAGGTCATTAGGCTTAATGCCATTTTCTTTATCACCCAAAAAATAAGTATCAACATTCTTATATTTATTTAATGTGGCTTTTAAATCATTCGCTAGTTTATCTCCTGAAAATTTAAAAGCATCCGTTTCTACACCATCACTTACATCATAACCATTCGTAAAAACAAAATTATGTTTTTTCATCTTTTACCCATAATTATTAAAATTGTGTTATATACTAACATAATCTTAACCTTATGTAAATTAATTATTTAACTTATACGCAACTATAGTTAAATCAATAGTTTACAAATTATTAAAACTAATCTTATTAGTTACTAGCCAATAAGGATTATTTGTGATATATAACTATAAAATTTGCTGTTTCTTGGAGTAATTATGAAGTTAATGCACGAAATAACGTTCACTAACTCACCTTTAAAATATCTAATACATGATAGGGTACTAATCGATGTTAAGCTCCTAACAATATCTAATTATATGTTTTTTAAGAAATTTTATATTCCAAAAATAGTTATTCGCTCTAGCTTATATGAGTATGGAAGTAACCCTAAAATTCTGTTAAAATTATATATAGGGGAGATAAAAGTATTGTTTAGTCTTGAGAAATTAGTAGACTGCCTTAAAAGGTACGTAATAACAATAACTAAATCCCTAATTTCCATAAACGTAAAAGGAGATAGATAAAATGACTAGTGTTTTAATAATTGCAGCTGAGTCTTATCAAAATATAACTGAAATGTTAGTGGAAGGAGCAATAGAATATCTTAAAAAACAAGAAAATATAAAATACGATATTATAAAAGTTCCTGGTGAATTTGAAATTCCTGCCGCAATCTCTATGGTTCTTGCAAGTAAATATAAATATGATGGATTTATTACTTTAGGATGCGTTGTAAGAGGTGAAACATCTCACTATGACTACATTACTGAAGAAAGTGCAAAAGGGATAAATGAAATAGCTATTAAAAACAATATCCCAATAGGTTACGGTATAATTACCGTTGAAAATGAAGCACAAGCTCTAATGAGAGTAGATAAAGGCAAAAAAGATAAAGGCGGTTGGGCAGCTAATTCTTGTATTGCAATGATTAATTTGAAACGAAAACTTGAACTAATTTAAGAGGATTTAATTTGAGTACCGAAGAAGATAAAAAACTACCTGTAAAAAAATCAGTAGCAAGACTTGCCGCTGTTCAATATTTATTTGCTACATTAATTGATGAAAATGCTTTAACTCCATTAAAACTTTTAAGCCTTTATCAAAACAATGAAATTGAAAACGATTTAAATATTAATATAGGTTATTTTAACAAATTAATTGAAGCTTTAACTCTTAATTTAACAAGTCAAAAACTTATTATTGAAGATTATTTACCTAAGAAAAAACTAGAACAACAGAATTTAATTTCTCAAGCAATAATACTTACAGCTTTATGTGAATATTCATTTATAGAAAATATTCCAAGAAAAGTTTTAATAAATGAATATACTAATATCGCCTCTTCATTTTTAAATAATAATGATGAAATAGGTTTTATAAACGCTGTTCTGGATAAAGTTTTAAAATAAACCCTATCTTATCTTTCTTGAATTGGTTTTATAATATTTTTTGGATTAATATTAGTCGGAAGTTTATCACCCTCTTTAGCTACTGAACCATCAATTTTTATATTAGATTTTTGCACTATTTGTTCTAAAACCTTATCATGCTCATTTTTAATAATTTTGTTTTCATCCTTTAACCGATCTTGGTGTCTTGTATTCATAAGCATGTTATCTAAAATGAAAGTTGACTCTTGTTGAAGCATTTCAGATTGTTTTTCCATTTCTTGCAATTCTTTATTATTAGCGTAAATATTTTGCAATTCCTTTTTTACATTTTCCTCAGTTGATTCAATCAAATTCTCATTCTCAACTTTATTACCATTATTTTTTATTATTTTTTTAAGTGTATTTTTACTCTTTATTCTAAATATAGCACTAATAGCTGCAAAAATAGGCGCTATTGGAGCCAGAATAAATGTTTTCAGCATAAAACTTGCAATATTAAGCATTTTATCAGCTTTTTTTACATCAGCATCGTAAGATTCACGCAATTTATCTACTTTCGTTGTATCTTTAAGGTTAGTTTTTAAATATTCGCTTTTTACACTTTCTGCATATTTTTCATCGCCACTTTTTATATTCTCTATCTCTTTTCTTTTCGCAGCCATTTGATTGTTAATTGATTCATATTTCTTACCTAACTCTTCATTTTCTTGTTTAAGCTTTGCAATGTGCATGTTATTTTGTTCTACCAACTGCATATATTCATTAGCTTTTATAGCTAATTCGTTATTTTCTTCTTTATTATCTGAACCCTTCATAATTTAACCCTTATTTGTAATTGAAATTTGTGATTTTTCTTGTAGCTTCTCTGAATTAACATTTACCGGTGGTTTATCTAAACCTCCACTTTTAATTTCTATACCTTTCTCGCTTGCTACTCGCGCGGCTTCTTTTGCTTGTTCAAGAGCACTTGGTTTTGAGGAAAGCTTTGGTAAGTCGTCATTTAAATCTTGCTTTTGAGGCTTTTCACTTTTGTGTTCTTCTATATCTTTTTTAGCAGTTATTTCTCTTTCTTCTGAATTAATAAGTTTTTGAGCGCCAGTTTCAAAATTATGCTCTGTGGTATTGTATTGATCTCTTTCAATATATTTCTCTGAAATTTGATTTACTTCTTTTTTCTCTTCTTTATTATTTTGAACTTCTTTATCTAATTCTATTCCTTTAAAAGCGTTGTTTTGTTTTTCATCGATATTACTTTCAATATGTTTATCTTGTTTTTTATCTAAATTTTTTAATTGAGATGATTTGTCTAGATTATTTTGAGATTCTATGTCATGTAATGGCTTTATAGGCTCAAGAATATTTTTATTTATTTCAGTTAATTGATCATTTAAATTTTCGAGAGTTTTATCTATTCCCTTTTCTAAATTACCAATGTTACTTACTTCAAACTCATTTTTTAAAATATTATCATTGATTTTTTTTATTTCGGTTTCAATATTTGCTTCAAGTTTCAATTCATTGTTATTTTTTATAACTCGATTGACACCATATGATGTTGCTATTAATCCCGCTATACCCACAGGTGGGAAAGCAAATGACAGCACTGTAAACACTGCGCCTATACTTAAGCTTCGTTTAATATTACGAATACTTTTTTCTTTTTCATCTTTTATAAGAGAAAGCTTTTGAGAATTACTCTCGCGCTCTTTGACCAAACCATTGTTTTTTTCTGTTAAACTTTTCTTTTCAGTTTCTAATATACGTTTTTGCTGCTTTAACTCCTTAATATTAGCCTTCAAATTATTTATTTCTTTTTCTTTAGATTCTTCTAAAGGTTTTTTATTAGTGTTTTCAAAGGTTTTATTATCCTGAATTTCAAGTATTTTATTATCTTGGAGATGTAAATTATTCAAATCTAAAGAATTCTTAACTTCTTTAGATTTAAAATTCAAATTATTATTTAGCTTATCTACCATATATTTTCTGTATGATATTAGTACAATAATATTCTAATATTTTTTTATATAACGATAAAGTTAATTTTTTAAAACTTTATTTAATATTTTTTTGCTGATATATTTTTAAAAATTAAAAGACTGATTTTTAAGTAAAAACAAAATATTTTAATAAAATGTAACGTACAATCTGTATAGTTGCACAAAAACAACATAGTACTTTATTTTTGCATAAAATTGTAGTATAATGAGGCTATAAATTTTTCTATTATGGAGTAGCTCTATGGCAATAGCCTTTAATATTAATGATATGGTTGTATACCCAGCACATGGAGTTGGTCAAGTTATAGCCCGTGAAACACAAAAAATTGGTGGAATTGAATTAGATGTTTTTGTGGTATTCTTTGGCAAGGAAAAAATGACTTTACGCGTACCTGTAAATCGTGCCATTGCTTGTGGATTAAGACCAATTGCAAATACTGAAGAAATGAATAAAGTTATTAGTATTATTCAAAGCAAACCTAAAAGTAATCGTGGTATGTGGAGTAGAAGAGCAAAAGAATACGACACTAAGATTAATTCTGGGAATTTAATCGATATTGCTGAAGTTTTACGTGATTTACATAAAAACGTTACTGACAATCCTGATTGCTCATATAGTGAAAGAACAGTTTTTGAACTAGCCTTACAAAGACTTGCTGCTGAATATGCAGCTATTAAATCCTTAGCTGTCCAAGAAGCAATGGAAGAAATCTTATCTATTCTACGCGAAAGAATTTACGCATAATAAATTTTTAGTTGCAAATTTTCTAAATTACTTTCAATATACTAAATAAAATATTTTATCTCAGTTGAAAGTAATTTAGAATGACCACAAAAGTCCTACTTATAGATGACGAACAAATTTGTATTGATAGTGTATTAATGATGCTAGAAGGCACAGATTATGAATTATTACATGCCTTTGATGGCGCTTCTGGGCTAGAACTTTTACGTCAAAATCCTGAAACAAACTTATTGCTACTCGATCTTATGCTTACAGATATGCATGGTGTAGATATATTAAAAACTATTAAATCTAGTGAAAAATTATCTCATATACCTGTTATCATTCAAACAGGCTGCAATAACGAAAAGGATATTGCCAAATGTTTAGAATTCGGTGCTTACTCTTGTATATTTAAGCCTTATAAAAAACATACTTTACTTGAGACACTTAACAAATTAGCTGCTACATCACATTAATTCTTGTTTCTAAATGCACCAATTTTATTTGTTTCATAAATATCGGCTTCATTTCTAAAAACTTTTTCTGATGAATTTTGATGAGTTTTAGAAGTATAAAGAGAAAATTCTTTTTTATACATTTCAAAACTTTCAATTAATCTTTTATCATTTTTTTTAATAAAATCTAACGCTATTACTGTAACCACTTTATCCCCTCGATTCATTTTATATTTATACAAATTTTCTACAGAGAATTCAGGAGCAATATCATTAGGTATATTATCTATTTTAGTATTAAAGGTTTTATTCAAAGTTTCCTCAAATTCATTTAGATCTCTTCCTATCTTGCCCGCTAAGGTTTTATCTTCTCCAACTGCTGCGAGACTATAGAAATTAAGAAAATAACTATCGTTATTATATCGTGAAGTAGAATCTGATAAAAAATCTTCTTTACCGAAATATTGAGAAAATAATAATATTTGTTTGCCCGATTCTATAATTTGATTTAGTGAGGGGTAAACTTCTTCAAATGATTTATTTTTAAAATTTGGATTTTTAGAATTATTTTTATAGAATTCTAATTTGTCATTATTAGTATATACTTTATTACCAAATACTTTTACAAATTCATTCCTGTATTGTTCGGCTTGTTCCTTAGTATAGCCTGAAAATTGCTCTTCTAAATGAATCATCACAACTTCGGTTGGATTTTTATCTAACCAAGCTCTGATTTCCATTAACTCTTCCTGCAAAGTTCTAACTTTTATGCCAAGAGGTTCAGAAAGTTTATCTAATTTCATATTATTAACGTCCCATTTTGAATGGGTCATATAAAACTCTTTTTTAACACCGTCATAATAAGCATCTAAAGAAAGTAATCTTACTGGAGTATCGTTTAAAATTTCAGTTATAGTAAGTTTTTGATTAACTGCTGGGAAGAATATGCCATTTTTTATAGTTGAATAAGTGTTATGAGCTTCTATCCAAATTGTATCGTTAAGAGGTAGAGTTTTAGAAGGTAACCAAAACTCACGATATGTATTATATTTTCCCATAAAATGCCTATTAAAATATTATAAAACAAATGTATAACATTTTAATAAGCATTACAAGTTCGATAAAGAAATTTATTTTTAGTAACAACCAGTTAAATTTAAAATTTCATTATTAAAATAATATTTTTATTTATAAAGGAAAGCACTTTTATCTTTATCTCTTACACTCTCATAATTCCTCCTAATAGAATCAGATTTTTTTAAGACTGCCTTTTTTTTCGCTTCTTCTTTTATATATTCAAAAAAACCATTAATTTGTGGCAAATGAACTTCACCTGCACCTGTCATAACTTTTTCTGAAAAATACGCAACATATGAAATTGCATTTAGTTCTAAATTTTCTATTACATCAGGATAATCGAAAATATCTTTTATTTTATTTAAAGGGAGGTTCTTTTCTTTAGAAATTTCATTTTTAATTTGCGCATAAATTTTAAAACAAATTAAAAATGCTGCAGATCTACCGAATCCATATTTACAATTAGACATGATTCCATATGAATTAGCATTATCAATTGACAATTTATCTATTAAATTATTCTTCAATCTATAGAGTTCATATTCAAATAACTCATTTATAGATTTATCAGCTAATTTTATTAACTTAAATATACCTAAAATATCTTCATATTTATTTTCTTCTTTTAATTTTTTATACGCTTCTGCATCTTCCCAATTTTCATATATTAAATGACAAAGTGTATATGATCTATTATTTTCAGTAACCTTTAAATGCTTAATTAAGATTTCGTGATTATCCCCAACAGGATGTTTCTCATACGCAACACAGGAAATAGTAATTTTATCATTAATTTTAATAGGTCTACTATTTAAACCAATATAATGTTTGTTAACTGAATAACCTTGCCTATATGAAATATTGTCATGTTCAGGTCGTGCAGTACTAACTAGAATGCGCATCCCAGTTTTTAATGCAAGTTCGTAATAATCTTCTGCATAAAAAGGTGCTTCACATATAATAAAGGGTTGTCCATTATCATCAAATTTACTGTAATTAGCTCCCCAGTATTTTTCTTCTCTATTAGGAATAAGAGTTTCAGGATTTACTCTCTCCCATCCTCTTTTTCTCCATTCTACAAATTTATCCTTAACCTCTGAATGTAATGATAATACTGCTTTAGCTCTCGAACCAGGGTGAATAAGTAGTTTATCCATTTCTTTTTCAAAACGTAAAAATAAATCTGATTTTTCAAATTTTTCTGTAATTAAAGAATTGTAATTTAACTCACCATTCTCATTAAATTTAATTAAATTTTTATCATAAGGTAGTTCTAGAATTGTTTTTTTTATCATAACATATTCCTTTATAAATAATTTAAAGTAAGCATCACTTACAATACATTATCCATATAAAAATAAAAAAGAAAATTCTAAACAATTTTTTTATTTAGCATAATTGGAAATAAAAGATAAGAAAATTAAAATAGAAAAAGGGTTTGCTTAACAGGCTTGGCAACGACCTACTTTCCCACGTCTTAAGACGCAGTATCATCGGCGCGATAGGTTTTCACGTCCGAGTTCGGAATGGAATCGGGTGGTTCCCCTACGCCATAATCACCAAGCCAATTAAGCAAACCCTTAAAGCTGCTTAAAAGGTAGATAAAATTAGCAAGTACATAATATTTAGTGTGTATATTGTCTACAAGGTAACTTTTTCATGTTTGAGCAAGTTGTAGTTAGTACTGCTCATAGAAGTTACTCAAGCGATTTAAGACAATCGAGCTATTAGTACTGGTAAGCTAAACACATTACTGTGCTTACACACCCAGCCTATCAACGTGGTAGTCTTCCACGGCTCTAATGGGGAAGTCTAGTTTAAAGGTGGGTTTCACGCTTAGATGCTTTCAGCGTTTATCCCGTCCGTACGTTAGCTACCCAGCCATGCCGCTGGCGCGACAACTGGACCACTAGAGGTACGTCCACCTCGGTCCTTTCGTACTAAAGGCAGATCCTCGCAAACTTCCTACACCCATGGTAGATAGGAACCGAACTGTCTCGCGACGTTCTAAACCCAGCTCACGTACCACTTTAATCGGCGAACAGCCGAACCCTTGGGACCTTCTCCAGCCCCAGGATGTGATGAGCCGACATCGAGGTGCCAAACGATTCCGTCGATATGGACTCTTGGGAATCATCAGCCTGTTATCCCCGGCGTACCTTTTATCCGTTGAGCGATGGCCCTTCCACAGGGAACCACCGGATCACTATGACCTACTTTCGTATCTGTTCGACCTGTCAGTCTCACAGTTAGGCAGGCTTATGCCATTGCACTCTAAAAGCTGATTTCCGACCAGCTTGAGCCTACCATCGCGCGCCTCCGTTACTCTTTGGGAGGCGACCGCCCCAGTCAAACTACCCACCATGCATGGTCCCCGCTCCTGATTCAAGGAGCTAGGTTAGACATCAAAAACCAGAAGGGTGGTATTTCAAGGATGGCTCCACGAAGACTGGCGTCTCCGCTTCATAGCCTCCCACCTATCCTACACATCTAGTTTCTAATGCCAATGCAAAGCTATAGTAAAGGTGCACGGGGTCTTTCCGTCTAGCCGCCATTCGTGCGGGTCGGAACTTACCCGACAAGGAATTTCGCTACCTTAGGACCGTCATAGTTACGGCCGCCGTTCACTGGGGCTTCAATTCAGTGCTTGCACACCTCCTCTTAACCTTCCAGCACTGGGCAGGCGTCAGACCATATACTTCCTCTTAATGAGTTTGCATAGCCCTGTGTTTTTAGTAAACAGTCGCAACCCCCTGCTTTGTGCCACCTCTTTATGGTTGCCCATAAGAGGCCACCCTTCTCCCTAAGTTACAGGTGCAATTTGCCTAGTTCCTTCAGCATCGTTCTCTCAAGCGCCTTGGTATACTCTACCAGTCCACCTGTGTCGGTTTGGGGTACGGTCTATATGTGGGAGCTATTTCCTGGGACAACTAGGCTGCATACTGAATCCAATAACAGCACACAACTTCCGTTATCCGTCACTTCCCACAGGTTCAGGAATATTAACCTGATTCCCATCGACTACGCCTTTCGGCCTTGCCTTAGGGGCCGACTAACCCTGCGCAGATTAGCTTTACGCAGGAACCCTTGGACTTTCGGCGAAGATGATTTTCACATCTTTTGTCGCTACTCATGTCAGCATTCTCACTTCTGATACCTCCAGCAAATCTCACGATTCACCTTCAACGGCCTACAGAACGCTCCGCTACCGCGTGTATCATAGATACACACCCACGTCTTCGGTATATGGCTTTAGCCCCGTTACATTTTCGGCGCAAGAAAACTTATTTAGACTAGTGAGCTGTTACGCTTTCTTTAAATGATGGCTGCTTCTAAGCCAACATCCTAGTTGTTTTGGTTTTCTCACATCCTTTCACACTTAGCCATAATTTGGGGACCTTAGACGGTGGTCTGGACTGTTTTCCTCTCGACCTAGGACCTTAGCACCCTAGGTCTGTCTGCCGTGCTGTACTCACTGGTATTCGGAGTTTAGTTAAGGTTGGTAAGGCTTTGGGCCCCCCTAGCTTATCCAGTGCTCTACCCTCAGTGGTAATTGTCACGACGCTCTACCTAAATAGATTTCGCGGAGAACCAGCTATTTCCGAGTTTGATTGGCCTTTCACCCCTAGCCACAGCTCATCCCATAATTTTTCAACATTAATGGGTTCGGACCTCCAGCGTATGTTACTACACCTTCATCCTGGCCATGGCTAGATCACCCGGTTTCGGGTCTAATGCATCGAACTATACGCCCTATTCAGACTCGCTTTCGCTACGCCTACATCTATTGACTTAAGCTCGCTCGATACACTAACTCGCTGACCCATTATACAAGAGGTACGCCGTCACAAGTCCTTAATGACGAATCATTAAGTCTCGCTCCGACTGCTTGTAAGCACTTGGTTTCAGAAACTATTTCACTCCCCTCTCGGGGTACTTTTCACCTTTCCCTCACGGTACTTGTTCACTATCGGTCACTAGAGAGTACTTAGGCTTGGAGGGTGGTCCCCCCATATTCAGACAGGATTACACGTGTCCCGCCTTACTCGAGGACTTATAAGCTTTCTACCTATACGGGACTATCACCCACTATGGTCAATTTTTCCAAATTGTTCTAGTTCTTACTTATAAGCCACTGGCCTGGTCCGCTTTCGCTCGTCACTACTAACGGAGTCTCGTTTGATGTCCTTTCCTCCGGATACTTAGATATTTCAGTTTTCCGGGTTTGCTTCCTGCAACTATGAATTCATTGCAGAATACCTAATAAATAGGTGGGTTTCCCCATTCAGAAATCTTCGGATCAAAGGCTATTCGCGCCTCCCCGAAGCTTATCGCAGCGTATCACGTCTTTCATCGCCTTCTAGTGCCAAGGCATCCACCAAGTGCCCTTTTTATACTTAAATTCAACTTGAGTAACTTTCTACGTGCAGAACTAACTACACCTAACTTCGACTCAAACAATTTTACCCGTAGTAATCTTTAAGATCACTTACATTTATATAAAATGTTTGCACTTGCTAATTTTATTCACTTTTTTAAACAGCTAGCGCTTGTTAAGGCGCTTATTTCTTCGTTTTTTGTTCGTTTTTTATCGTGCCGAACAGGTCTTGGTTTATATATCCTAACACACCACTTGTCAACACCCAAAAATCACTTTTTTTCATTTTTTTGCATTTTCTTTGATTTTAGATATAAAAAACACATTTAAAAATGCGGAAAACGCTAGACTTTCTGCCTCTAGTTAGATTCTTAAAAAAATTGATTATTTTTTCTGTAAGTAAGACTTAATTAGCTGTTTTTTCGTGTTTAATTAACTATTCTAAAATTGTTTAATTCTTTTTACATAAAATAAATTTAAATATACATAGTAACATATTAATTATATTGATAAATATTTCATATATATTTAAAAATTAACTATATGAATTGTTTTAATTTAACTTAAATGATATCCTTTAAATATACGAATTAATAATTGAGTATAGATTTTAGGCTCTTGAATACCTTTATAATTATTTACACGGAGTATTATATATGAAAGGTGGTAACGATTTTCTTAAAAAAGCTCAAGAAGAAGCTAGAAGAGCAGAAGAAGAAAGAAAAAAAGAATTAGAAGCTCTTGCAAAAGAAAGACAAAGGGTAAAAGAAGCTGCAGAAAAAGCTAAAAAGCAATATCAAGAAGCCGAGTTCGTTAAAGAAAGAAGAGAAGAAGAAGAAAGGGGGCAGCTTGAAGTTAGAGATAATTTTAAGGATTTCCAACAGAAAATTAATAAAAAAACCTATTGCAAACAAAATAGAATCTGCATCTGTTAACAAGATTGGAAATCTCGAAGAAAAATTTGGTAACATTGCGAAGTTAATGGGAAATAAAGCCCAAAATGTAGAGAGAAAAGAACCATCTTTAGCTGATAAAGAAAAATTAGCAAAACTAGCTGAAGAAAGAAAACTACAAAGAGAGCACGAAAAGAAATTAAGAGAAGAAGAACAAAAAAGATTAGAGGAAGAAAAAAGAAAATTTGCTAAAGCCAGCATTCAAACAAAAGATGATACTGAAGATGACTGGGATAGCGATGAAGAAAAACCTAAAACTGTTAAAACACCTGGTAATAAATTAAACTTTGGTTTTCAACAGAAAAAATTAATGCCACGTATTGACCAAGATTATTTATATTCAACTGAAATGTCTGAGAGAATTTTTAAATTATGGCAAAAAGGACATAATGATAAAGCTCAAGAATTTGCAGAAAAATTTAATAATGCTTCAAATGACAAAGAACGTTCAGCTGTTTTTAAAGAAGCTAATGAGTTTTATAATAAAGAAGTATTGGGGATTTCAGCAGCACCAAAAACTGTTGGTAAAGTTAATAATGAACCTATTGTTACATCACCTAAATCTCAGGCTTCGCAAAATTTAACATCTTCTAATAGTACTATATCAAAACCTATTAATAAGATTGCAGGAAATAAGCTGGAATTAAATCAATCTGCAGTTCTACAACAGCCTGCAACTATAAATAAACCGATTACACAACGAAAACCAGTAACTCAAACTCCCCAAGTAACGCAAGTTACTGTAAAGCCTACCCCAAAAGTAGCCATTGCTCAAAATACTATACAACAAAAACCCGGTACTATTAAAAGTAGTGCGCCTACTATTAGCAATGAGAGTAGACCGATTACTACAGTTAAAAATAATCAAATATCAAACTCTCAATCGGTAAATAAAATTGCATCAGAGCCAATAATACAAAACGCTTCCAAAGAGCAGAATGGTATTGAAAAGCAAAGTAATGCTAGAATTCAACCAAGACCACAACAAGTTAATCACAAACCGAAATATGATAATTTTGCTTTAAGAGGAAATGTAAAAACACAACTTTCTCAAGAAGAACAAAAAGCTGCACAACAGACAGTGCAAAAATCTGCTGAAGTTAAAGCTGTTTCCACAAATCTTAAATCTGCATCAATTCCTGAGCCAAAAGCTATTAAAAGCTCTAATTCATTCGCACATAAACCTTTGACGCCAAAAGAGACTCTTGAAAACCATGGAGAAGTAAGGTTTGGTAAAGAAGCTCTAGATCATGATGCAACACGTAGATATAATAATTTTGAAAAAACTATTAGTGGAATAGGAGAAGGAAAAGCTTTAGCACCACATCATTTTGATCAAAGTACATTTATTCGTGATTTCAGAGAATTTGCTAATAAAAAAGCTCAGGAGATAAATAAATTAAGAATCCCTGATGAAGCAAAAACTCAAATGTTATTAGAAAATGTTGATAAACTTACTAAAGTTATGCCTAAAAATTGTAGATTTAAAGAAAGCTTTGAATCTCTAAAAAAAGGTATGCACGAAGTAAGTAAACAGATAGTTCACGGTAATAAAATGAGCTTTAACGAAGTTGCAAACACACTTTCTTTGTCAACTAAAGCGTTATCTGAAGTTTATGATAAAAAATTAAATGAAAAAATTACGAAAGATAAAAGTAATAATAAATACAATCCTAAAAAAATTGCTAAAGTTAAAGTTAGCAAAGGTGAAATAGGTCTATAAGATCTATTTCACAACTGAGATTCTTATTTTTGTTGCTTAAGACGTGGTCTTTTTTCCAAAAACTGAATTACTTTTTCAGCAATTGACTTAAATTCTTTTGCAATGTACGGATTACATTTCTCTTCTAAAATATACGGTTTTCCTACATCTATTGATTGCGCTAATTCTCTACTTATTTCAATCTCACCTAATATTTCAATATTTTTATCTTTGCAGAAATCGTTCAAATGATTAGCCCCAAATGGGCTTTCAATAATTTCATTTCCATTTCTTTCGTAAGCGCAATTATTAATAATACCAATTAATGGCTGTTTCATTTTTTCGCACATTGCAATCGATTTTTTTAAATCAGCTACTGAAAGTTTACTTGGGAAACTTACACCTATTATACCGTCAATAGGATAGTTTTCCATTAAACTTAAGTGAATATCTCCAGTCCCTGGTGGCATGTCAATAATCATAACATCAATATCCTGCCATTTAGTACCCCTAATTAATTGAGATAAAGCCTTAGTTATCATAGGTCCTCGCCAAATTGCTGCTTTTTCAGGATCTACTATATACCCTATTGAAATTGATTTAATCCCATGCACTTCAATTGGTAACATTAAGTTATTTTTAAGCTCAGGATATCTATTTATACCCAATATAGATGGCACAGATGGTCCATAAATATCTGCATCGACTAAGGCTGTACTTAATCCTAATTTTACAAAACTTGCGGCCAAATTAACGGACATAGTAGATTTTCCTACTCCACCCTTACCAGATACTACCACTATAACCTTTTTAACTCCCTTTATAGGTACAATTTGTTTAAGGTTTTCTTTCTGAGATGGTTTAAGAGGTACAATTTTAGGTTCTACAAGTACTTGATTATAAATAAATTTTATTTTTGCATTGATCCCTGATTTAGCTATTTTTTTTGTAACATCTTCTTCTAGCCTGGATTTAACAATACGATTATACAGGTCTTTATCGACATCTATAATAATGGCAATTTCATTTTCACGCTCTACCATTGTTTGGATATTTAAACTTTCTCCTAATTTTTCATAAGAGAGTTTTTCCATAATTTCTGATATTTTATTGTTCATAATTAAAGTAACCTGTAGAATTTATTTAAGAAATAATTAATTTTTTAACTTTTTATATTGCCTTTACTTACTAAAGTGAGTTAAAATTATATTATAGTAAGTAATAAATTTTTAATGAACGAGGCAAAATATCATGTCAAAGAATAAGATAATGATTAATGATACAGAACTCAATACCTCTATTCCAGATATTTTAAAAAATAAATCGAATCAAATTGTATATATAGAAGCTAGTGCTACGAAAAATAATAATCAAATAGTTAATTATCATTCTTATGAAGTTTTTGTAAGAGAAAAAAATGAGATTGTTCCGGTTTATTTATCGGATGAAACTCATAAACAATACACACAATTTTCTAAACAAAATTCTATGAAAATTGAAGCACCTAACGGTGGCCAGGTTATATTTAATAAAGAAGGTGTGGTACAAACTATTCATAAAACCGCTATAACTCCTCCTAAGCGTATAGATCCAAAAAATAAACCATTACCTAAACTTGATTCAGTAAAACTTGCTGATGATTCAAAAACTAATGACAGTAAAATTAATGTATTAGATACGACCTTAGAAATAGCAAGAGATGCAGGTGAAATTGCTACTTTAACTATTGAAGCTCATAAAGAAGCTAAAACAAATCAACATTTTGCAAGTGCAAAAGAAGCTTCAAAAGAATTTAATACTTATGCTCATGCTTTGCATAAAATTACAGAATTCCAAGTAAAAAATGTTACTACACCAAAAATTCTTACAGATAAAACTTTTAATGAATGGAAAAGTAAACTTGATCAAACAACTTCCACTGTATTAGAAAATAATGGTTTCTTTAAAAGAGCAGAAACTATACTTAAGAGTAACGCAATTAGCATTGAAGATAAAAGCTCTAAATTAAAAGCAGAAGTTATTAACACAGCTCATAGTTTAAATACAGAACGTGATAAAGCTGCAGGAAAAGTATTAGAAAATGTTGCGAAAGGTGTTGGAAAAGATATTGCTAAAGGTAGCAAATCTTTACTTAATGCCGTTGAAAAAATTGTTGGTAAAATTGTTAATGCATTTAAGAAACTTGGCAAACATGACAAAAAAGCAGGACAAGATCTCGATACTTTAGGTACAAAAGCAATTGAACTTGGAAATGAAACTAAGGAAAAGGATTCATCTACCAAACTTAAAAAACATGGTAAAGAAGCTAAAGAAATTTCTAAGAAAAGCTCTAAAATGACCACCAGTCAAAAATTCGAACACGCTACTACAACAGCATACCATTATGCTTCGCAAGTTACAGTCAAGCCTCGTGGAAGGTAATTAAAATTTTAGGTAATTAATATGACTAAAGGAAATAAAGGGGATAAAAACAGCAAGAAGAATAAATCTGATAATAAATCTTCTTCAATAATTAGTAGCCCTACAAATACCATCGATTATGAAACAGGTAAGGAATTACCCAAATTTGATAAGGTCACAATAGTAAAAAATCTTAATGAACTCAGGAATGTTTCTAACAAACTTCAAGAAAGTAAAATGGAAAAAGCTGATAATAAAAAGGGTCCTGCAACCACTGCTTTAAGCACAAGTAGAAGACAAGAAATGTTGGACAATAAAAGAGAAAAATAATTTTCTCTAAACTACTTTGAATAAGCTTTAAGTAAAATAAAAGATAAAATTATTATATCCAATCCTAGTAAAATTTTATTAAGATATAACTCTCCAGAACAGGCTAGTATTCCTATTATTAAAACTGGCATCATAATAGGAAAATAAATAATCAATGTTAAGACAGAGCTTTTAAAATTATTAACTAAAAAAGACGTTAGCACTGATAATATGCTAGTTATTGGCGAAATTAAAATTAGCGTTATTAAAAAGTTATATATATGGCTTTTTGCATCAAATAAAAAACATAACAACACTGTAATAAGTGACATAGGAACAAGAGTTATAATAATAAAATTTATAACTTTTGATAAATAAATAGTTAAATATGGGATATTTAAACTTTTTAAAATATCCAACGTGCCATCTTCCATATCTGAAGAAAGTATTTTTTCAATATTAAGTAAACTTACTACTAAATAACTAAGCCATATTCCTGCTACAACACCTTGAGTATTTTTCAAAAAATCTTGGGAAGTGGATATAACTAAAATTGAATTTAATATAATGATAATAACAATATTAATAAGTATATTAATAAAATGATTATTTACCGCAAAATCTCTTTTTGTTATAAGAAAAAATTTATTCATTCGCATTTGTTTCCAATCTAGGAATAAAATCCATTATATCTAATGTAATATAATTTTTTAATGGTAATTCAGAATGAGAGGCAATAAATATAATACCTCCCTCTCCTGCTCTAACATCAATTGCATGAAACAATCTTTGTTTACTATCTTCATCTAAATTTATTTCTGGTTCATCTAGAACCCAAATATCAGCAAAGCAGGCAAGTAGCCTTGCTAAAGCAACTTTTTTCTTCCACCCTTGAGATAGGTATTCACATTTAATATCAATTATTTCTTCTAACCTAAAATAATAAATTGCAGCCTCAAACATTAAAGAAGAATCTGTTAAGCTAGACCAAAAGGCAATATTATTACCTACCGTATCATTTAATTTTAAACCTAAATCATGTCCTACATAATTAATTTTTGCATTTGAATGTTTTAATGGCTTTCCTTGCCAGAAAATTTCTCCTGTATTTGGTTTTAAAATTTGCGCAATAATTTTAAGTAATGTAGTCTTTCCTGCACCGTTAATTCCTTTTACTTTTACAATAGAAGTTTTAGCTAAGTTTATACTTAAGTTTTGAAATATTATTTCATCATTAAAGGAAAGGGATAAATTATCTAAGGTTAGCATGTATAATCTTTTTTAAGTTTAATTAATAGCTTAAAGTGCTTCTACGTCTATTTTACCGTCTTTAAATTCAATTACTAACTTATCATGAGAAGTAATATTAGAAGCTGATGTAACCACATTATTGTTAACATCTCTAACTACAGTATATCCTCTATCAAGAACTGCTGTGTAACTAAGCGATGAAAGCATTTTCGTTACCATTTCCACTCTATGCTCAGAATTAACAATAGCCGTGCTAACAGAAGTAATAATTTTTTGTTTAATTTTACTTAAATGCTCTGCATTTATTTCTATTTTATTTTTAGCGTCTTTTAAATTAATTTTGCTTGCTAAACTGACTAAATGATATGTTCTGTTTTGAATATTATTAGAAATATTTTTATAAATGCTATTATTTATATTATTTAATTTTTTACTTAAATCAGCAATATATTCTGCTGGGTATTTTATTTTAGAAGTAAGATCTGCAAAATAATAAGTTTGTTTTTGTAAAGAATTTAAAGTCAAAGTGTATATATTTTTATTCGCAGCTTCTAACTTTTTATTTAAATCATTTATATATGTTGATGGATGAGGAATTTTAAGAATAGTACCTAAAAAATTACTATTTAAATAAGCTATTTTTTTTAAAATTTGTTCAGCTATTTGTTTTTTGGTATTAGTTATATATTTACATACCTCAATCCTATGAGGGGTAGCAAGTTCAGCTGCCGCTGTAGGAGTTGGAGCGCGTAAATCCGCCACAAAATCTAATAATGTAAAATCAGCTTCATGTCCAATTGCTGAAATAATAGGAATTTTAGAAGCAAAAGCTGCTCTTATAATTTTTTCATCATTAAATGGAAATAAGTCCTCAAACGATCCGCCACCACGCGCTATAATAATTAAATCTATAGAAGCAAGTTTTGTATTATTAACATCGATAATAGCCTGCGTTACTTGTTCTGCACACTTATCACCTTGGACATGAGTTGCATAAATATATAAATTAACTGGATATCTATCTTTTAATCTATGAATAATATCTCTAATTACTACCCCACTTAAAGAGGTAATTACAGCAACGTTTTCAGGATATTTTGGTAAAGCTTTTTTATATTTAGGATCAAATAAACCTTCTTGCTGAAGTTTTTGTTTAAGCAGTTCTAGCTTCGCCATTAAAGCTCCGATTCCTGCTAATTCAACTTTACTTACAATAAGTTGATATTTTGACTGCCCAGCAAAAGTAGTAATAGATCCATGACATATAACTTCTAATCCATCTTCAAGCTTTATTCCTAGGTTTTCACATTTACCACGCCAGCAAGCTGCAGAAATCACAGCATCACTATCTTTAAGAGAAAAATATGCGTGACCTGAGGTTGCAATTTTAAGACCAGAAATTTCACCTCTTACTTTTACATAAGAAAAACTGGAATCGATTGTTTTTTTAATAAGAGAAGAAATTTCTGTAACAGAAAGTTCAACTGCATTCGTATCGCTTATTAACGTTTCGTTCATCATAAATTAAGATACACTTGTACTTGCTAAATGGAATGTCATTACTACAGTGGTGCCTAGACCTGGCTCACTATCAATATGAAACTTTCCTTGCATAAGTTCAACTAATTTTTTTGTTAAAGGAAGGCCTAACCCTGTTCCAGAGTGTTTTTTACTTAAAGAGTTTTCTACTTGAATAAATGGTTGCATAACTTTTGCAATATCTTTAGGAGCAATCCCAATACCTGTATCACTAATCTTAATTGTAATACTTCTTTTATCACCATCAACTTCGGTACTAACTGTAATCGAACCATTTTCAGGCGTAAATTTAATAGCATTTGATAATACATTTAAGAAAACTTGCTTTAAACGCTTTGGATCAGCAATTAATATGTAATGTATATCTGCAGTATTATCTACAAGGCTTAAATGAGCTTCATCAGCTTTAGGAAGCACAATACGTAAGCATTGTTTAATCATTTTTATAACATCAACTTCTATCATTTCTACTTGAAGTCTGTCTGCTTCAGCTTTTGAGAAATCTAATATATCATTAATTAAACTTAAAAGGTGAGTTCCGGCAGAGTTAATATCATTACCATATTCTTTATATTTTTGATCGCCGATAGGTCCTAATCCTTCATTTTTAATAATATCAGAAAACCCAATAATAGAATTTAAAGGAGTTCTAAGCTCATGACTCATATTAGCTAAAAACATTGATTTATGTTGGCTAACCTCTTCGGCTTTCTTTTTAGCTTCTTCAAGCTCAAGATTAATTTCTATTTGCTTATCAATAATTCTTTGCGCTCTAATAGACGTTATAATTAAAACTAAGAATATAATAGTAATAATAGATAAAATAGAAAGACTTACTATAATCTGCAATTTAGATAAAAAATCCCAGGTTTTAGTAATATCATAATAAATTTCTACTACTGCCTGAACTTGATTATTTTTAGTAATTGGGACTAAACTTCTTATTAAAACTAGTTCATTGTTTACACTGTCATTTGTAACTCTAGCTGTACTTATAATTTTTGTAACTTCAATACCTGCAATTGCCCTTCTAAACATTTCATCGTTAGTAAGGTTGTAACTTTTCATAAAATTAACAGTTAAATTATCAAGTAAGGTTCCTTCCTCTTCTTTAATTGCAACTGAATTATTTTCAGCTAATTTTTGCCTTAGGGGCGTGTAAACAGCTAGTTTCACTACAGGACTTTCTTTTGTAAAGTCTTTAACGTAATCCCTAAATAAAATCAGGTATTTATCTGTTTCTAATAATGAAATAGGCTGATTATAAATTTTAACTAAGTAATCTCCGAAACCAGCCCAAAGGTACTTATCATATAAAATTTTAGTGGTTTTATTATTAGTGGTTGTAAGGTTATCAATAATATTTTCTAATTGAATAGATCTTACATAGGAGCCTACAATAGTTAGAAAACCAAAGACAAATACTAAAATTAAAATTACCGAATAACGTAAGAACTTCATAAATATTATTAAAATTTAGATTCCAAATCCTAATAATATCAATCACAAGTGGTAGTTACAAGAATATTTTATTTTAAAATTTTAACTTTAAATTATTTAAAATAATTACAAGCTTTTTATTATATTAAGAATTGAATGTTGAGAATAAGGTTTAGAAAGGCATCCGCTAATTCCCATAGTTTGAGCTTTTTCTAATTCTTCGATATTAGCACCACTTTGTAAAATCACAGGGACATTCAATTGATGAGAGGTGCGAATTTCTTTAAGAACATCTAATCCATAGACATCAGGCATCATTAAATCCAAAAACACTATATCTATTTCTTTTCCTTTTTCTTTTAATACCTCTAAACCTTCTTTACCACCATATGCGTTTACTATTTCGCAATTATCATAAGTTTTGATAAGAAGCTTAAAAAGATCATGAGTTGCTTCTTCATCATCTATTAAAAGGATAGTTTTAGGTTTAGCGTTAACTGACTGAGAAACGACAGGTGTTTCTACAGAAATATTAGGAATAACTTGAATAGCGCTATCTATTGGTAATGTACAATAAAATTTAGCCCCTTTATTTTTATTATTTTCCGCCCAAATTTTACCCTGATGCGCTTCTACTATTTCTTTACATATTGCAAGCCCTAAACCTGTACCACCTGCTTTATTAGCAGTTTTTGTACTTTGATAAAATGGCTCAAAAATCTTTTTTAATTCATTTTCAGGAACACCTATTCCTTCATCTGCAATAGAAACTTCTATGATATTGTCACTCAATTGCTTTATCTCAGCTACTATTTTACCTTTTTCCATATATCTGATTGCATTTGCAAAAAGGTTTCTTAAAACCTGCATTAATCTATCTTGGTCAGCTTTTATATAAATAGTGTCTGAAGTATTTGCATATAGTTTAATCTCAATATCTTTATTCCCTACATACAGATCTTTACATTCATCGATAATTTCCTCTATTAAAGGAATAATATTGATAGTTTTAAATTCAAAAACCATTTTACCAGAAGAAAATTTGGAAAGATCAAGAATGTTATTTATGTAACTAACTAAACGCTCGGTGTTTTTAGCAACTTTTTTTACATTTTCTAAGCGTTCGTTATCAGTAAAAGTTTGCCATTTATCAGCTAAAATTCTTACAATACCCCAAACCCCGTGAAGTGGCGTTTTAACCTCATGACTGATATTATTTAATATACGCGTCTTAACTGCCAAAGCATGTTGAAGTTCTTTAGTTTGCTCAGAAACTATTTTTTCCAGTTCTTCCTTAGAAAATTTAACTATAGCTAATTTTTCTGATTCAATTTTTGTACGTTTATTAGAAAATATTAAGAAGTATATTATAGGTGCAGTGTAACTTCCAATTACACCTATTAAATTATGTGCAAGAAAGAATTCTTTATTTAAACTGCAGTAAAGTATTAAAGCAGCACCTGCTCCTAAGAGTACTAAAATTGTGTACGCAATAAAATCAACAAAGAAGGTTAATAATACTAACCCAACTAATCCATTAACATGCCATACTGTAGAATGTTGATTATTAAGTAACATGAAGCTAAAGAAAAATGGTAAAGTAAATACTAAAATAAAATGCCAATATATTGGTAAAAATTTTTTTAATTTTGCAGGCCAATATTTTTTTAATACAAGGGTTGCACCAAACAACCCAATTATTAAACGTAAACCTAAATTTTCATATCCTGATGGTGTAGCAAGAATAGAATTAAAAAAGTAAAATCCTGGGTAAAAAACCATTAATATATACCCTACAGATACCATGTAGGGTTCAGAATCTTCAGAGTTCTTTAATAGATGAGAGTAAATATTTTTAATAAGTCGAATCATTCTTAATAATTATAAACTTTTGAAACATATTTATCTCATAATAATCATTTTTAAAATGATTGTACATCAAATATTCTTTTAATTTATTTTCTTCAGCAATTGCCTTGGCATCATTTAAACAAATTCCTGCAATGTGCATCATTGTATTAATTGATTTTGTTTTAAAAGTTTCTTTAATTAAATGAGTTTCAACAGTTACATTTACCTTATTAAGAAGATTTTCGATGATAACATCTTCTAGTAAACGTTTCTTTTTAGCACCGAAATGTTGGACTAATTTTTCTCTATCTAGACCTTCATCTATAATAATTAGTATTCGACCATTTTTACTTAATTTTTTACGTAGATTATTAATTAGATCATTTATTTGTAACTGATCAATATAATAAATAATATGAGCTAATAATATAAAATCATATTGCTCAGTTGTAGGAAGATTAACATCAGCAATTGAACCTAATATTTTAGTTACTTTTTTATTGGAAGAAAAGTGATATGGTTGTAAATTGTTTAAAGCAGATTGTTCAACATCTACTGCGGTTATTTTATCAAAATTTTTACCTATAAATCTTGTAAATTTTCCATCACCGCATCCTACATCTAAAAAGGAATTATAAGAAGTTAAATTAGGTAATATCATTTTTGAAATAACATGATATATATGACGAACTTCATCGGTAGAATTAATTAGAAGATTTAAAGTCTTAAAATAATGATCATCGTTAAAAAATGAACCATACATTTCTGGAATAGGTAAGATTTTTGAGGCATTTTCTAAATATTCAAGTCTTTCTTCATTTATGAGATTTCTCATATTATTAAAAAATGAAGATTCAATAAAATGTCGATTATAATTAAAGTTCAGCTTACGTTCAATCATAACTTACCTCAATTGAAAACTTTAAAAAGGTTATAATTTACAGTGGTATCGTAAACATCTAATTTTTCTTTAAGTTTTACATAAGCTACAATGATCGAAACTATAGGTAGGGCGATTAACTCGTAACTAAATTTAAAAATGCTTTCTAAGCTTATAATATTTAAAAGTACTTCATTTGGAATAGTATTATAGAAAGCAAGACTACAGAATATTCCGCTATCAACTAATGAAGCAATAGAAGTACTTGCAAGGACACGTATATAAAAATATTTACCTAGCAATGAAACTTTTAATTTAGATAAAATTATAGAATTTATAAAGCTACTGCAGAGATACCCTAATAATGAAGCAAATAAAATTCTTGGTGATTGTCTAAATATAATTTCCGAAGCTTCCTGATGAGTCCAAAGGCTAGATGCAGGAATATAAGTTGATATCAAACAACCTATAATTACAACAAAATTTACAGAAAATGCTGACCAAATTAGTATTTTACTAACTTGAAATCCGTATATTTCAGTAATTATATTATTCATTATGTAAATTAAGGGAAAAAATAATAAAGATGTAGGAATATTAAAGCTGAATATATTAGCTATTTTTGCTCCTACAAAATTAGAAATCACTAATAAAGAAATATATAATAGAGCAATTACTAGTAAAAAAGGAGAGACTTTTAAATTATTTACTTGCATTATTACCACCATAAGTTGTGTTTAACATTAGTTTCGCATATTAACATTTTATTAACTATTGTAAAGATATATTTAACTGCAGTTAATACATGGTTAGTTAATGCAATTTATTGTTAAGTAATTGATAAATATACAAAATAACTATATTTACTATACAGTTAAAAAATTAATATTCAAATAGTTTACTTAAAATTTTATAAATTTATTTATATTTAACAGTAGGATAGATTTTTTACTTATGATAAAATTTTTTATAGGAAAATTTAAAAAGCCTATAAGCTTTAAAACTTATAGGCTTTTTAAATTATAGATAAAATCAATAGACTAATTTACTATTAAATCTTCATGAATACGCACTTGATGCGTTTTTTGTACCGGATTAACTAAACCCCTATAAATTGACAAATTACCAAGAATAGTATGAACATAATCTCTTGGTTGAGCCCATGGAATACTTTCAATCCAATTAATAATATCATCTACTCTTCTAAGACTTGTTGGATTTCCCATGTTGTTTAGCCACTTTTTAACATTCCCACCGCCAGCATTATATGCCATTAAAGTTAGATAAACATTACTGTCATAATTATTCATAAGTCTATGCAAATAATATTGACCTAACATTACATTATAATTTGGATCAGCTGTAATTTTCTTCAAATTATATTGCAGGCCAACTTTTTTAGCTAATTCCTTAGCGGTTGTTGGTAATAATTGCATAAGACCTAAAGCACCAGCTGAGCTTTTCGCATGTTGATGAAAATTACTCTCTTGTCTAATAACGGACATTATAAGCGCATGTTCTACAAGGTAATTGTCCTTTTTAATTTTAGGATATCCTATATCCACAAATAAATTACCAAATTGTGCAGCTTCTTTCGATAAGCTAACACTTAATGATTTATATAAATTACTATTAATATTTAAAGGTAATTTAGCATATAGATATGATTCTTTTCTGTCTTTAGTATTATGAATTGCAGATGTTAAAAATTTCTTAGCAAGCCATGGATCTTTAGCTTTAAGTAAAACGGTTGCAATTCTATAATGCTGTCGTTTTAAAATATTTTGTCTATCTAATTCTTCAATTTTTGGGCTATGAGGCAAGTGATAATGTTTAATACCAAGTTTTAATAAGGCCACTTGACCATAAAACATTTCGGGATGCTTACTTGCTTCTTTTAGCCAATGATTTGAATGCTCTTCATCATTAAGTTTACGGTAAGCCATGCCTAACCAATAAGCTGCCCTTACCTTACTCATGGAATATTTTACACCTTCATGTAGGTTAGTAAAATGCTTAATCGCGGTGTTTGCATCGTGTAAATAAGTTAAAGCAATCCATCCGGCAAGCCATTCACTGTCTGCAAAATCTTTACCTGCTTTAAGATTATGATTTTTGATAAGATTATAAGCAAGTTTATAATTTTTATGCGTTATCGCTTCTCTTGCTCTAATCTTCCTAATTAAAGCCCATTTATCAGGATATGGAACATTATGCCCTGCCTGAATAATTAAATCATCAACATGATCGTCTTTCTTTTTGCTATTATATATTTTAATTAAATAATATATAGCAAGTGGGTTCTTAGAATGTTCTTGAGGTAACGCAATTAATTTTCCTGATTTTAATTTTAAAATATTATCAACTAAAGCTCTACTATTAGTACTCAATTTAGGTTGTAATCTTTTTAACTGAGTTGTTTTCTCTTCCCATATTAATCTTTGTGCACGCTCTAAATTATCACCTTTAATTAAATATTTACTATATTTATTTAAAAAATCATTTTCTTCTTCTGGTTTGAAATCACCATAAATCCATGCTTTTCTTAAATATATAGCCTTATCTTTTGAATCTTTAAGAATTTCTGCAAAATGAATATTACAAACTCTTTGGGAAGTACCGGTATTTGGTAAATGATTTTTACACCATTTTGCAATTGATTCTTTTTTTACTTTAAAAGAAAGCGCGTTTTCTGCATTTTCAATTACACTTTTATGTTCTGGGAAATGAGGGTGTTTTTCAAGAAAACTTGCAATCTCTTCAAAAGATGCGCCACTTTTACTATCTCTTACATATAGCCATTCTGCAAATGCTTTAGTATCTTGATTAGTAAGTGTGTTTATTTGCTTTTTAATTAGCGACCAATTCTTTGTTTTGCTAGCGTTAATTATAATATTATAAGTACTTTCCGTATCTGCTATTGCAACTTTACTAAGCAGAAGTATAAATAAAACTATTTGTTTAATCATTCTAAAACTTTTCATAAAAATATTATTTGCTAATTATAACATAGATTATATCATATTGGCAAAATCGATTTTTTAAGGAGAAAAAATATTATGTCAATAGCTTTCATCTTTCCTGGTCAAGGTTCACAAGCGGTTGGAATGGGTAAAGAATTATATGAAAACTTTTTAGAAGCTAAAGAGGTTTTTGAGGAAATTGATGAAGTTTTAAAACAAAAACTTTCCCGCATAATTTTTAGCGGCGACTTAGAAGAATTAACTTTAACTACAAATACGCAACCTGCTTTAATGGCTATGTCAATAAGCTTAATTAAAGTTATGGAAAAGCAATTCAATATAAAAATTGCAGACATTGCTAAAGTTTTATTTGGTCATTCATTAGGTGAATATACAGCTCTTACAGCTGCAGGAAGTTTTAGTATACCACAAGCTGCAAGATTATTACGACTACGCGGTCAAGCAATGCAAGAAGCTGCCCCTAAAGGAACTAGCGGAATGGTAGCACTTCTTGGTTGCAATATTAATGAGGCTGAAGGATATGTCGATTTGGCTAAAACAAATGATAAAACATGCGAAATTGCAAATGATAATGCAGAAGGACAAATCGTTGCAAGTGGTCATTTAGCGGCTATCGAAAATTTAATTCAGGTTGCTTTAGAACATGGTAAAAAAGCTGTAAAATTACCTGTAAGCGCAGCTTTCCATAGTAGCTTAATGATTCCAGCACAAAAAGTAATGGAAGAAGCTTTAAATAATGAAGAAGTTAAATCCCCTTCAGTACCAATAATTGCAAATATTACCGCTGATTTAGTAACTAACCCTGAAACAATCAAAGAACTATTAGTTAAGCAAGTAGCAGGCAGGGTAAGATTCAGAGAATCTGTGCTTAAAGCAAAAGAACTTGGCATTGATAGAATATATGAAATTGGAAGTGGTAAGGTTTTAAGCGGCCTTGTAAAGCGCATAACTCCTGATATCCAAGCAAAACCAGTAAGTTCAATAAAAGATATTGAAGAAATGGCTAAAGAAATCTAAATATTTAAAATAGTTAAATATTAATTTAATATTTTAATAAATAGTGATATAATATTATTATAGTCTATAATAATATTAAACAATTGGTTGTTATGAAAAGATATATGTTCGATGGGCAGTTAGTTAAAAATTATGTAAAAGATTTTGAAACTGATAAAGCTGAGAGTTTTGAAGGAGCAAATCCTAGATATTACTTAATGAACGCTTATGATTTTAAAACTTGGTTTAAAATCAATGGTTTAAGCGAGCTATATAATTATGTCAGTAATAATATTGAATATAATTCAACTGAAATCGACCAAATTAGAAGCAAACTTTTACAAGAATTAGAGTTATTGCTAAAAACTGATAAGCAAAAAATTAATGCTGAAGAATATATTCGTCAAATCAGCATTACTGATGAAAATAATAAAAAATATAAATTACCTAATAAGGATTTTGAGAGTTTTTCTCCATTATATGCCACCGCATTTGCAATTAAAATTATCGATAGTTCAACGCCTGAAAATATACATCAAAATCTTAATAACTTTTTTAATGACATAGCAGAGAATTACAAAAAGCAAACTTTAAGAGATATTAGTAATACTCAAGTTGAAATTAATGCAATAAATGCTAAAGAATATATAGATCAAACTTTTAAGGATATTAATACAAAAAGAGAAAATAGCTTAAATTACATTAATGAAACATTAAGTAAAGAACTTACAATTGATAAAGGCAAGGCTGAATTTTTAACATCGATTATCGCCCAAAACACTAGAGTTTTTACAGCTTTAAATTTTCCAGATGATTATATAATGGCAGATGCTAATCCTAAAGTCATTTATAAAAAAATCTCAGAAGAAAATAAAAAAGATAATAATGATATTGAAGTAAGTTTTGAAACAGCCTTCACAGATATACGTGATAATAAAATATTAGGTAAATTTACTTCATCTATTAAAATTGATTCTAGTAAATTAAATAATTATGGCGAAGAAAATAATAACCATAGCTTTCCTATTTTTGGATTATCTGACCAAGAAAATTTACTAAATAACATTACTTTTACAATAGAATGTCAGGATCCAAGTCTTTATAAGCAGTTTGAACACACCCAATTCATGCAATATATTTATAAAGCTAAAATGATACAAAACTTCGTGGATGAGCTTTTAAACACTATTCATCCAAAACCTGACCAAAATTTACCAGAAGAAGTAAATCAATTTGTTGATAACAATATCATTGAAAAGAAAAAACAAATTAAAACGCTATTAAATAATTACAAAGGCCAATCCTTTATGGAAAAGGCTATTGAGTCTTTTGTAGAATGGATTAATGAATTTATGAGCTCATTCGGTTTTAAATCTAATAAAAGCCATGTAAAGGAATTAAGGGATATCGTACATAAAGCAAAGGAAACCTTTGAAAAAGATTTAACACCTGAAAGCATTCAAAAGCTTAACGTTTTAGAAGAAGATCTTGCTAAAATGGTTTCATCTGATAGAAATAGAGGAGATAATGGAAGAGTTGGTCCTTAAATGCCTAATAAAAAATTAATTGTTGCAATAACTGGGGCTTCTGGTGCTATTTATGGTATTAGAATCCTTGAAATTTTAAAAGATTTAAACATAGAAACTCATTTAATAATAAGCAAATCTGCTCTTATTACTATTTCTTCTGAACTTAAAAAAAGCGTGAACGAAATTAAAGAGCTTGCAAGTATTACCTATCAACCTTCTGATATAGCGGCACCTATTGCAAGTGGATCATTTCGTACTGACGGTATGATAATTGCTCCGTGCTCAATTAAAACACTGGCTGGCATCGCAAGTTGCTTTTCTGATTCGTTAATAACACGTGCAGCTGATGTTATTTTAAAAGAACGTAGAAAATTAGTTTTATTATTAAGAGAAACTCCTCTACATGTAGGGCACATTGAGCAAATGCTTAAAGTTTCTCAAATGGGTGGCATAATTGCCCCTCCTGTTCCTGCGTTTTACACTAATCCTAATTCTATTGAAGAAATTGTAAATCATACGGTTATAAGAAGCTTAGATTTATTTGATTTAAATATAGAATATAATAACCGCTGGAAAGGATTAAAAGTATAATTAACCAATACACACAAAATAGTAAATATAATAATATTTAAAATTAATTAATTTTTCAACTATATTAACAATAATCGTAATTTCTCTAAAAAACAAATAAATTAATACTTGACATTCTTAACAATTGTTAATAAAATTATTAATAATTGTTTATTAATAATTAAAAAACAATGGTTTTACATACCATTAAAAAACCATTTGCTTAACTGGTTATGTAGAAATTTTAAAAAAATTGATTTTTTATCTTGATATTTAATTAAAAACTGAAATATTATCATTCAGTTTATGTTTAAATAAATATTAATAAAATCAATTAGTTAATTTGACAAGATCGTCGTCATTATGTAAATCTTGGGTTGAAAAATGATTTTGATCGTATACAATAGTTAACAAATTTTTACTAACTGGTTTTCCAGCTAATTTATAAAAGGAGAATTGAATGAGAGCTTTAATAATTGAAGATGAACCAGCTACGCAAAATGCACTAGGCATTATGTTAACCTCAGCAGGTTATAAATGGGATGTTGCTTCTAATGGTGAAGAAGGCGCACAACTTGCAGAACATTATGATTATGATATTATTATTTTAGATTTAATGCTTTCTGATATTACTGGTTATGAAATTATCCTCAGACTCAGAAGCAAAAAAATTAAAACACCTATTATGATCCTTTCAGGTCTTTCAGGTGCGGATCATAAAGTTAAGGGATTTAGCTTTGGTGCTGATGACTTCGTAAATAAGCCATATGATAAAAATGAATTATTAGCAAGAATTAACGCTATTATCAGACGTTCAAAAGGTCATTCTGATTCAGTTATTAGATTTGACAAAGTTACCATTAATATTGATACCAGAACTGTTGAAGTTGAAGGTACTCCGCTCCACCTTACAAGTAAAGAATACGCTATTCTTGAATTACTTGCTATGCGTAAAGGTACAGTACTTACAAAAGAAATGTTCTTAAATCACCTTTATGGCGGTATTGATGAGCCTGAATTAAAAATTATTGACGTATTCGTATGTAAGCTCCGTAAGAAACTTGCTGATGCTTCAGGCGGATTAAACTATATTGAAACTGTTTGGGGTCGTGGTTATATGTTACGTGAAAACCCAGTTAAAACAGACCAATTAAACGAAACAATGGATTCAATGCACGCTGAATAATTAAGCGAAAAATCCTAATTATTTCAAATGCCTTTAAGATATTTTCTTAAAGGCATTTTTTATTATATACCAAACCTTTTGAAATATTACTATTTTACTTTATAAATTTAGTCATAAATATTGCCTTAATATTTATTCATACGTTAGAAAGATTTTTATAATGAGATGGTAAAGCTATTTACTAGTACGCAGAATTTATTTTAGTTTAAAAAATCAGGTGCAATAAATAAAATTACACCTGATTTTTTATCTCCACGTAAAAGGATTATAGCTAATATTAAAGTCAAATACATCTGAGTTTTCTTTACTTTTAATATATTCAACTATTCTGGTAGTTATAGGAAGCATTATAATTTCATAACTTATTTTAAATATACATTGTAGTATTATCATTGAGATAAGTAAGTTTACGGGCAAAACACCATAAAACGAAATTGTACAAAAGAATATACTATCTATTATAACTGCAATAATTGTACTTGAAATTGCACGTAACCAAAAATGCTTACCAAGAGTTAGAATTTTTAATTTTGATAATATTAATGAATTTATAAACTCACCAAAAAAATAGGAAATTATTGATGCTATAAATATTCTGGGTGTATGACCAAATACGTGTTCAAATGAATGTTGCCCTTCCCAAAGTTGTGAAGCTGGCAATGAAGTCGCTAAAAGGCAGCCAATTGTTATTAGTAAGTTTATACCAAATCCTGCCCATATTATCGAGCGACTAATTCTAAAACCATAAATTTCAGTTAAAATATCATCAAGAATATAAGTAAAAGGAAAGAAATATAACGCAGCAGGAATGTAGTAGCCTAAAAAATTAGTTATTTTTGAGCCCGTTAAATTTGCTATTACCATAAACACTATGTATAAAGAACTAAAAATAAGAAGGTAGCTAGATATTTGTGGCTGATTAGGAGAGTTAATTTTATTAATTAAACTATTTATTTTTTCAACATTATGCGTAGAGTACGCTGCATACATTTCAGAAATTATAGGTATGTAAATCTTTTTAAATCGTGAAATATTCTTTTTTATTTCTTCAATATTCATTTTAAAGAAAATAGCTTTTCCTGTTATTTGAATATCAAAGCTAACTTTTCCATCTTTAAAACTAGCTCCGCATAAGCTATACGTTTCCATGTTATAAACCTACATAAGTTATACATGAAACTTATTTTATACTTATTTTTTTAAATTTTACTAACGAAAAAAATTGAATTAAGGAATTTTCCATACAACTAAGAAATAATAATTAGCAAACTGTATCAGTTTAGAACTATTTTTGAGTATATGATAATGAATTATATTTTAACGCTTCAAATTTATCTTTTAAATTTCTACGTACATTATTTTCATAATTAGAATTAACATTATTTTCGTTTGATGTATTTTTTGTTAAGTAATGATTTAGGAGTAATATTTCATCATCATTTAATTTAAAATTTTTGTCATTGATAGCTTCATTAGGTAAAGTTACATTATCATTTAAATTTACAGAAGAAATTTTGTGAATAATTCCAGCTATCGTTGTCATGATATCTAGTTTTGTAATAAGAGGGTCTTTATTAGAATCGCTTTCTATAATACTATTCATTTCTGAAAGTAATTTATATGAAATATTTTTCACTAAGCCGTTCACTCTTTGATTAATATTATCATCTCTCATTAGTTGCATTACCTATTTGTTATTACCAACTTCAACTTATTAAAAAATAAACTATAACTTATTAATGTTAATATATTAAATAATTTATATGAAAGTTAATATATTGTCAAATTATTAAAGTAGTTATTTTTATATTTATTTAAAATAATTGAATTGAGCACAAACAAAATTTGTTTTTATAGTATTTTATATATTAAAAATTATAAATTTTTGAGCGATTTATAAGTTTTAATTCAATAAATAAAAGAGCTTTATTTAATATCGCTTTGCATACGAAAACAAATAAAAGCGAAATTTCAAACTTAAAATTTTTAAAGAATTATTTTTTATAGATTTTTTAAAAAGTGAAATAGAAATAGTCGTATAATGTTTTAGAAGCTAATGCAATTAAACTTCTCATTTCATCTTTACCAATTCTTTCTTCAGTATCTGCATAAATTGCAATACTTAAATGGTTTCCGTTAGGTAAAGTTATAATACCTACATCTGAGGAGATAGTAAAATAATATTCTTTACCTTCATGGCTAAACATCCCAGGCTTATTAAATATTTGGGCTTGATCTTTAGTTAAAAACCCAGGCAGCATATTCCCTTTAGCTTTTGACATTAAATGTAAAAGGAATTTTACAGTTTTATCTCCAAAGAATTTTTTATTATAAAAATCAGTTATAATTTTATTCATTGCTTCAGGGGTTGTAGTATCTTTTTCGTCTTTCGCTAATTTTCGTGCAAAATTATCTTTATCAGCGCTTGGCCTTACTGCATAAAACTCTTCTTTTATTTTTAGCAAATTAGAATTGTCTGGCACTTTATCATAACCCATATAATCTAAAAATAATTGCGTCATATTTCTATCAATTGATATGCCATTATATTGAGTTGTGAAATACTGCTTCACAGCTGCAATACCCCCTATTTTGTTTAAAATAATATCTGTAGCTGTATTATCACTAGTTGCAATCATGGAATCCATTAAATTTAGAAACGTAACATCCATTTTAGGCCAATTAGCATAATTATTTATATTACTATATGGTATTAATTGATCTTGTTTTACTTCAACTACTTCATTTAAATTTAATTTAGTAGCTTCAACTAAACTTAAGGCATAAATTGCTATCGGCAATTTTACGGTACTTGCCATTTTAAATTTTTCATTCCCGCGATATGAGTAAGTAAGATTTTTTTCAATATGCGTAACGCTAATTCCTAATCTTACTGGATTATTAATATAAAAATTTTCTAAAGCGGCTAATGATTGATCTAATTTTTCTTTATTAATTGAAGTATAAGAATAATTTGCGTCCTGGGCTTGGCTCATATATGAAATTAAAAATATAATTGAAAACCATAATTTAAACATAATCATCCCAAATATCTATATAAAGTTTAGTATAAATTAATATACTAATTTTTGTTTTATATAATCAAGGTAAAAAATGTTTTATAATAAAAAATGGGTTTGTACTAAATAATACAAACCCATTTTTTATTTTATTTAACTAAAAGCTATTTTTTAAGAAGCTTGTCCTTCTATATCTTCTTCAAAGTCTAAATCAATAGGATCAACGTTTATAAAAACTCTTCCCTTGATTTTACGTTCAAATCTAACAAAACCTGGTTCAAGAGCAAAAATTGTATGATCTTTACCCATCCCAACGAATTTACCAGGGTAGAATTTAGTACCTCTTTGACGAACTAAAATAGTACCTGGAAGAACAATTTGACCATCTGATCTCTTTACGCCCAGTCTCCGGCCTTCTGAATCACGACCATTACGTGAACTACCACCTGCTTTCTTTTGTGCCATTGTTCAAACTCCTTAACCTGCGATTATATCTTTAATTTTAACATGAGTTACTGGCTGACGGTGGCCATTTTTTCTACGATAATGCTGACGACGTTGCTTTTTAAAAATTACCACTTTATCATTTCTAGATTGAGCTAAAATCTCAGCAGTAACGATTGCACCTTTTACAAATGGACTACCAATTATAATCCCTTTTTTATCAGAGCCAATCATTAAAACTTCTTCTAATTTTATTTCGCTGCCAGGTGTACCAGCTAATTTTTCTAATTTAACAATATCATTTTTAGATACTTTAAATTGCTTACCACCCGATTTTACGACTGCAAACATTTCTTACTAACCTTAATTGTTTAAATAACTTACTGAATTTCAAGGCAAAACATCAATGAGTAATACGCCATAGATGTGTTTTCATTCCGATGGTTATAAAGGTTTATAATCTCTTTGTCAAACACAATATTAGCCTTACTTCTTTAAAATAACATTAAACCCTCTATTTCTATCTATAGTTATATTATCTACTCTTTTTTCCTCATTTTCTCTATTATTAATTTTATTTATTTTATAATAGGAAGCAAGGAAGGTGGTCATATAAAATATCCAAATTCCTATATCCTTTGAAAGACTATTATCTTCAGACGGCTCATTTGTGTGCTTACATATTTGAAGTGGGACGGCAAAAAATATATTTATTATACTAAACCACTTAACTATTTGAAAAAACCATAAGGCTTTAATAATTGATGTATTTTTTTGAGAGGACTTATTCTTAGCTTCTTTAATAGAAACTTTCATGCCTTACCTGTTTTATTATTTATATATAAAAATATATTAAAATATTAAATATTATGCAAGGTTCGCTTGTTAGTTTTATAATTTACATTAGTAAATTAGTCGGTTGAACTTATAGTTTTAAAAGAAGTTTTAAATATAATTGGCTTTAAATAAGCCTTTCCGTCCGTAATTATAACTTCTTTTCTTACACTTTTAACCTTATCATTATTTGCAAAAGAAGTAGGGTGGTTTATTACTTGCCTCATCTCACTCTCCATTAGTTAACGATTAGTGTATTTGATTCTGACAGAGTAATTTTCTTTTAACAAGAGAAATTTGTTATATGAGATTTTTTATAATAAATCTTATTCTCTCATTACATTTTGCTTATCTAAATTAAACTTTTCAAACATTAGGTAAGCCATTATATGACTTAGGAACATTATTATCAAAATTTCTCATTAATTGATTATTCCTAAACTCAGCTTTTTCACCTTTTAAATCTATTATAATCTCACTTTGTTCTTTTTTTAATTCAGTATCCGAAACCGTAGCATTTGTAATTGGATGTTTAGAAGCTATGCAATTAATCACTGTACATGTAAAGAGGTGTACAAACGATACTACCCCGCCTAACATCCCAAAGAATCCACAAATTAAATTTCTTGCAGTGGAATTAGGGAGAGCTAAAAATGCAAGTGTACCGAGAATGATGCAAGAAGCTATTAATAGCTTCATTACTTTTGATTGTTGGTTATTACTTTCTCTTGAATCTACTTCCCTTGTAATTAAACGTAATTTTTCAGAATATTCCCAAATTTTCTCTTTTGACATTACTAATTCTCCTTATTAATGAATTATTAAAATTACTGTCTAAATCCTCTACTTTGCTGTTTATTTGGGTTATTAGAGCAATTTCTTTTATCATGAATTTCACGTTTACTTGAGCTTTTGTTTATACCATTTCCTAATAAAACTTTTTTTGTATCGACTGTGGAAATTTTTCTTTTTTGATTATTTTGCGCTTGTAAAGAAGCTAGTAGTAAAGTTGTAAGCACAACTTGTTCTGGAGAAACTTCTGAAATATTATTTTCTTTTTCTTCGTCAATTGTAATATTTGCATTATTATTTTCAGAACTCATCGCTTAACTTCCTCTGATTTTCTTTTTTTAATTATTCTAGCTTTGCCTGCATAATGCTTTTCTTCAGCACGTGTTACAACTAATGCTTCTTCCTCAACATTTTTACTAACTACACTACCTGCTGCAATAAAACTTCCATTTGCAATTTCTACAGGTGAAATAATTGTGCTATTAGAACCTACAAACACATCATTACCGATAACAGATTTGTGTTTATTAAACCCATCATAATTGCAAATAATTGTTCCTGCTCCGATGTTAGTTTTTTCACCAATTTCAATATCACCTAAATAAGCTAAATGGTTAGCTTTAGCACCTTTATTAAGCTTTGCTTTTTTGGTTTCAACAAAACTACCAACGTGCACTTCTTCAGTTAATTTAGTTCCTGGTCTAATTCTTGCGAAGGGCCCTACAATTGAATTTTCTCCAATATATGCTCCTTCAATGTGACTAAAAGAATTTATAATTGATCCGGATCTAATAACGCTATTTTTACCAATAAAATTAAATGGGTAAATAGTAACATTAGGTTCAATATTTGCATCATATGAAATATAAGTGTTTTGTGGGTCAATTATCGAAACCCCTGAATCTAAAAACCTATTTTTTATCCGTTCTTGCACAATCTTATTTACGTTTGCAAGTTCCTTTTGTGAATTAACCCCTAAAAATTCTTCAAATTCACCTAGAATATATTTACTTGTAAAACCTTCATTATTTGCAATTTCAACTATATCAGTTAAATAATATTCACCCTTAGAATTATTAGGCTCAACTTTTTCAATACATTTCTTAATTATATTACTTCTTACAAGCATTATACCTGCATTACAAATGGTAAGCTTATCTATTTGTTTATCTTCAAGATCACGAAATTCAATAATTTTTATTACATTATCTTTTTGGCACTCAAGTCTACCGTACTGGTTACTTTCTAAATATTCAAAAGCAAAAACCACAACCGCATTTTTTTCATCAGCAAATAAAACTTCACTTGCTTTTAAAATGGTTTCTTCAGAAATTAAGGGTGTATCACCATAGAGAATTAAAGTTGCATCACTCTCTAAATTTAAATTTTTCAAACCACATTTTACTGCATGGGCTGTACCAAGCTGTTGATTTTGATATGAAGTATTAACTTGATTTTCTTCTAGAAAATCATTAAGTATTATAGCATCACTTCGTGAAACAACCGTAAACTCACTTAAATTTAATTTTTTTGCTGTATTTATAACATATTCTATCATTGGAACTTCAGCAATCTTATGCATTACCTTTGGTAATGGCGATTTCATTCTTGTCCCCTGTCCTGCGGCAAGAATAATTGTTGAGTATGTATAATTGCTCATATAAACTACTTTTGAAAATAAATGATGGTAATAATTATATGGAACTTAGTATAATAATTGTCAATGCAATTTCACTTTTCCTATTATTTTCTGGCTTGATTTATCTAGTTATAAAAAATAATAAATTTAAAACTGCTTTGAACAATGAACTAATAAACAAAGCACAAGCTGCAACACTTTTAGATATTTTAAATAAAGAAAATGAGCAATATAAAGCTCTTCTTGAAGAATTAAAAGAATCAAATAATTTTCTTGATAAAGAAATTGATTTAATGAGATTTAAGCTTCAAGAAAATGAAAACAAATTAAGGGAATGGCAAGAGCTTAAAAAAGAATCAATGGAGCATGCGAAAGCTGCTATTTTTGAAGTAGGGAAATCTCTTTCCGAACAATTAATTGCAAACCATAAGCAAGAGCAAACTTCCATACAGGAAACTAACCAAAAATTTATTCAAGAAACTACTAATAAAATTCATGAGGAATTTTTAAGCGTCGTAAAAACTGTGGCAAGTTTAAGCGATCAGGTTAAAACTTCTACTACCTCTGTAGATTTTATTAAAAATGCACTTTTAAATCCAGCAGGCGCTGGGGCATTAGCAGAAACTACGCTTGAAAATATATTAAGGTCCTTAGGCCTTATTCATGGAATAGATTTTCATATGCAATTTTCAATCGATGCAGGAGATTCACGCTTACGCCCTGATGCAGTAGTGTTTTTACCAGGTAATAATGTTATTGTAATTGATAGTAAAGCCTCCAAATTTTTCATGGAATTTGGTAACGAAAACGTTGAAGAATTTTTTGAAAACAAATTAAGCCAGTCAATGGGTTTACATTTAAAATCCTTATCACAAAAAGATTATAAAGAAGCCATTAGAAAATTTTTAAATAGCTTAAATTCTAATTTTAAAGCTTCACAAATTTCCGTTTTAATGTTCATTCCGAGTGAAACTGCTTTAGAAAGGGTTCAAAAAGTTGACCGTAGCTTTATGACTAAAGCTTGGGAAAGTGATATTTTTCCAATTGGTCCAGCAGGACTTGTAAATATTTTATCACATGCAAAATTTGTTATTAGTGAAACTAAAAAAGCCGGTTACGCTGATGCAATTTTAGAAGAAGTAACTAAACTTGTATCTGCACTTTCTGTTTTACAAGATCATGCAAAAAAACTTGGTAACAGCCTAAAAAGTGCAGCGACAGCCTATGATAAAATGGCTGGCTCATTTAATGCAAACCTTTTACCAAAATTAAACCGTATCGAAAATTATGGTATAACAAATAAAAATAAAATTGAATATTTAGATAGATATCAAATCATTAATCAAGACAAACAACAGGAACTTGAAATTGAAAATTTATCCAATGATAATTTAACAAAAGAAAAAGTTGAATTATTAGAAGAATAATTTTCAAATAGGATTCTAAAACTAGTTAAATTAGAATCTTCCCTTTTGTAGCAGTTTGTTATATATAAATAGCTTAACAACATCCTTATTAAACTATTCATGAACGGCTTCATATTATTAAATAAACCAAAGGGCCTCACCTCGCAACAAGCAGTAAGCCGAGTTAAAAGGATCTTAAAGATAAAAAAAGCAGGCCATGCGGGAACTCTTGACCCCTTTGCTGAAGGGTTACTTCCTATTGCAATAAATGAAGCAACACGCGCTATGGAATATATATTTAATAACGATAAAGAATATGAGTTTACTATAAAATTTGGCGCCATAACTGACACACTTGATTTAGAAGGAAAAATTATCGAAGAAACGAATGTTATTCCAAGTTTAGAATCTATTAAAAATGTTTTACCGGAATTTTTAAGCCCCCTTTCCCAAATCCCCCCAAAATTTTCAGCACTTAAAATTAATGGTAAAAGAGCTTATGAAATGGCTCGAAACGATGTAGAATTTGACCTTGAACCTAGGAATATCGAGGTTTATAATTTAGATATAATAAGCGCTCAACATGGCGAAATTACCTTACGGACTCTAGTTAGCAAAGGTACATATGTAAGGTCACTTGCACGTGACATTGCAATAAAAGCTGGGTCTTTGGGACACGTAAGTTATTTAAAAAGAACGAAATTCGGTAAAATTAATATCAATAAAACAATTACACTAGATTATTTAGAAAAAGTATATTATGATGACCCCGCTTATAAGTTTCTTTACTCAATTGAAGAGATTCTGGACGACATCCCGGTTCTTCAAATAGGGGAAGAAGAGTTTAAAAGACTAAGCTTAGGGCAAAAAATTATGGCAAATCAGCCACTTAGTGAAACCATTTATTTATTGAAATATGAGCTTCACATAGTGTCGATTGCTAAAAACATTGAAAATTATTTACAACCAATAAAAAATTTAAGGAGTTTCTGATGTCGATAACAACAGACAAAAAAGCTGAACTTATTAAATCATATGGCCTCAGCAAAGAAGATACTGGTTCAGTTGAAGTGCAATGCGCAATTCTTACCGAAAGAATTAACAATTTAACAGAACACTTTAAAGCTAACCCAAAAGATCACCATTCACGTAGAGGGCTTTTAATTTTAGTTAGTAGAAGAAGACGTTTACTTGAGTATTTAAAAAGAAATTCTCAAGAGCGTTACGAAGCTTTAATTAAGAGACTAAACTTACGTAAGTAATTTAAAAGCCCCGTTTATAGCGGGGCTTTTTTCTTTTAAATAAATTTACCTACCCTGCTCGCAAGAATTATTATTGGTCTTATTATTACCTCTAAATGTAGTATTAGTATTATTTACCACATCTTCTCTTTCAATATGAATTTGCATTTCTTGAAGCTCTGTTTTTATTATATTTACATTTCTTTTTAGATTATAAATTTTGCTAAAAGCGTCAAAGAAAGCTTGTTTTTCTTCATTATTAAAAAAGTTTATATTTTTAGTAGCATCATTAAACCATTCTCTTAATATTACAGGATCTTCAAAGCTTGGATATTGAACAAAATGTTCAAAAGCCGCTATTAAATTAGAGTCAAAATATGTAGTAAGCTTATTGAATAGACTTAAAATTTTATTACCATTTGATTCAATAAATAAAAGAGAATCTTTAAATTCTTTTATATTTTCATTATTAACATTTTGTTTTAAAAGCTTAAACGTGTTATTTAACCAATTAAATAACATCTCCACCGGTATAACAAATGACCCTTGTAATATTGATATTAACGGAAGATTTTTCTCCCCTTTCAAATAAATTATCGCATTAATAACACCCTCAAGATTAATCAGCTGTTCACTAAGTTTTTCTCGTGATGTTTTGTTATTATTTACATTAGTGTTACGTACATTTTGTCTTTGTTCTTCCAATAATATAGCTGTTGCAGCCATAAATGGTGCCAATTCGTCAGGTATAATTACATTAGTTTTTGGAAATTCTTTCTTAACTATATCAATTTTATTCCAGCTTTCTGTTATAAAAGATTTATTTATTTGTATTAAGGCTTTTATATTTTCATCTTGCTGTAAATTTTCAGGAATTTTTTCTATACAATCATTAAACGACTTACAAATTTTAAACCATACATTTATAAAATCATCTATTTTGTCATCATATCCATTCCAGGCATCAAGGGATAAAGGTTTACCATCCTTTATTTCATCTTTAAATTCCATCAAAAATCTATTTGATAGTTCTGCATTAGCTTCAATTATTTTTTTATAAACTGTTAGAGCTTGAAGTACTGAAGATTTATCATTAGGATTAAATATTACCGCATGATCTTTTCTTGGGTCAAAATTACTATTTAGTGACATAACAATTTATTCCTTACAATGAGTTTAATTTGGCTATTAAAACAGCTTCAATTAAAACTACTACATTGTCATAAACAGTTAAATAACTTTTCTATAGCAATCAAATTATATATTTCTATAAAACTTTTGAAAGTATAGCGTTCTTAAATTACACTTAAATATCACTTACTTTATTTAAAAGCTTTTCATTTAAAAATTGCTGAGGGGTAGCTTGACCCATAAGATATAACAAATATTGTTTTAAATCTTCATCGTCAAAATTTTTATTTGATGAATCCAAAATTTTTCTTAAAAGATCTGGGTCATCACTTTTCATCATAAAGTTTCTCCCTTTTTAATGAATAATACAGCTTCTTAACATTATATTAAAATATCATATATATTATTATCGCGTGTTAGTATATAATTAATTTTATTTTTTTCAACCTTTAGTAGAGCTAAAATGATTTTAATACGTAAATCAAAGGATAGAGGTAATTTTAATCATGGATGGTTACAAACCTCTCATACATTTTCATTTGCAGATTATTACAATTCAAATTTCATACACTTTAGAAATTTGCGAGTTATAAATGAAGATATTGTAAAACCCTCGCAAGGATTTCCTACTCATTCACATAAAAATATGGAAATTATAACTTATGTAATTAATGGAGAATTAGAACATAAAGATAGTTTAGGAAATGGCTCAGTTATAAAAGCTGGAGATGTTCAATATATGAGTGCTGGAAACGGCGTTACACATAGTGAATTTAATTCATCAAATTCTGAAGAGCTTCATTTATTACAAATTTGGATAATGCCAAATGAAAAAGAATCTCACCCAAAATATACACAAATATATATTCCTGATATAGAAAAACAAAATAAGTTACGCCTTATTATTTCAAATGATGGAAGAGATAATTCAATTACTATAAAACAAGATGCAAATATTTATGCTTGTATCTTAGAAAGTGGGTCAGAGTTACTATTTACACCAAAAGAAAATCGTGGCATTTGGATTCAAATTATTAAAGGCACAATCACTGTAAATAATGAAATATTAGAAACCGGTGACGGCGCTAGAATTGAAGAAGAAAAAGAAATTTTAGTTAAAGGAATAGAAGAATCTGAGTTTTTATTATTTGATTTAAAATAACGTTCATTCAGGGTAATTAATAAATTCAGCAGGCATTTCCCCTTTACTATATAATTTGCCATTAATTAGCTCCGCCCAATCAGTAGGAATAGATTCAAAAAATGTTTGCAATTTAAAATCATTCCACTCTTTAACATTATCAAAAGTAAACCCTACATAGCTTTGAAACTCTGCACAACCAAAGTTTTTATAATTCATCATTGTTATAACCACAGAATTATTTTTTCCATAATTGCTAAGTCTTCGCACAAGGTAATTTAATCTTTCTTCTCCTACATAATCTTTGTGAGATAAATTATTTACATCAAGAACTGAAATAATCAAATTGGATTTTTTTATAAAACTAATTAAGTTATCTAAATCTTTATTATTACGAAGGTTAATAGAAAAAGTTTTAATTTTATTATTTAAAGCAAGCTTATGAAGCCTATTATAATTTTTATCATCAAATAAATAATTGCCTGTTTTATAATTTATAAGCTTACCAAGCTCCACTACTTGATTCGGATTATCTAGCCAAAGGTTAGAACAATACATTTCTCTATTTTTACCAAATTTTTCCCACCACTCCCATTCTTCTGCACTAATTTGCAGATTTAATTTATATTTTTTTGCAATTTTTAATAATTGAGCGTAAGAACTATTTTCAATAAATTGATTCAACCTTTTATTAGTAATTGCTTTATGACTATTAATAGACTTATAAAATTCAAATAGATTATCTTTAATTTTCTTAAATTTACTTAAGTATTTCCATTCCCCATATTTATTTAAAAGTTCAGGCAAAGGATATCTACTTTTTTCCAAATCTCTAACATTATTATACCACCATTCAAAATCTTGGTAGGTTAAATACTTACTTACTTTCTTCCATTCGCTAAAAGTAGAATTCCATCTTAAATGTTTATATTGTTCTTTATTTCTAGCTTTTAAAAGCTCAATATTGATATAGTTAAAACGTAAAATTTCTGGAACAATATCTACTAAAATTAAAGAGTCAATATTATCACTCTGTGAAGCAGCTCTAAAGCCTCTTTCACTTCCTACAGTAATATAAGACCCTTTAGGGATATTTTGAATTAAAGGTAAAATTTTCCAAATTTGTATTTCGGTTGAAAGTGGAAAAAATGAATATTTTACAGCAAACGCATCTAACCTTATATTAAATAAGATTATAATTAAGAATAATATTCGTTTCATAAATATTTTAATATAAAAAAATTACTTTATCGATAAGATATATATATAAAGTTATCTAGACAATAAAATTTTTTTATCTTTGAGTATTCTTATTTTTGCTAATCTCTTTTTCATTATTATCCCTAAAATTATTATCCTTTAATGCTCTTTCATTTTTAAGAGATAGATTTAAAGAATTTATCAATATACCTACACAGTGCTGTGTAGCGTGTTTTAAACTTCTGTCAAAATCAAAAAATATAAATATAAATTCAAAAAATGCTTTTTCCTCATTTTTATTTGAAAATTTTATACTTTTTTTATTTTTATCAAACCAAACTTTTAAGTTTTCTTCATCTTCCTTCGCGCTCCTTTTTAAAAACTCTTGAAATTTATCACTAAAATCAGGTGAAAAATTGCATGATATTTGTTTAAAAATATTTGAAAGCGTCGGGGAAATTTTATTAAGAACTAGAATCATTTTATTAAAATTAAGTTGCGTAATCTTGTTTTTTCTACAATTCCAAAACTCTACGGTTATTAAGAGACCATAATATAAATCAAATATAATATTATGAAGATTTTTTAGTAATTTATCTAATTGTTTGCTATTAATTTGTTTTTTTTCAAAACCTTTTAATTCTTTTTGAAGAATATTCATCCTTGCAACAACGTCCGTTACCGTTCTAGCTGGCAAATTATTACATATCCTAATTATGCTATGCGTTTTAAATTTTATTTCACTTATTAGTTTATTTAAATTTTCTAATGAAACACTTATCTCTTGGTCATTTAGTAGTGTGGGTGAAATTTCAGACTCATTAATTTTATAAATTGAGAGTTTATCCAAAAATTTATGAGCTTTATCAAAATTTCCTTTCCAAAAATCTAAAGATAAAGAATTAGGAGCTTGAAGGCTTACTTCAAAACATTTTTTCAACTTATTTATAAAATCATTATTTTCTATACATTCACTATAAAAACAATTTAAAAGCCCTAATACATCATCTTTATTCTCTGATTCAAATAACTCAACGTTTTTACCTAATCCCATAAATTCTCCAAAACTGTTTTTACTAATCTTATTGGATTATTTTTAATTTTTAGCTTTTAGAATTATCCTTATGATTATTAAAAAATAAAATTAATCAAAATTATAAGTGGTTAAGTTTAAAATATTAAAGGAATTAAACCGTTCCTTTTAAATTTTAGGTTAAAAATTATTTATATTCAATGACTTAATGACTTTTGCAAACACATACTAACTTTTAATTTACTTATAATACACATACTTAACTATACAATCATAAAAATATGAAGTTAGCATTTTAATTCACCCCACAAAACTTAATATATAAGCCTTGAATTTGGAGTTTCTAAAAGATTGACATAAAGCCATTAAACCTCTATAAGTTTGGTATATAAACAAATAGATTTTTCAAGGCCAAAAGGCACCTTAGATCTCTATTGAAAAATATAACAAAATAAAACAATTTTTTAGGTACTTAGATGTTTAATGTCGTTAGAAAAGAAATAATTTGGGGTGGTGATAAGTTAAGCCTCGAAACTGGTAAGATTGCCCGCCAGTCAGATGGATCAGTAGTAGTTACATACGGTAAAACTGTAATTTTATGTACGGTGTGCGTATCAAAAGAGCAAAAAGAAGGTATTAATTTCTTACCTTTAACGGTTATTTATCAAGAAAAAACTTTTGCCGCTGGTAAAATTCCAGGAGGTTTTTTCAAAAGAGAAACCAAACCTAGTGAACGTGAAGTGTTAATTTCACGTCTTATTGATAGATCACTCAGACCTTTATTCCCAGATAACTATCATTATGAAACTCAAGTTATTTGTACCCTTCTATCACATGATTTAAAAAACGAACCTGATATGCCCGCTTTAGTCGGAGCTGCTGCCGCTATTCAAATTTCAAGCATACCATTTAATGGTCCAGTTGCAGGTTCAAAAGTTGCGTATGTTGATGGTCGTTTTGAGTTAAATCCAAAAATTAATCAACATTCACATTCTAAACTTGATTTAGTAGTTGCAGGGACAGAAGATTCAATTCTTATGGTTGAATCAGAAGCCTATGAACTCACTGAAGAACAAATGCTTGAAGCAGTAATGTTCGGTCATAGCGGATTCTTACCAGTAATTAATATGGTTAAGGAATTCGCGAAAGAAGTCGGTAAAGAAAAAATGACACTTTCCGATAAAAGCGATCCAGAAATAAATATGCTAGTTACTAATTTTGCAAAATCAAGATTAGAACAAGCTTTTACAGAAGTTAATAAACAAAAACGTCGTGAAGCAATTTTACAAGTTAAGCAAGATACATTAAATCATCTTGAACCATCAGGTTACGATCCTTTCTTAATTTCGAATATTCTTGAAACTATTGAATCTGATATTGTAAGACATGCAATTTTAGACAAAAATAAACGTATCGATGGTCGTACAACTACTGACATTCGCCCTATTTTAGCTGAAGTAAGCTTTTTACCTTGTACTCATGGCTCTGCTCTTTTCACACGTGGTGAAACACAAGCGATTGTTGCAACCACACTTGGAACTGGTCAGGATGAACAAATAGTTGATTCTATTGAAGGTGAATCAAGAGAACACTTTATGCTTCATTATAATTTCCCTCCATATTCTGTAGGGGAAGTGTCACCAATGAGAGCTCCAGGACGTAGAGAAATTGGTCATGGTAAACTCGCTTGGCGTGCAATTCGTCCTTTGATGCCTACTAAATTAGATTTCCCATATACAGTACGTTTAGTATCTGAAATTACAGAATCAAATGGCTCTTCTTCAATGGCAACCGTTTGCGGTTCTTCACTTGCATTAATGGATGCAGGGGTTCCTATTGAACGTCCTATCGCAGGTATTGCTATGGGATTAATTTTAGAAAAAGACAGATTTGCTGTTCTTTCTGATATTTTAGGTGATGAAGATCATCTTGGTGATATGGATTTTAAAGTAGCTGGTACAGAAACAGGTGTTACAGCACTTCAAATGGATATTAAGGTATGCGGAATTACATTTGAAATTATGAAACAAGCTTTAAGTCAAGCTAAACAAGGAAGGCTTCATATATTAAATGAAATGAATAAAGCTATTCGTGAACCAAGAAAAGAATTAAGCTCTTATGCTCCTACAATTACTAAAATCACAATTCCAAAAGATAAAATTCGCGATATTATTGGCGCTGGCGGTAAAGTAATTCGTGAAATTTGCGAATTAACTTCTAGCAAAATTGATATTCAAGATACTGGCGAAGTATTAATTGCAGCTACCAATTCTAAAGATCGTGAATTCGCTATTAAAATAATTAATAGTATAGTTTTTGATTTAGTAGTGGGAGAAGTTTACTACGGTAAAGTAGTTAAACTTATGGACTTTGGTGCATTCGTTACTTTCTTTGGATCTAAAGATGGCTTAGTTCATATTAGTGAAATTAGCACTGAAAGAGTGGCAACTGTTGATTCAGTTCTTAAAGAAGGTCAAATCGTTTGGGTAAAAATGATTGGTTTTGACCGTGGAAAAATTAAACTTTCTATGAAAAACATCAATCAAGAAACAGGCGAAGAACTACAAGCCTTGCCATCTGCAGGGACTGAAACAAGCGCAGAAAGCGCATAAATCTTAAAGATTTAAGCGGTGTAATAACCGCTTAAATCTTTTTTTCAACTAATTTATTCTTAACTTCCTTGAATCATACTTTTAAATTCTTTACTATATCAGCTTGATATTAATTCTAATTATTCTGCTTAGATAACTATTACATATTTAGTTACTTATCGAAACAATAAACTTTCTTATTGGAGATTAAAATGTTATCGAGCATTCAATTAAATAAATTAGAATTTGAAAGTTTCAGACAATTGTTTTTTAAAATAATAAATGGAAAAAACATCCCTTTTTCATTAATAAAATATGCTGGACCTTCTTCTACTACAGATAAATTTAAATATTACAGTTTTGCTTTAATGGCTTTATTACCTGCCGATAGAACAAAACCATTAGAACTTCTAAAAGCGCCTTTAATTAAAATTGCTTTAAGCGTAGAAAGAATGGCCAGTTACAATAATATGCTAAGAAAATTTGCAGAAACTATTATTGAAATTCATGAAATTGAAAAAATGCACGAGAACGACGCTGCACTTGGTGGAACAGGAGAAATAATAAAACATCGTTCAATCAACTCCCCTATTTTAGAAGAATTCCTAAATAATGACGAAAATTTAAATAATATTTTTGATATAATTGTTTATAATCAGGCTATTCAAAATTTGGCCTGTTTAATTCACTTAATCTTTCATAACAAGATACCAGAGAATTTAATAAATACATACTTTAACCTCATAGTATTAAAAAATTACTCTATAGAAGAAATAGAGGGACTTCATCCTAAAGCTCTTCAATTTGCACTAGAATCAAAAAAATTTGATAAATATATTCTTTGTAGAGAAGATAGAGAAAAAGGTGCAGGCACTTCTATTAGAAAATTTATAATAGCACACGAAAAATTTCAAAAATTATTTAAAGCTTTACCAAAAGAACTAAGATATATAATTTTGCAAGGAGTTAATTCTAATATTACGCCTGAAATAGCTGAGAATTATACACCAACTTGTTTTCAAGATTTCCCTAATAATAACTCAAAAGACCAACATTTAATTGATGTTTGTTCAATTAGACATTCAGTAGACAATTTAAGCTATAAAGATTCATTAAGAAAAATTAGTTTGTATTTATAGATAAAATATACTTAAAATAAGATATATAATTTTAAATATAGTAAATATGTTAACAAAACTTGATTATAAATTACTGAGACTAGCTACAATTGCCGATGCACCTGGCATTGCCAATGTTCATGTGACAGGATGGCATGAGACATATTCTAATATTGTAGATCAAAATTATTTAAATGATTTAAGTTATGAAAAATCACTAAATTTTAGAAATCATTTATTTGAAATCGGTAATACGAATACTCTTGTTGCTTTAAACGAAGAAGAAAAAATTATTGCCTTTTGTGATTTTGGTAAAAAGTTAGAGCACGACAATCAAATAATGACTGATACTCAGAAACAAAAAAGAACTGAAGTTGGAGAAATTTCCGCAATTTACGTTCTTAAAAAATATCAACGTCAAGGTATAGGAACAAATCTATTTAAAGAAGCTAATAATTTTATGAAAGAAAATTCTTTTATTCCATTTATAGTTTGGGCTTTAAAAGAAAATAAAAATGCTTGTAAATTTTATGAAAGCTTAGGTGGTATTTTAGTAGAAGAAATCAAAGTAGTAATAGGTGATAAAGAGTATGATGAAATAGGGTACAGGTTTTCATAAACACTCTACCCTATCAAATAACTACTAAAGACCGTTTACTCCCTTTTTTCCAGTCGACGTTTGAGAGGCTTTAATCTCAGTATGTCCTCTATGAGAACCATTATTACCAGTTGCTACGGCTTGTGTTTTGTTATTATTTGCTTTAGACGAAAGTGCTGGGTAATCACTACCGTTATTATTTGCTGAAGTAACATTACCTTTAACTTGATTAGCGTTTATTCCGCTATTTGACTGTTCAAGTATACGCACCTGGTCTTCTTTATTTACTTCTTCTCCAAATGATGATTCAAGTAAGCTATTTGCTTCTTTAAATTTATTACTGATAAGATTTCTAATTTTTATATATCTTACTTTTAAGTTTTCTTTTAAATCTTTTGTCTTCAAAAGAGTTTCAGCATACATAAGATCTTCATGAAGAGGTGAAAAATGCGCAATAATATTTCTTACGCCTTTTTCATTACCTTCTAAAATCAGATGATGTAATACTGAATCTTTACCATCAATTTTTACTTGCGCACCTTGCGAGCGTAAAAATGACAATATATCTTTTCTATTATAGCGCGCAGCGTAAAGTAATGCTATATAACCTACTTCCTTATCTTTATCAGAACCAAATTTGAAATTTTTGGCAAATTCTTTTACTTTTTCAACATGACCTGCATAAATAGCTAAATACAAATCTGTTTTAATATTATTTGATCTAGCATTATTTTGTAAAAGCTTATGAATAATTTTACTATCAAAAGTAAAAATCATATTTTCAAAAGGAATTTTTTTAATAGATAAATTTACAGGAATTTTATCATTCTTTACAAGTGAGGTATAATCTCTAACCCAAATCATACAAAGATCAAGCGCTGTTTGCTTAGAGTTATTTGTGCTATTTATATTAATTCCTGGTGACTTAAGTAAAATATCTAATGTTAAATTAGCTTCTCTTAATTCTTTTTCATTAGAATCCATTTCAGATTCACTATTTAGTAATTTATTTTCTAAACTATTACACTTAAGTGCGATTGAATTTACTGCGAGATGAAGTGCTGTATTACCAAATTTATCACCTAAATTAATATCAAAATTTACATTAGAATCTAATAAAGCTTTTAAAACATAATCTTTTAAATTTTGAGCAGCATTATGTAAGATATTTTGCTCAAGTTCAGTACTTTTAGATAATAAATTTGGCTTAAATTTATTATCTAAAATAGCCTTTAAAACATGAGGTAAATATTCTTCACTACTTTCGCATATTCTAAAAATTACAGGTACAAAAACTTTTTTCTTTTGACCGAAATATTCAATATCATTTTCATCAAATATTTTTAAGTCTGCACCATTATCTAAAAGTGTTTTTAAAATTTCAAATTTAGTATCGTTATCTACTGCTAGCGCATGAAATAAAACTGATTTTTTATTATTAGTAACCCTTGCCCTATCTTTATCCTTTACAACATTAACCTTAGAACCAAGCTCGATTAAGCGTTTAACAAAATCTAACCTTTGATTAATTACCGCTTCAATTAATAAAGAATTACCATTAGGTAACACGGTATTTGGGCATACACCTAATTCAACGAAACTTTCCATTGTTTCAGTTGAAATATTATCACTTAACTCGTTTTGTAGAGTTTTTAAATTTACGAGTATATCTTTTGCATTTTGGTTATTTGCAAAAAATTCTTTAATAATATAAACATTAGAATTAATAATATTTTCAAGAAAATCTATCTCTGGGAATTTAGATTTGCTATAAACTTCTTTAATATACCAAAATTCATAACAATCCTCAGGATTTGGAACTGTCATTTCAATTTTTTGATTATTAACAATAACAGTCTTTTTTTCATTATTTTTAGAAGTAAGCTTATTTAAAGCTAAGACAATAAAATTGTCTATAAATTCAGGATCAGCAATTTTTTCATTTATCTTATTTTTAACGGCAGTAAGTTCACTTAGAATTTCTTTCTTTAATAATAGGAAAAATATATCTACTTTAGTGTCATGTTCAAATAAAACCTCAAAGGCAGTTTTACCGTTTGAATCTTCTCTTGTAAGTTCAGAAACTTTTATTTTTTCCAAAACTAATTGAATGCATTCCTTAATATTATCATATTCTTTTTCCGGAATTACTTCAAATTCATCAGCTAAATCTTTTGTACTTTCCATTAATGTATTTTTTGGAGGAGAACCACCAACTCTACCGCTTGTATAGTAACTTAATGTTGAGCTTAATGTACTAATTACATCACTTGCAAGTTTCTTAGTTTCTTTAACTGCGTATTTTAAGTTTTGTCTTACTATTCTTCTTGTTGTACGTGGTCTATCTTCAAGTTCAGGAGTAGTTAAGTTTTCAGAAAGTAATTGAAGGAAAGTTTTCCCTTTAATACTTATTTCTAACTCCTCTTTAGTTGCATTTTTTATTCTTTCTTTTAATTCATCGTATTTTTTATCGTTTACCGCTTTTACTAAAAGGTTATCAATATTATGCTTCATATATTACTCACTAGATATTTAAGGTTTGCTTTAACGTACGACAAAGCATTGTCACTCCTTCGCCAGTAACTGTTGATATTACCATAACATCTTGATTTGTAAATATTTTTAGACTTTTTGTCTTTTCATTAATTTCTTCTTCAGTTAATGCATCGCTCTTATTTAACACAATAATTTCCTGCTTGTTTGCAAGAATATCAGAGTAAGCATCAAGCTCACCTCTGATTATTCTATAGTTCTCACAAACATCTTCACTAGTACCATCAATTAAATGAACTAAGATTTTACATCTTTCAATATGCTTTAAGAACTTATCCCCAAGCCCTATTCCTTCACTTGCTCCTTCAATTAACCCAGGAATGTCCGCCATTACAAATTCTTGTTGATCAATATATACCACACCTAAATGGGGCTCTAATGTTGTAAATGGATAATCTGCAATTTTTGGTCGCGCGCGGGAGACGCGAGAAAGTAAACTTGATTTTCCAGCATTAGGAAGACCAACAAGCCCTACATCCGAAATAAGTTTTAATTTAAGCCAAACCCACTTTTCTTCTCCAGGCCACCCTTTAGTAGCATGTTTTGGTGCTTGATTAGTTGAACTTTTAAAATGTGCATTGCCAAGTCCACCATCCCCACCTTTTGCAAGAACAAATTCTTGTCCAGGAGCTGCCAAATCACATATTACTTCTTCTCTAAACTCATCCCAAACTTCTGTACCAACTGGAACATTAAGAATAATTGGGTCACGGGATTTACCACTTCTATTTCTTCCCATTCCGTGTTCACCGCCTTGAGCCTTAAAATGTTGTTTATAACGGAAATCAATAAGAGTATTTTGGTTAGTTACAGCGCGAATTATAATATCGCCTCCTTTACCACCATTTCCACCATCAGGACCACCATGCTCTATAAACTTTTCACGACGAAAACTAACGCCACCAGGACCACCATCGCCAGATTTAATATATATTTTTGCTTCATCTATAAACATAAATTTTTCTTCTATTTTGAGTTAACTAAATCGTAATTTTCTTTTTTTACATATATTGTCGAAATTCTACGGGATCTATAATAATTTTTATGTCCAAATTTTTCTAATACACTTCTGTATTCTTTTGTAGTACAGCGTTTTGGTAATTTATTGATATCAAAGCCAAATAATGTATAAGCTTCTATTTTTTGAGGAACATTTATTTGACGAAGTAAATGGGTATTTAGATAATTTATAAAACTATTTTTAAAATACATCCCTTTAATTCTGTTAAGCTCCTTAGGCTCAATATTATTTTTTCTTACTATACTCTCAATGTATTTTTGCATATCTTTAGGTTTAAGCTGAAATTTAGCTAAAACATTTAAATAACATAAGGTTATTGGATAATAGTCTTCTTTTCTTAGTCTTATATGCTTTAATATATTAAAAGCAAAGCGTAAAGCTTCTTCTTTTGTACTAATTTGCTTATCTTTATAGTTTTTTATACAATCAGGAACCAGTCCCCATTTAACACTTTCAAGAAAAAAACTTTTGGGACTTAACAATTCACTTTTTAACATAGAAACCTTAATTTAATTATTTTGTAAATAAATAAATTAAAATGAGCTAAATGTCACTATTTAAACTTCAAAATAAAGCTTATATTAAAGCTTACAACTCGATTTTTTCCCTTAACCATCCGAATTCAGAAAACATATTTTTGCTATTTATCTGATTTAGAACATATTTTATTGCTGGCAAAGTATTTTCTGGTAAACAATCATAGTCAAAAAAAGCTAATTCACCACATTTGTCTGGTTCATTATTAACAATCTCTCCCTGCCAATTTTTACACCTAAGAAAAAAATGTATATTTTCTCTATCACTATATTGGCTCATTACATGAATAATTTCTAACTCTTCCTCTTTAATATCGATTCCTATTTCTTCTTTAGCCTCTCTAATCATTGCCTCTACAATGCGTTCGCCTTCCTCTACGTGACCTGCAACTAAACCGTAGTAACCTTCTCCATATGGAGTATTTCGCCTTAAAGATAATAATATTTTATTATTTACCTCTAAAATTAAAAAAGCACCTGTAAAAGGCCGGGAGTAATTTTCTTCCATACTACAACCTCACTTAAAAATATTTTTCATAAGCTCAGCAATTTTTTGTTCAATTTCCGCATCCATTTCAATTTCTTCACCCCATTCGCGATTTGTTTCAGGGTATATTTTATTGGTAGCATCAAGTCCTAGCTTACCACCTAAACCTGATTCTGGAGAAGCAAAATCAAGATAATCAATTGGAGTATTTTCAATAGTTACAATATCTTTTACAGGATCCATACGTGTTGAAATTGCCCACATTACTTCTTTCCAATCTCGGCAATTAATGTCTTCATCGACTACAATTACTATTTTAGTATAAATAAACTGCCTTAAATACGACCATGCCCCCATCATTATTCTTTTAGCATGACCTGGATATGATTTTTTTATTGAAATAACTGCAATTCTGTAAGAACAACCCTCAGGTGGCAACCAAAAATCAACAATTTCAGGGAATTGCTGCTGAATTAACGGAATAAACACTTCATTTAAAGCTTCCCCTAAAACTGATGGCTCATCCGGTGGATGCCCTGTATAAGTACTTAAATATATTGGGTCTTTACGCATAGTAATAGCGGTAACCTGAAAAACTGGGAATTTTTCAACAGAATTATAATAGCCAGTATGATCTCCAAATGGGCCTTCATCCATATATTCATCAATGCTTACATAACCTTCTATAATTATTTCAGCATTTGCAGGAACAAGTAATGGGACAGTTTTAGCTTTAACTAAAGGTAATTTTTTACCTCTAAGTAATCCTGAAAAATCATATTCAGATACATTATCAGGAATTGGCATGGTTGCAGCAAGAGTAAGAGCAGGATCAGCGCCAATAACCGCAGCTACTGGTAATTTTGTGTTTTTCTCTTTACCCCATCTTTTATGATGCTGCGCTCCTCCTCTATGTTTAAGCCAACGCATAATAAGAGTATTTTTATTTACAAGCTGTAAGCGATATATCCCTAAATTATAATTATCTTCTGCCGTTTCACTTGGGCCTTTGGTAACAATTAATGGCCAGGTAATTAATGGAGAAACATCTTTTGGCCAGCAATGCTGAATTGGTAGAATATTTAAATTAACATCATCTCCTTCATAAACCACTTCTTGGCAAGGCGCATTATTTACTGTTTTAGGTTTAGCTGCAATTATCCTTCGGAGAAGTGGAAGGTATTTAACAGCTTCTTTAAGTTTTTTAGGTGGAGTTGGCGTTCTTAAAAAACTTAATGTCTGCCCTAGTTCTCGTAAACCCTCTTCTTCAATCCCTAACCCCCAGGCGATCCTTCTTTTAGAGCCAAAAAGGTTAACAAATACAGGCATGTGGCTTGGGCCATTTTGTGTTGTCGCATTTTCAACTAATAGCGCCGGACCATTTTTATGAAGAACTTGTTTATGTAATTCAGTAAGTTCAAGGTGGGTTGAGATTTCTTCTTTAACCCTTACTAAATCACCTTTTTGTTCTAAAAACTCTATAAATTCTCTAAGTGATAAAAACATTAGACCTTAACTCATATATAGTTTTAATAGGATTATCTTGGATAATAATTCTTTATTACCCCTTTTCAATATTGAAGTAAATTTATAAATTATCTTGGTTTAATATATTATTAAAATTAATTTAAATAATATATTTTATTGACGATTTATTAATATTTTATATTATATATGAGTCAATTAATTATATTAAGGAAGTAATTATGAAAAAAATTGATTTAAACGAATTACAAGTATTAAATATGTCTCCTGAGTTTAAGTATATATTTAGTAGTTCTGAAGATGATAATATGAAAAATGTTGATTTAAAAGAACCGTTAGTTATTGATGTTCAAGAACTAAGTAAATATTTACCTGAATCTATGTATATAAGCCCCAAAGCTAATCATGATTCAACGTGCCATTCAATAATGCAACGTAATTCTTATAATACAGTTATAGGTTTTGACTTTTTTAGAAATGGTGGTTTTAATAGAATAAGAAGTGAATTTTCTACCTATGAACTAGCTTATATCCTTCATGCTTTACCTGCAGAATTATATCAAAAAATTTATACTGCCTTAAAAGATACAATTTTAGAATTACCTATTTTTAATAGGGCAACTAATAAAAGAATTATTGATAAAATTGAGGAAGAAAAGAGAATTGAAAATGAAAAAGAAACTTTATTAAAAAAATTTCAGCTTACTGGTCTGTTTGAAGAAAATAACACCTTTAATTTAAAGGAATGTAAACGCATTTATCAACGCTTTTATGGTATTACCGCAGCAAATAGTAAGCTTCCTGTTTTAGCTTCATTTGGAGCATTTGATTGCATTATTTTAACTCTTTATAATCCTGAAACAAAAGTCGCAGCTTTAGCACATATAGACACACTTACAGATTTAAATTCTATAGAATCCATGTTAAGAGCAGTTAGACGAAGCAGCTATAGTAAAATTGAAGTTAGTTTAGTTGGTGGCGCTAATTCTACAAAACAATTAGCCATTAATCTAATAGAAACGTTTAATGATGAAACACAATATCTAATTAAATCAACTAATCTAATTAATGGTCAAACAACACAACAATTAGCCATTGACGCACGCACCGGTAAAATTTTCACTACTTTTGATCCTAGCAATCTTAACCTTGGTCCTGATTATAATGCAAAATCGGTACACTTAGAAAACTACATGCGGTGCTTGGTATGTAACTATGATGGTAGGACAGATCTTATTCAAGAAAATAACACTAATATTTCAGCTAACTTTAGAAGCTTAAAAGAAAATGAGCAAAGCGAAGAAGTGGCAAAAACAAGAAATTAAATTTTGTTAATTAAACATACAATAAACTAAATGGATAGTAGAGATTTTATCACTCATTTAGTCTAAATAAAAAACCCTTTATCTTCCTTATCAATTAATCAATCTCTCTCATAAAATTTCAATATTGTTTCAATCAAAATTAATATCCGGATTTTTTACGGATATTATCTAATTTCCGTATTTTATAGAATTGACTTGTTAAGCAAAAAAAACTTAACAAATTAATTCTATAAAGGAGGGTAAAATGAATGATTTTCTTAATAAATATTTTAATTCTAAAAATCTCCAAAAGGTTAAAACCATTAATCCTGAGATTTCAGATAAGTTCCAAGAACTTACACTTAAAAAACAAAATGATTTAATGGATCAATTAGAAAAAACTGGAGTTGAAGCTTCCAAATTTAAAAATGTTTCAAGTTATACAGATAAAATTGAACTTGAAAGTGAGTTAGCTAAATCTGCCATGAAAGGTAAATCGAAAGCTGATGGTTGGGAAGCTTGGGTCGCTTGGAATAAATCTTTTTAATTTTACTTTTACATTTAAAATTATGGAGGAAATATAATGAATAAAATTAAGCGGCTCGAAATAATATTAAAGACAGTTGAAAGATGTAATATTAACTGTACTTACTGTTATTTTTTTCATGGAGGCGATGAAAGTTATAAATTTCATCCTCCTTTTATTGCTCACGAAACTATTGTGGAAATAGCTAAGTTTTTAAAACAGGGTTGTAAAGAACTTAGTATTGAATCCTTACAAATAGATTTTCACGGTGGCGAGCCGCTTATGCAAAAAAAACAAGCATTTGATAAAATGTGCGAATATTTTAAATCTGAACTAGAAAATGTTGTAAATCTTGAGTTTGCACTACAAACAAATGCCATGCTTGTTAATGAAGATTGGATAAAGTTATTTGAAAAATATAATGTAAAAATAGGTATAAGTTTAGACGGACCTAAGAAATATAATGATGTAGCTCGTGTCGATTTTAAAAATAAAAGTACATATGATAAAGTGGTTCAAGGGTTAAATTTATTAAATAAGGCCGCAGATGAAGGTAGAATAGTAAAACCAGGTCTACTTTGCGTAATTAATCCTAAATTTTCAGGCAAAGAAATATATCGCCATTTTGTAGATAATTTAAATGTAACAGCTATGGATTTCTTACTACCAGATTTTACCCATGATAGTTTTATAGAGCATACCGATCTCACTGGCTTAACAGCTATAGATTATGGAAATTACTTATGTAATATATTTGATGAATGGGCAAAAGATGATAATCCAAATATTTCTATAAGGTTATTAGATTCAACCATGCTACTTTTATTAGGCAAAAGACCTACTTTATTAAATTTTGGGTATACAGAATCATTAGTTACAGCTTTTACAATTTCAAGTAATGGTGATCTTGGGCCCGATGACACCTTAAGACCTACTAAATTAATGAATAGTGGTAAAAACGTTAATAACGCTTCCTTAAAAGAATTTTTAGCAGCGCCTATTTATAATATGATTGAAAAAAGCATCAAAACTATGCCTAAAAATTGTACAGAATGTTGCTGGGAAAAAATATGTAAAGGCCATATGTTAGTAAACAGATATAGCAATGATAATGGTTTTAATAATCCTTCTATAATGTGTGAAGGGTTAAAAAAACTATATTCACATGTAAGTAGTTATTTGATAACTAAAGGATTACCTTATAATAAAATTGAACAAGTTTTAGGTATGTAAATATTATTAGGTTTGTTATCTAAATAAGCACTTTAGATAACAAACCTAATACTCAAAACTAATTCAAGTAATTACTTAAATAATTATATATATTCTCTTCAATTTGAGCAGTTGTATCGATTAACATTTTTTGGGTCAATTCATAAAACAATCTTTCTTTTTGCGCTGGAGCATCTTCATTATTTCCTGTTCTTGATCTGACAACAGAGATTTCCATTAATGTTTTTGGAGTAATGTCATCGCCTTCATAAATGTGGAAATGAATATCTAAACGAGCCGTATATTCTCTATTTTGTTCGTACTTAAATTTAGAAGTAAAACTTTTTTCTGTTTCTAAAGTTTTCTCTTTCATACTCGCGTCATTAATAATAATTTTTAATGTAGCATTACCTTTACCAGTCTCAGTAACATTATATTTCACCCAATCTCTAAAAGCTCTTTCTAAAGAAATAGGAGCTAAATGCTCAACATTTGGGTAAGTAATAGGAGAAGAGTAATTAGACTCGATAATAATTTTTTTTACATTAAAATTATATTTAGGAAGTTTATGGTAACTATAATCGCTATATTTTATTGGCTCTTCATAAGCACATGAAGTTATAAAACTAAATACAACCAATACAGATAATATTTTTAAAATACGCATAAATTCTCTCTATTAAAAATTTTATAAAATTAATTTAATTAATAAATAGACTTATACAATAATTTTATTATTTAGAAAAGAAAAAACTAGGCTTAGATTAAGCTCATATTTATATAAAAATATAGAAAGTAAACTATTGCATTAAGAGCCTATCAATATACCACCCTTGATACATTTTAACACCTAAAACTTTACCATATTTAATGGCTTTTTCATCATCACAACGGGTTAAAATGATTTTTTCAGGTCCCGCTTTTTTCACTAAATCAACAAGTCTTTGATTTTCAATTCGATCTAAATTTTTAGCTATATCAGAATTCCATTGTAACTTAATCAAATCAACCCCAAGAGATTCACGATCAATTTGAATAAAGGAAAAATTATTAACACCATCTAAGCAAATTTTTATATTATTTTTATTTAAAAATTCTTTTGCTGTTTTAAAGGCTTGCATATCATAAAACATATCAGCTAACTGAAATTCAATAATTAAAGAACTTTTATAATGATCCGGTATAGCTTCAATAAAGTTTACAAATTCATCTTCAATAACTGTCTTAATATTTAAATTTAAACTTATCGGAGATTTAATAAAATCTTCCTCTTTTTTCTTAATATGTTTTAAAACTAAAAGATCTAATTTCTCGAAAACAAATTGATTAATAATCCTTTCACTACAACCACTAATTTTTTCTTCAAGAATTTGTTTAAAATGCCCAAGGCTTATATATACTTCCTGAAAAACATTTTTAAGATTATTATTATTAAAAGTAACAACAGTCTGTTTCCTCAAGTACTTACTAACATCTAATTTAAATATTTTATTTTCGATATCTCTTATAACATCGCTGGTGATATGAATATCTTCTTTTACTTTTAAAGATTTATGATGCTTAATTTTTTCTTTATAATCACTAACTAGATCATTACAACTTTCAATAAATTTTTTCATCTCGTAATTTAAAAAATAAAGCGAGCAAAAATTATCATCTCCAAAACCTTTTTTATTTGATAACGGGTCATCAATAAATAAATATCTTAAATGGAAAATTACCCTATCAATAATTTCGCTTTTAGTAGTAAAAACAATCACTACCACGTCAAAATTCTCAAGAGCAAATGTAGCACTTTCAAATGGTGCAAAATGCTCACTTATTAAATTGAGCGCAATTTTCAAATGATATTTAGTTTTATAACTGTTAGTTAAGTTTGAGAAATGGAAATGTATTGCTGTATGTCCTTTAGGACGTTTACTTACATCAATAACGTAACGCATTAAATCTCTTTCTGCATCTTCTCTAAGAAATACTGCCACCCAAACCCTCTTAAAGTTTATTAATTTATTTAGATTATAGACATAATTTCATAGTTTAAGCAAGAATAATAGAAATGACTTTTTCCTATAATTAATTTTGTGAAATTTTTATATATTTTTACTGATAAATTAATTATCACATAAACAAGGTAAGTCGCCTGCTTTCTTTTGATTTGCAAGCTCAATAGTTAAATCACGTGCTTTGGTAGGATTCATTTGTGCAAGTATCGGCGCAGATTTAGCTTCTTTCATACGGTTAACCACTTGAAGCAAGGTATCCATATCTAGTTCTTCTAAAATTCGTGCAGCATCTTTAGGTTTCATATTAGAATAAATTTTTACTAAGCTATCAATTTGCTGATCTTGTTCTTTCTTATATTGTTTTACTAATTCTTTAATTTCGTCTCTAACGCCTTTAAGCTCTGCTATTTTTAAACTGATTTTTTTATCACCTAAGGCAGTAATATTTTCACGATCCTTAATAGCTTTTTCTCTAAGGTCTAGCTGTTCTCTTCTTTCTTGTAATTTTGAAAGCATTTCAAAATCTGCAGGTGTGCATTTATCTTGATCGTAAAGTTTTAAAGCATTTTTTGAAGGTTCGCTTTTTACATTATATCTTTTTGGATCAGTTGTTGAAGGCTTTGGCGGCTTTTCATCTTTTTTCTTTGCATCTTCACCATGACCTTCTGATTTACCCTGTGACTCCCCACCTTCATTTGCATATGCATCATAAAAGGATGAAAAATAGTGAGAATATTCTTTTACAATACCATTTATTCCTCCTACCATATCAGCCATTTTGGCGAGGAATACTAATAAACAGACTAAAATTAAAATTGGTAAAACTCGAAAGCTCATTTAAGCAAACATTTTTCTTTTATAATTTTATTAATATTATAACTTTTATAAAAACTTACAAGTTGAAAAGTGAATTATTGAAGGAAAAAGAAAAATTTTGAAGCTACGTTAACACCAAAACATATTACAAACATTGCTACAAACCAGCTTAATATAGAAATAATAACTCCGATAATTACCATAATACCATCCCGCCTAAATAAACCTAAGGACATAAGAAATATTCCAAGCGAAGGTAAAGCATTAGCAAAAAGTAAAGGTAGTAAAATAAAAATTGAGTTTATTAGTGAAATAAAACCTACCACTCGATGAGCTTTATCATTTACAAGCATAAATAATCTAGGACGAGTGATATGCTCTATTTTCGTAAAGAATGGAGTTATTATTTCAATAACGTTTGCCAATTTTTTTCTTTTAAAAGATTTATTTGCAATAAATCTTGGAAACCAAGGAGATTTATTATTTAGTAATAATTGTAATGAAAATAAAAAAATCGGTATTCCTAAAATAGTGGTAAATCCTGGCGGATAAGGTAAAGGAATAGCCATTGGCAAAGCAAAAGCCATTAGAATTACAGCAATGCCTCTAGTTTTTAAAACGTTTTTAATTTCTTTAAGTGTAATGAGATCTTGCATAAAATTTATTCTTCAGTTTTTTCGCCGTTTAAGCCTTTTTTAAAATTCCTTAATCCTTTTCCCACATCCCCCATTACTTTAGGTAATTTACCTGCACCAAAAAGTACTAGAACTATTAAAAGAACGATAACCCAATGCGATAAACTTGTAATTCCCATGACTAAACTCCTAATATTTCAAATATTAAACTACTGAAATATTAATAAAAAATACCCGTAATTTATAAATAATATATATAATATACATATTGATGTTGAAATTTTCAAATTTTTTATTAATATTAAGCTGATATTATTAGTTCTTACATGGAAAAATTTATGCGTAATTTACAGATATTAGCTACAAGTATAGTGATTTTAGCTACTATAATTTGGTACGTTATAACCTCTACCTTTGCTCTCGCACATGAAAATACCAGCAAACCTTTCATTACTATAAAATTAAATAATTCATTACCAGACTTTGAAAAAGTTACACTTGCTGTAAAAAAAGCAAAAAATATAGGTGATGTTAAATTAAAAGTAATATTTAGAACAAGTTCAAAAGATTCAAGCGAAATAAATTTACAATCTGAAGAAACTTTAAAGAAACTAAAGTCAATTTTTGAAACAAACGGCTTTGATAAAAACCATTTCTCTTTCTCTTATAATTTTAATGAAAACGTCTCCAAGGATGAAGTTGTAGTATTTGTACATGAAGCTAATTCATGTTGCGATGAGTCATGTCATGATGACTCTACTACTACAGCCAAACGAATGTAGACGTTTTTATTAAATAGTCCCTTACCACGTCTTATATTTCTTAATCAAACAATTAAGTGGTATTATACCAAAAATTTTCTCTTATAGGTATTGGACTATAAAATTTGTGTTAATTTGTAATGATGAGTAAAACATATGAGTATTTTACGAAAAAAGTTACCTGAGCAAACTACTAAAGGCTCAGAAGAAGGCGGGTTAAAGAAAACTTTAAACGCTTTCGATTTAATAATGTTAGGCATTGGAGCTATTATTGGTGTTGGTATTTTTGTTATCACAGGCACAGTAGCAGCGAAATATTCAGGCCCTGCGATCACAGTTTCTTTCATGCTTGCTGGCATAGTTTGTATTTTTACGGCATTAGCATATGCAGAACTTTCATCGATGTTACCAATTGCAGGTGGAGCATATTCATATTCTTATGTAGTATTAGGTGAAGTTTTTGCGTGGCTTGCCGGTAGCTGCGTGATCATGATTAACGTTTTTGGCGCTTCAACTGTAGCATCCGGATGGTCAAGCTATGTGGTAGGTGTACTTAAATATTTAGGTGTAAATTTGCCAGAAGCATTTATAACTGTACCTGCGCAAGGTGGAATAATTAATTTACCTGCGGTCCTTATTTCTCTATTAATTTCAAGCGTATTAATTAGAGGAACTAAAGAGTCAGCATTAGTAAATACTTTGCTTGTATCTGTTAAAATAGGTGCAATTTTAGTTTTCGTGGTAGCAGCAATTCCACACTTCGATCCAATTAATTGGGAAAATTTTATGCCTAATGGCTTAGATGGAGTGTTAATTGGTACTGGCGCTTTATTCTTAGCTTATTCAGGATTTGATGCAGTTGCATCTTCTGCTGAAGAATGTAAAAACCCAAATCGTGATTTACCAATTGGTATTATTGGCTCTGTATTAATTTGTGCTATTTTATATATTATAGTGTCAGGATTATTAACAGGCATAGTTCCATTCTATGAATTAAACAATTCAGAACCTATGGCTTATGCATTACGTAAAAATGGTAGTAACTTTGGGTATGCACTTGTTGCAATTGGTGGTATTACTGGAATGACTACTGTAATGATGATGCAGCTTTATGGAACTTCACGTGTTCTATTCTCTATGGCACGCGATGGAATGATTCCAAAATTCTTTAATGTCATTCACCCAAAATTTGCAACTCCACACTTAGGAATTATCTTCCTTGGTATTACGGTTGCAATTATTTCTGGTTTCTTACCTACTAAAACACTTGCTAACCTTGCTAGTATGGCTTCTCTTGGTTCATTCATATTTGTAGGAATAAGTGTAATGAAATTAAGGTTAGAGCAACCATATATGAATAGACCATTTAAATGCCCTGCGGTATTTGTAACTTGCACAATTTCGGTGCTTTCATCAGGTTACTTGATATATGGATTAATCCAGCAAGAAGGTGATGCATTCGGACTTTGCGTTATAGCAAGCTTACTAATGTATATTCTTTATGGATATCGTAACAGTAAATTAAATCAGGAAACTGTATGAACTGTTTTCGCAAACAACCTCTTGTCAGAATTAGGCAAGAGGCTGAAGAACTTTCATTAAAAAAATCGTTAAATGTTTATGACCTTATAATGCTTGGTATTGGAGCAATTATTGGTGTCGGCGCTTTTGTATTAACAGGAATTGCAGCTGCACGTTATGCAGGCCCTGCAATTACCACTTCTTATTTAATCTCTGGCTTTGTTTGTTTATTCGTTGGCTTACTTTACGTTGAACTTGCAGGCATTGTACCTGCTTCAGGAAGTTCGTATAGTTATGCATATGCCTCAATGGGTGAAATTGTAGCTTGGTTTGTATTTTGGTTTATGATGATGGAATACACCACAGGCTCAAGTATGATAGCCGTTGGTTGGGGTGGTTACCTTTCAGGTATGCTTAAAACCGCTGGTTTTGCCATTCCTAAATATCTTGAACTAACACCTTTTGAAGGTGGATTATTTAACTTACCTGCTTTTTTAATTGTTTGGTTCGTTACAATTCTTTTAATTAAAGGCACCAAAGAAAGTTCATTATTTAATATTATACTCGTACTTATTAAAGTAATTGCAATTGTTATCTTTTTAATTATCGCCATTCCACATTTCAATTTTGAATATTGGGAAAATTTTATGCCTTACGGCGCTCGTGGTGTTGGTACTGGAGCTGCAACCTTAATACTTGCTTATGCAGGTTTTGATCAGCTAGCAAGCACTACTGAAGAAGCTAAAAACCCTAAAAGAGATTTACCTATTGCAATGTTTTCTTCGCTTGTAATATGCGCATTAATTTACATGTCAATTGCAGCTGCGCTTACATTAATTGTCCCATATAAAACTTTAGATAACGCAGAACCTATGGCTTATGCTTTAAGAGCAAATGGTAGCCTTGTTGGTTCAGGCCTTGTAGCAATTGGTGCGATTGCAGGTATTACTACTTCTTTAATTGTACAAATATTTGGTCAATCAAGAACTATATTTGCAATTTCTAGAGATGGTTTAATTCCGTCAAAACTTAGCAAGGTAAACAAAAAATTTGGAACACCAGTTGTAAGTACAATTTTTGTAGGAATTGTAGTTTCATTAATTGCAGCTCTTGTTCCTCTTGATTTCGTAGGAAAGCTCGCAAATATTGGAACTTTAGTTTCATTTATTACAGTTGCAATTGGGGTTGTTATTATGCGAATAACTTATCCAAATGCAGAACGCAGTTTTAGATGTCCTGCTATTTGGCTTATTGCTCCTATTGCTCTAATTTCATGTATTTATTTACTAGGTGATTTATTAATTACTACTTGGGATGTTTGCTTAATATGGGTAGCTCTTGGTTTAATACTATATTTCGGATATGGCTTTAAACATAGTTTACTTAGTAAAAAACATTAATTAAAATCAATGCACAATTAAGGAAGGTAATATATAAATCTTTAGTATATTTAATGCATAAGATTATTTCCTCCTCCGCATAATAAAAAATGTGAAAAACATAAAATAAAAATTGAGAAATATTATGAGTACAAAACTACAACCTGTAAGAGGAACTAAAGATCTATTTGCAAGTGATTATAGGTTATTCTTACACGTAGTAAATACAGCAAGAAATATCGCAATTAATTATGGCTTTGATGACCTTGCTACACCTATTTTTGAATTTGCTGATGTATTTAGAAAAACACTTGGTGAAGAAACAGACGTTGTAACTAAAGAAATGTATACCTTTCTTGATAAAGGTGGTGAAGAAATAACATTACGTCCTGAATTTACTGCAGGTATTTGTAGAGCTTTTATTTCTAATGGCTACACTCAACACTTACCTTTAAGACTATTTAGTCATGGCCCACTTTTTCGGTATGAAAGACCACAGAAAGGAAGACAAAGACAATTTCACCAAATTAATGCGGAAATTTTAGGGATTAAATCACCAATGCTTGATGCTGAGATTATAATCATGGCATCGCAAATTTTAGAAAAGCTTGGTATTAGTGAATCAATACAATTAAACTTAAATTCACTGGGTGATAAAGAAACTAGAAAAATTTACCGTGATAGTTTAACTGAATATTATCGTGATCATATAAATTCACTTTCAGAAGACAGTAAAGTTAGATTACAAAAAAACCCTTTAAGAATTTTAGATTCAAAAGATGAAAACGATAAAAAAATAAATTTAAATGCACCGCGTATTAGCGAATTTTACAATCAAGAATCTAATGATTATTACGCTGCACTAAAAGAATTGCTTACCTTAAATGCAATTAAATTTACTGAAAATCCATCACTCGTTAGAGGACTCGATTATTACGAACATACTATCTTCGAATTTATCACTGATGCATTAGGTGCGCAAGGAACAGTAATTGGTGGTGGAAGATACGATGGTTTAATCGAAACTATGGGCGGTCCTCCTACACCTGCTATTGGATTTGCTGGCGGAATTGAACGTTTAATGGAATTAGTTGATTTTAAAAATTTTGATGCTAATGTACTTACAGTTACGATTATTGCAATTGGTGAAAGAGCTGAAAAAGAATCTTTAGCTATTGCAACGATCCTTAGAAATAATAATATACGTGTAATTCTTCCTTATCAAAATCAAGTTGGTAAGAAATTTAAATACGCTGACAAAATAAATGCAAAAATTGCTATTGTTATCGGTGAAGAAGAATTAGAAAAAAACGTAGCAAAAATAAAAAATATGCTGACTGGTTCTGAGGAGATTATTTCAATAGACAACCTTTTAGATAAACTTGGACAATATTAAAACCAATAACTAACTTAAAACTAAATTAAAGTTTGGAGACTTCACTTGAGCTTTGAGCAAAACCTAGAAAAAATTATTACCCGCTATAATGAACTTGGTAATAAACTTATGAATCCAGAAGGACTTGGTAAAGATGAGTTTGTTAATTGTTCTAAAGAATATTCTGACCTCGGTCCTGTAGTTGAAAAAGTAAATCATTTTTTACAAACACAAAGAGAGTTAAAAGATCTTACCGAAATGTTACAAGATTCAAATCTTGATGACGAAATGAAAAAAATAGCTGAAGAAGAATTATATGAAATAAAAAGATCACTTCCTGATCTTGAAAGAAATGTAAAAATAGCTTTACTTCCAAAAGATAAAGATGATGAAAAGAATGCTATTCTAGAAGTTCGTGCAGGAACCGGTGGCGAAGAAGCTGCTCTTTTTGCTTCTGTTCTTTTTAGGATGTATCAACGATACGCTGAAAGTAAAGGTTGGCGTTTTGAAATTCTTTCAATTTCTGATACTGGACTTGGCGGATTTAAAGAAGCCTCAGCTTCAATTGCAGGCTCTGGAGTGTTTGCTCGCCTTAAATTTGAATCAGGTGTTCATCGTGTGCAAAGAGTGCCTGAAACTGAATCAAGTGGACGTATTCATACTTCCGCTGCAACTGTTGCCGTTCTTCCTGAAGCAGAAGATATTGATATCCATATTGAAGAAAAAGATTTAAGAATTGACGTATTCAGATCAAGTGGGCCTGGTGGGCAATCAGTAAATACAACTGATAGTGCGGTAAGAATAGTTCACATACCAACAGGTATAGTTGTTCAGCAACAAGATGAAAAATCGCAACATAAAAATAAAGCAAAGGCTTTAAAAATTTTACGTGCTAAATTATATGAAGTTCAAAGGGAACAACAAGAATCAGAAAGAGCTGCCCAAAGAAAAGGCCAAGTAGGTTCTGGTGATAGATCAGAGAGAATTAGAACATATAACTACCCACAAGGTAGAGTAACTGACCATAGAATTAACCTTACATTATATAAAATTAATGAAATTGTTAATGAAGGTGAACTTGATGAATTAATTGAGGCTTTAGTTTCTTACGATGAAGCAAATAAACTTACCGAATCCGTGTAATATCAGACAAGCATTAACTGCAAGTGGCCAATTATTTAGTAAACTTGGTTTTGCTACTCCGCAATTAGATGCACGAGTATTACTTTCATTTGTTACAAATTTAGCAATGGAAGATATAGTAAAAAAATATGAAGATAATTTATCGGATGAACAATTAAAATCATTTACCGAAGTTGTAAATGAAAGAGCTAATGGAAAACCTGTTTCTAAAATTTTAGGTTATAAATATTTTTGGAAATATAAATTTTTTACAAGCGAAGATGTACTAGATCCTAGAAATGATAGCGAAACTTTAATCGAGCATGTTCTTGCTACTTTTCAGGACAAAACAAAAGAATTAAAAATAATTGATTTAGGCGTAGGTTCAGGTTGCCTTATTATTTCATTACTTTTAGAGTATAAAAATAGTAAAGGTACAGGAATAGATATTAGTGATAAAGCTATCGAAATTGCTAAAAAGAATTTGAATGAATATAAATTAAATTCTAGACTTAATATTCTTAAATCAAATTGGTTAGAAAATATAAACGAGAAGTTTGATATAATTATTTCAAACCCTCCTTATATTATTACTAAAGATATTGAGAATTTAAGTGTAGAAGTAAAAAAATTCGATCCTTATTTAGCATTAAATGGAGGTGAAGATGGCCTTGATTGTTATCGCACAATTGCGAAAGAACTTAAAAAAATTGTAAGTGAAACTTCAATAATATTTTTTGAAATTGGTCAAGATCAATTAGATGATTTAATTAATATTATGTCTTCCCAGGGTTTTGAATGTCTTTCTTATTTAGAAGATTTAAATGGCATTATTCGTAGTTGCGCTTTTCAAATAAAACATTAAAATAATAACTAAATTCTAACATTACATTATGAAAAAACAAGTTATGAAAAAAAGGACTCCATACCATCGCTCTAAAAATTATCAAGATCGTAATAACAATCATCAAGTGGTTGAAAACGGTACAGAATATAATGTTTTTCTTGGTTCTAAACAATATCAAAAAGCTATTCAAACGCGTAGCAGGTGTCTTGAACTTGCAAAAGAAAGTGCTTCAAGCGGAGATAAAGTAAAAGCTGAAGAATACTTACAATGCGCAGATCATTATTCCCGAATAATAAATGAAGCACATGAAATTAATAAAAAATCTAAACCTCATGTTGAAACAAATTCGTTAGATACAAAAAGTGAAAATACAAATCAAAACTCTTCAAAAGAATCTGAATTTAATAGTGAGAGTAATGAAAATGCAGTTGAATCAACAATTATAAAAGAATTTCAACCCGATATAAAAGAAGAATCAAAATTACAACCTGAAGAATGCACCTCAAATTAAGGAGAATTTACTAATGGCGACACGAATTGAAAGCGATTCATTTGGTGAAATTGAAGTTGAAAATAGTAAATATTGGGGCGCACAAACAGAACGTTCATTGCATAATTTTAAAATTGGCAAAGATAAGATGCCTATTAAAGTTGTTCATGCAATTGCAATTGTTAAAAAAGCTGCGGCTTTAGTTAATCAAGAGATAGCTGGTTTAGATGAAAATATTGTAAAAAATATTTGTCTTGCAGCGGATGAAGTAATTAATGGTAAACTTGATGATCACTTCCCACTCGTAATTTTTCAAACCGGGTCTGGTACTCAAACTAACATGAATGTTAATGAAGTGATTTCTAACCGTGCTATTGAACTTATGAATGGCGTAATGGGTTCTAAAAAACCTGTTCATCCTAATGACCATGTAAATATGGGTCAATCGTCTAATGATACTTTTCCAACTGGCATGCATGTTGCGACAATGATTGCATTGCATAAGGAATTGTTACCTGCACTTGAATATATGCGTAATGAATTAAAGGAAAAGGTAGAAGCGTTTAAAGATATTATTAAAATTGGCCGCACGCATATGCAAGATGCCACACCTATGACTTTAGGTCAGGAATTTTCAGCATTTCTTACACAAATTGAATATGCTATTGAAAGAGTAAAAACAACAATACCTAGAATTTCTTACATAGCTCAAGGTGGTACAGCCGTTGGTACAGGTCTTAATGCAAAACCAGGATTTGCTGAAAAAATAGCTGAGAAAATTAGCGAATTAACAGGTCTTAAATTCATAACTGCTCCAAATAAATTTGAAGCTTTGGCAAGTAATGACGCTATGGTAGAAGTTTCTGGAGTACTAAATACTATTGCCGTAAGCCTTATGAAAATTGCAAATGATATTAGGCTTCTTGGTTCAGGCCCACGTTCAGGCTTAGGCGAACTTTTATTACCTGAGAATGAGCCTGGTTCATCTATTATGCCAGGTAAAGTAAACCCAACACAATGTGAAGCATTAACAATGCTTGCAGCTCAAGTTATGGGTAATCATGTAGCAGTTACTATTGGCGGATCAAATGGTCATTTACAACTTAATGTGTTTAAACCTCTCATTGTTGCAAATGTACTTAACTCTATAACTTTAATTAGTGATGGTTGTATTAGCTTTGTTGATAATTGCTTAAAAGGTATTGAACCAAATAGAGATAGACTAAAGCAATTAATGGAACAATCTTTAATGCTTGTAACCGCTTTAAACCCTCATATTGGCTATGATAATGCAGCAAAAATTGCAAAAAAAGCTCATAAAGAAGGTACTTCACTTAAAGAAGCAGCTTTAGCTTTAGAGCTTCTTACAAGCGAACAATTTGATGCTTGGGTAAGACCTGAAAACATGATAGGTAAGAAATAATTTATTAGTTATTTATATAAATCTTTTAAACTACTTTCATGAAACACTTGAATTAAATCTGATTTATAACTGCAATTTAGTTTATTTTTCATATAATTTAATCGTGTTTCAAGAGTCCTAGGGGAAATATTCATTATATACGATATTTCTTTGATAGATTTACCTAGCGAGAGATAATATAAATAATCCATTTCTTTCTTTGTAAGCGTTGCAGAGCTGTTTTCTAATTTAAATTTATCTAATGAAGTTTCCGAAAGGAACTGATGAGCTTTTGAATTATCAAAAGCTTGCGGAAGAATAATAGATTTTTTTCTATTTAACCAAATGCCGTTATTTGAAGGGTTAAATATATCCCCTGCTTTATTTTTTACATAGATAATAAATTTTTCAAGTAATGAAAGGTTATTAAGATAAAAATTAAGTATATTTTCGTTATTTTTATATGTAGCAAAATTCCACATTTCTATTAAATCATTTGATCTTTTATAAATGCTTATACCGTGCCAGACATTAAACCTATGCATAGCTTGAACAAATTTGTTATTTCCTTTTCTTAAAACTACATATTTGTCAGAAACTAAATTATTAATTTCAGTTTGGTGATGCGGAGAGTCGAAAAAACCGTTTGTAATATAAAAATCATACCAGTCTACATTATTTGAAATATGAAAAATTTTATTATCATTAAATCTCGCATAAGCAATTGTAGTGATACCAAAATTATCTTTAAGGGGTGAAGATAATTCATCTAATGTTTCTGAAACAACATTATTATATTCTAAAGCATTACTTATAATTTTATTTTTATTCATATATAATCTTCACAAAAAATGAAAATAATAAGCCCTAACAAAAAGTTAGTACCTATATATTATTAAGCATTTTTTTCATTTTTGCAAAAATCATATTGAGGGGTTAATAAACATTATTACAATTTACAAAAAATACCTCAATAACTTGAAGTTTTAATTAAAAGCTAGTATTCATAGTTTAAAATATTTGATGAAAATTTATGAATTTTATTCGCGCCATATTAAAATCTTTTGGATTTTCTTTAGTACTGTTTGGTACAATAATGCTAATTCCAGCAATTATTGATCTTGCTTCGCTTAATCGAAATTATAAAGCTTTTTTATATACTTCGTTAATCGGAGTTACAATTGGGACATTTATTAAAATATTCAATACTGAAGAAGATAGTAAAACCGTTAAATCAGCTTTTTTAATTACAGTTTTTGCTTGGCTTAGCGGAATTTTATATTGCGCAATACCGTTTATAATAATTGAGCCTGAGATTAGTGTGACCGATGCGCTTTTTGAAAGCACTTCTGGCTTAACCTCTTGTGGAGCAACTATATTTACTAATTTACAGGAGAAATCAAAAGGTTTTTTATTTTATCGTATTTTATTAAATTATATTGGTGGAGTTGGGATTGTAATGATAGGCATTGCAATTTTACCAAGCTTACAAATTGGTGGAATGCAGCTTTTTAAAATGGAATATTCTGATCAATCTAAGAAAATTTTACCTAAAGTTGGCCATATAGCTGTTAATGTACTTATTATATATTTTTCAATAACATTACTTGGTGTTCTGTTTTTATACTCTCTGGGTATGAATTTCTTTGATGCCCTATGTCATGGAATGTCGGCAATTTCAACAGGCGGGTTTACTAATTACGATAATTCTATAACTCATTTTAATAATATTAAGGTAGATTTAATTTTAATATTACTAATGATACTCGGTTCGCAGTCTTTTATTCATTATTATAACATTACCCAAGGTAACTTCAAAGAATTTATAAACGACCCACAAACCAAAACATTTTTTACTATCATTATTTTAGCTGTTACTTCACTTACATTTTGGTTACATTATCATCAGCATTTTGATTATAAAACTTCTCTTAGACTTGCAAGCTTTAATGCAGTTTCCATAATGACAACTACAGGATTTAGCCAGGGTAATTATGATGCTTGGGGAGATTTTCCAAGAGTACTTCTATCGGTTCTTTCATTAATCGGCGGTTGTACTGGATCAACTTCCGGGGGAATTAAATTATTTAGGTTAGAAGTAACCTATAAGGTTATTAAATATAATATTAGAACATTACTCCACCCACATGGTGTATTTAAGGTTTATTTTGGCGATAAGCCACTTACAAATAATGCAATTTCAGGAGCAATTTCAATTGTAATCCTATATTTCTTTGGCCTTATCATTGGAAGTTTATTATTAACTTTAAATGGTCTTGATTTTATGACCGCCATAAGCGCCTCTATTTCCGCAATTTCTAATAGCGGGTTTGGTATAGGCGAGATTATCAACCCAGACGGTTCTTATGCCCTTCTACCTTCGTTTACTAAAATTGTTCTTACAGTCCTAATGATATTCGGCAGGTTAGAATTCTTTACTTTACTGGTACTTATAAACCCGCTTTTCTGGCGCAAGTAAATTATTAAAAACATCTTTATATTTATATAAATTTAAATTGACCTTTTTAAAGAAATTTACTAAAGTAAGCTTACAAAAGTAAACAATTTATTAATAAAATTGCAGGTTTTTTATGAACATTTCACAAATTATCAATGCTTTAAGAAGTAAAGCAAGTAGCGTTGTAGTTACAGTTAAGCCAATTTACCAATCAAGCTTAAGTGTATTTACCTCATATTTACCAAGTTTCGGTAAAACAGTTGCTGTTGCAAATAACGTTGCAGACGCAGTTGATGATGCAGAAACTACTGTTGCCATTTCTGAATCTAGTAAAAGTTTCGGAGAATATTTAAGCGATAAGGATAACGTTTTACTAAGAGGCTTAGGAAAAACCATTACTACTATACATACATTCTTAGTTGGTGATGGATTACGCAATAACGGTTTCTTAACATTAGCTGGAATTGCTGGGTTATTAAAAATTGCTTTTTCTAAAACTCCAAAGGAAGCTGTTACCAATGCAGTTTTAAATAAAGATCTAGTAAAAGTTGCAGGTACAGTAGCTTTAAGCGCTTTAAATGATAAAAGTCAAGCTGAAGAAAAAGCTTTAAAGAAGCTTAGAACAGATGTAAAAGTGGCTGAATTAAAGCAATTACCTATGAATTTAAATACAAAAATATTTAAAGATCAAAAGATAAAGCGAGAAGAAAGTATCAAATTAATTAATAAACTTATAAAAATGGTTCAACAGGAATTTAAGAAATCTAAATTAGAAAAACCTGCTAATAGTTTTAAAAAGTTTTACAGAAAATTAAAATATAGTGATAATTATTTTTTAAGCGCTATGGCTGTTTACTTAAAACATAACCCAATTGAATTTCTTGTAAATTTAGTATTTAAAATTGCAACTTTTGCTGCTTTACCTTTCCTTTTACCTTTTGCTTCACGCTTTATGCCAAGCAGATATATGCAGTTAGTTGCAGCACCTATTGGCTATAAAGTTCTTATTGATGCAGTAGATTTTATCCAAAAAACTGCTAAGAAAGTAATTGAAGCTAAAACAAGAAGTGATGAAAGAACTTCTACAAAAGTTTTTGAAAAATTTGTAAAAGAAAATGCCGTTATAAATATTGAATATACTGTTAGTGCAACTGATAAAGATGGAAACCATGTTGTAAAAAAATTAACTTCTGGAGATTTTACTGCACTTAAGGTTAGCACTCAACTTAATGCTATCAACCAAATTGCACCAGGAGCTAGTAATACTTCAATAGAACCTAATACTGTACAGTTTAGTTTAACTGAAATTAAGCTTGCGACTGGAGTAGCTAAACAATTCCGTGATAAACTAGCGACTATAGATAATATGAATACTGAACAAGCAAAAACCCAACTTGTGGAATTATCTAAGCCAATGGAATTAGCATTCTAAATTTTATAAAGGTAATTGGTAAGGTAACTTACTAATTACCTTTTTTCACTACTCTTACCTTATCCCTTTCCTTTCTTATTTCTTTTTATTCCTCATCAACATTTGCAAATTTATCAAGCCTAGAATCACGCTGGTTTGGAATATAAAATTTATAATCATCATTTAAATTTTTTGAATGAGAATTGGGTTTTATAATTTGATGAGAAAGTTTTGAGAAGTTATTTGATTTAAAAGAATTTTTTGATTTCTCTTCTTTAGCCTTTTCTTCTTTAATGTTTTCTTTTGCTTTAGCCTTTTCACTTTTTTCAATTGTTTTATGAGCCTTATGATAAATATTGCTTATTTTCTGCAACACATTGGTCATTTGAGTTACATGTTTCATTTTTGAATTAAATTCTTCTTCGCTTAAATTATCCATATTATCTATAAGATGCTCAGCTTTTATTACCAATTTAGCGCTGGTTTCAAGAATTACATTTGGAATGTTATTTATATCGAAAGAGCTAGAAGTCATACGTATTACCATTTTAAGATTATAGTAATAGATATATATAATAGAAAATTTTTATGTAAGTGGGTGAGTAAAAAAATGATTCCTTGAAAATCAGTAGATTAAAATTTATCAAAATTTTTTATTTTAAAATCAATAAGATATCAAAAATATCTTAATATTTTTATGTTCTTACACATTCTAAACTAGATTATTAACAATTCTTTTGTTATTATTCCTTAATAAATTATTAATAAGTAATAAACATGAAAACTACACCAACTAAAAAAAGCCCTGAGAAAGAAAATAAATTACCAGAAATACCCGTAGATCCTCAAATTAGAGAATCATATAAAGCGTTTTTAGAACATTTACAAAAAAACTTAAATATACATTCAAAAAAGGGTGAGAAAGTTACAAAATTAGAAAGAAGGCTTGATTCTCTCGCAAGACTTATTGAAGGTAATAGTAAATGCACTGCCGTTTATTATGATAATAATAAAATTTACATCGCCTCAAATAAAATTCACGCTAACAGTAAAAAAGGAAATAGCAGTAGTAATTTTGCTAAACATATTATGAGCGTAATGGATTATTTTTCTGATATTGCTAATAGTAAGGGGCATAATTTAATAAACAAAATGCTTTTAATTAAAGAATGCGCTTTTTTAGTTTTAAAAGATAAATTAAGGCCTAATGATGAAATATGTGGCCAGTTAGAAGAGATTTTAGAAACATTCCTTAAAAACTATTTAAGTCAAAAACTTACAATTAAAAAATGGAGAAAAGCTTTAGAAGATGGTGAATTAAAAATTGCGAGTTTAAATAATTATAATGAAAAATTAATTCAAGAATCTATAAAGCAAATTAGTAGAACTATTAGAGATTTTTCAAAAGTTGAAAATTACATAAATAGCAATAAAGATAGAAACCTTACGGATATTTTTAAGAGTAAAGCTTATGAAATTCTTTATATAAGCGCTGAAGATATTCATGCCGAAATTAAAATTCTTGCGCATATAATTAAAACAAAATCTAATCAAAAAATAGAAGATAAGTTAGCTAATCTAAATTTATCGGAAAAATATATTGGAATCGCTAAACTCTGCTGTGGGCATTGCGCACTTACACTACAAGCCTTTTCAAAAGAAGTGAAAACAAGAGGCACCCATGGTCAATTATTTAAATGGAAATTATCAAGTATTATTACCAATAGTGAAATATTTAAAAACTTTATTGGCGAAAAGGCTTATGAAATATTTCTTAAGTTAAATGATGCACAAAAGATACTTGCATTAAAATACATTACTTTTGAACAAGGAGTTCTAACGAAAGGAGCTATAAATAGCTTGTTTGATTATTATGAGCTACCTTCCCGCGATGAAATGTATGCTGATGAATCGAGTAGTGAAGAAGAAAAGGAACCTGAATATTCTTCCACTGTTATAAGGGAATTTAATAAAATTAAATATGCCCATCTTACTGAGGCACGACTAAAATCATTACTCCTTAACTATGAGCTTGACGCTACAGGCTTTGATAGAGAGCATATGTTATATTTACTTAATAATACTGACGTATGCGATATGATTATTTATTTTGATATTCATGAGGCTTTTAAATCAACAAATATGGCTATTATACAAGCTATTTTTGATGACCATGAGCTTAACTCACTTATTGATGCAGGAATTATTGGCTTTACTAAATTAACTAGATTAGGGCTAAATTTTATAAATAATTTAAAAAATACTACGTATATTGAATTGTTAACTATGAAGCAAATAACATTAGAACAAATTTTTGAGTTTTATACAAAATATAAAGATCTCTTTGAAGCTTTAGATAATCAATTTATTGCTAGAATTATCATAGATTATAAAATTCCATTAAGTATCTTTGTTGAAATGTATAATAATAATAGAGAGAAATTTAACGCCTTCACTGAATCTGAAGTATTTGAATTAATTGAGGAAGAGGATTTTGAAGAAATAAATAAACGTTGTGATTCGATTCAAGAAAGACGTAGTAGAAATGGTTTTAGATCAAGCATTGAATTGATTGATGTACTTACGAAGAATTTATCTGGGCATAAAAAACATGCTTGGAATTATATTAGCGACAGTGAAGAAAATAGCCTTTCAATGTAGTTAAGGTTAGTGGGTTAAAGTAAATTTTAAGCCCACTTATTTTTAAAGCTTTTGTATAATCTCGTTGCTATTTACTCTTTCGACAATTAATCGCTCACGCTCTGAAGTAAATGCAAAACCTTTTTCCTTTAATATCGTTTCTAAGCTTTCTTGTTTGGAATTTTCAACTTCAAAAACCCCATCAATAATAAAATCATTAGGAGTATTATTTCTTTTCATTGCCTTACATGTAAACCCAAGCCTTCTACTTAATTTTAAAGCTACTTGATAGTTTTCTGTAATATTCTCTGGTTTATCAATAAATCTTTTATCTTTAACATAATTTTCTAAACTAGAATGTGAGTTTACCGCTTTTTGTATATTTTCTGTTTTAACCGCTAAGTTATATATGGATAGAAGGTTTATTACCTCATCACTATTTATTCTTTCGATAATAATTTTATTAGCATGAGTACTAAATTTGATATTTTTACTGTCTAATACTAATTCTAAACTTTCTTTTTCACTTTGATTTTCAAATTCAAAAATGCCATCGATTATAAAATCATTAGGGGTATTGTGCCTTCTCATAGCCTTAAATTTAAAGCCTAAATCTGCGCTTAGAAGTTTTGCAATCTGATAATTTTCGGTAATATTTTCTGGTTTATCTATAAATTCTTTATTTTCTACGTAATTATCTAATTTGGAATGAGAGAGAATAGTTTCAAAAAATACTTTTTCATCTATTGGGAAATATAATTTGTTACGTGAGGCTTTTAATATTATTTCTTCACTATTTAAATTTCCTACAATAATATTATAACCTCCCTTCTCTTTACGCTTTGTAATAAAAGGGATGTTGTAAGCTTTTAAAACCTCTTCAACTCTATTTTTATCAATTTCATTTTCTTCATTAAATAAATTATCGATTTCAAATATTCCATCAATAATTATATCTTTGCCGGTATTATTTCTTTTAAATGCTCTACAATTAAAGCCTGTGATTTCCGATAACTTATTTGCAATTTGCTCTATAAATGTATCTTTAAAACTATCATTTAATGCCATGTAATTTGACATTTGCTCGAAAAGTTTTTTACTATTTAATTTAAAAATTGAAGCATTTAGGTAAGAGTAAAATAACTTTAAAAATTCTTCTTTTTCCGTAACTGATGTAACATTATGATAGAGTATTAAACCAGTTTCGTCTTTATGAAATCCATTACTTTTAAATTTTTTTAAAGAAATAGCTATCTGCCTATTTATAGTAACATCGTCATATATAAATACTGAAATATAAGGAATTGAATTTTTTTTAAGCTCTTCTTCAATGCCTGCTCTATGACCTCTTCCTACATGAACTATTATATTATGACCTAAACTATGATAATCATGAATATTTTCCGCAAATCTTTTTTCTCTAATTTTATCAATGCCAAATTCATCTATAGAATAAATATTTTTAGCTTCATGATCTAACCCTCTTACAGGCATTTCTAGCGCAAGCGCGTATGTTATGTAATTTAACTCTGATTCACTAGGAGACCATACGCCTGTTACTAAATTTATATTTTTTCCATTATTTTTTTTAATATTTTCTTTGGCTATATTAACATGTTTTAAAGAAATAATTTTATCATCCTCTTCAGTACCAATTATTTCATAACCGTAATTATCTTTTAAATTCTCTAATTGAGTTTTAAATAGCTTATAATTTTCAGTACTTGAGTGAAATTCATAAAAGAGTATAACTGGCTTAGTAATTTTAGAGCGCATAAAATTCTTCTTAGTTAAATTGCAAACTTTTTGGAGCGTAACAATTAACACAAATTTAACTAATTGTAAATAAAAAAATATTTTAATCAATTTTCAATTACTTAGAGTAATTTAAAAGTATGTATGGAAAAGCTTTATGCTAAGGAGGTTTGATTTAAAAACTTTTCTGCTTCCTCTAAACCTTTAACATCCCCTATATGAAGCCAAGGGTTAGGATTTAAAGTACCATATATATTTAAAGCGGGATTACTATAAACATCTCTTAAAGAAAAATAATCTCGTTCGTATTTTGCTATAACGTTTAAATCAATTATTTGAGCCCCATTAAAGGCAAAAAGAGGTTTTTCATCTCTATTAATTCTTCCATATTCATCAAGGCCATAATCGCCTTTTCCATCAAATCCATAAGCATTATGAAAATCATTGAATAGCATTAAAGCATCCATATTTTCTTCATATTTATTGATTAAATATTCAAAGGTATTTTCTTCTTTATCAATATATATGCAATCACCATTAATTATAAGGCCTTTAGAGTTAGTAAAATATTTGATAGCATTTTTGACACCGCCACCACTTTCCATAATCTCTGGTTCAAATGAAAGAACGAAGTTTATATAAAGATATTTATTCTTAATATATTCTAAAAATGTTTCAAATTGCTCAGGTAAATAATGAGCATTAATTATAATTTTTTTTATATTAATTTTAGCTAAAGAATCTATAGTATATTCGATTATAGGTTTAGCATTTACTTTAATTAAAGGTTTTGGAGTTGTTAAAGTTAATGGTTGCAGCCTTTTCCCAAAACCTGCACATAATAACATGGCTTCATCAATAATAATTTTAGAGACCATTTTAAAAACTCCTTTTAGAAGAAAATTGGAGTAAGAGATTTTAGGTTATTTACTTGCCCAATTACCTTTTTCATCTTGAAACCAATATTGCATTTCACATCCTAACTTCTTATAGTGTACCCATCTTTTGCGTGCTTGTTCAACTTCATTTTGATCATTGCCATTAAAAATATCAATTACGCGCTTATATTTTATCGGATCAAAATCAGTTCTACCACTTACCGCTACAATAGCTTCAGGGTTATTTGGAAAATCTGTTACTTCATGTGAAATTAAAATTGGCTGACGTTCACTCTTTGGGTCAGAAATTAGCGCATGGGGAAGAAAACTGTGTCTTCCTTGTAACCATAAAAGCGTATCAACTTCTAATGATTTAAGCTCATTAGAAGTTAATATTACACTTTTTAAATTACTAGCATAAGCTTTACCCATAATAGCCGCTAGCGCCTTTTCAAAGGGGCTAGCACTTAAATGATAAAAACTTACAGTAGTTGCACTATTTGTTGTCATAGTAATCCATTACAAATTGACTTAAAAGTCTTACACCAAAAGCTGTTGGACCTTTCGGAGAAATCTCTAAATCTTTTTTAGTCCATGCCATACTTGCAATATCTAAATGTGCCCATGGAGTATTGTTCACAAAGTGATGTAAGAATTGAGCTGCCGTAATACTACCTGCACCTTTTTCATTACTTGTATGTTGTATATCTGCAATTTCTGAGTGAAGACATTTTTCATATTCTTCACCAAGTGGTAAGCGCCATAATTTTTCAGAAACCTTCTGGCTAGTTTTAAATAATTTATCTGCCAATTCATCATTATTAGAAAAGAGACCTGCATAATAATGACCAAAAGTAATGGTAATAGCTCCTGTTAAAGTTGCTAAATCAACCATAAATTGTGGCTTATATCTATCTTGTGTATACCATAAAATATCTGCTAGAACGAGTCGTCCCTCTGCATCAGTATTAATTACTTCAACAGTTTGACCTGACATAGAAACTACAACATCGCTTGGTCTTTGTGCCGCACCATCAGGCATGTTTTCAACTAAACCTATTACACCAACAACATTTACTTTAGCTTTTCGACTCGCTAAATGGTGCATAAGACCTGTAACAGTTGCAGCACCTGCCATATCGTATTTCATATCTTCCATACCGCCTGCAGATTTTAATGAAAGACCACCACTATCAAAAGTTACACCCTTTCCTAAAAAGGCTATTGGTTTTGTAGTTTTATTACCACCTTTATAATTCATTACTACAACACGTGACTCTCTAATACTTCCTTGGCCTACCCCTAAAAGAGTATTCATACCAAGACTACGCATTTTTTCTTCATCAAGAACTTCTATGTCTACACCAAGTTTTTTAAGTTCAAGACATCTTTCTTCAAAACTTTCAGGATAAAGTACATTTGGTGGTTCACATACTAAATCACGTGCAACGTAAACTGCATCAGATAAAAGTTTTACTTGTTTCCATTCTTTTTGGGCGTCTTTAGCTTTTTCTAAAATAAACGTGATATTGACAAGCTTAACTTTATCTTCAGGTTTTTGGTTAGTTCTGTATTTATCAAATCTATACGCTCTTAGTCTAATACCTGAAGCAAATTTTGCAGCAGCTTCATGATTTTCTAAATGCTGAAGTGGCGCTTGATCAATATAAATAGCAATGTTCGCTAGCTTATAAGCTGCCATTACCGCATAACATTTACCGCCTAAAAGTTCAATATTATCAAGATTAATATCTGATCTTTTTCCTATTCCAAAGAAGATATGGATATTGTTATTAATAGTTGCAACAAAGCTTTCGCCTTTTTTACCGTTAAAATTAAATTGCTTAGCAAGATTTGATAAATTAATACTATGAGAATTGGCAAGTTTAATTAAATCATTAGGGAAATCTAATTTATCACTTACTAAAAACAAGTGAGCAAAGTCTGTCGCATTGACGTTTTGTTCAAAATTAATATCCATGAAATTTTCCTTTATTTTGTTTGGGGCTTTATAAAAATTATTAGCATAAATTTAACAAGGATGTCTAGGATAATATGATGTATTTTTAAAATTACTCCAGATAAATATTATATAAAACAATTAATTACAATAAAATTAAGTATTTATTAATTGTCATTGACAATGGTTAATTTTTTTATATAATTATATTTAAATTTTTATATGGTATTATTATGCTTACTAAAGATCATTCAACCAATATATTTGATACGAATGAGCAAGAATGTTTTTTAAAACAAAAAGTTATTCTTTATAAAAATAATTTTGATAAGTACTTTAAATTACATAAACAAAAGAATAGTACAGCATTCGATTTCAATAAATTTTTTAATCTCATTTTGCAATTAGAAAAAGAAAATGGTGATAATATTGTTGAAGCACTAATACCATTTTTATTTAAAACATTGATTCCGTTTCCTATAGACAATAAAGAATTAATAGAAATAGCAAAAAATCGCTTTAAACGAAATACGGAAGAGAAATTTAACTTAACAGAATTAAATTTCTTTCAGGCTTATTCTTATATTTTTTACTATGTTTGGGAGCAAAATTATACAACTAATGAAATTATTCAAATTTTAGAGATTATAAAAAATCGTTTTTATAGCATTTGCCAAGTTAATTTTAATTCAGATTTTTCTATTTCACTTTTAAATTCCACTATAGTTATTATAATAAATTTTTCTTCGCAGTTCTATAAAAATACTCCTAATTTTACACCGGAAGAACAAAATAAATTAGACGAGTTACTTAGCGAAATACTTCATATTAATTTTAATGCTTATTATAAATTAAATAGTGTAACAACTAAACTTATTACCTCAACCATTCGTGATCCACTATTATCACTCCTAAATCAATATGAAATAATATCCGATTCTCAAAAAATACATTTTAAATTATGGCTAAGAACATATGAAAAATTACTACCTGAATTAGGAGATGAAGATTTAAATTATAAATTAATTTTAAAACTTTATGATATTTCTTTCTTTTTTAAAGAATATGATCTAGCTTTGAGCTTATTAAAAAAAATTAGTACTTGCAAATTTTCTAATAAGTTTCTTACAAAAATAAAAATGTCTCAAGATGAATTAATGGACTTAATAACTATGATGTCTATTTCAACTTTATTATTAAAATTTGATAATAATCGTACAAAAGAAAATTATGAAAGTCTAACGAATGCAGCATTAAAAAATATTAAAGAGCTTGAAACAATAGATATTAACACAAAATCCTTTTATATAAGGCTAAATAATATTATTAGAGTTTTTAGTGTTACTTATTCTAAAAAATTTCTACAAGAAAATATAAAATTACTTAGTCATAAGCGCTTTAAAAATAATAAATTAACTCAAGAATTTTTAAAATTACTTAAATTACTCGAAAGTGATCTTATAACTAAAAACCCTGCTCAATTTGACAAGCAGTTTCTGCAGCTAAATTTAAAACTTTTAAATGATAAAGTATGTGATGTAATTCAAATTACAGAGTTACTTGCCTTTCATAAAAGGTTTGTCTCTTTGAAACATTTTTATGAGATAGAGTTTTCTCCTCATATTATTTATAACGATAATTCAATTAAAGCCTTATTACATACTATTTATAAAACTAATTCTAAAAATTTACTTATAAAATTTTTAAAAGGCATTAAAGAAAAATTTAAAGAATTTACTAATACGGAACTTTCGCATTTAATTATAGGAATTTTTCCATTTATTTCAAATGTATTAGATCTTAAAGCTAACAATGATTTAAATGAACCAGCTATTAAAAAGGACAATCATGAATTATTAAAGTTATATAATGATTTACTGTTTCAATTTGGGTTTAACGAAGAAATTATGGTTAATGCTGCAAAATTTTTAGAGTTACTGGCTAATAAAGAAGATTATAAAACTATTATTAAAAGCCATAAAACCATTTTTTTAATGTATTTATTTAATGATAACAATAACAAAAACCCTGCAATTCATAAAAAAAATATTAGTCCAATTGCATATAATTACTGTGTGCTTAAAATTCATCATTTTGCAGAAGCCCTAATCCATTCAAATGGAAAATGCGATTATGATAGTTACTATAATTTCTTTATTAATAAAAATTTAGAAGAATCTCTAGCTTTTACAAGCGTTATTGATAAAGAGGTAGATGATCCTTTAGCTTTTACGAATGTTATTAAAAATTGTTTAGATGAGGAAACCCAAACTTACTTTAAAGATATATTAAAGCTCAGTAACGAGGAAAATTTTAGTAAAGCAGCTTTATTAAAAGCCATTTATAAATTTTTATATAAGCCTAGATTCCAACATTACCTTTGTCCGCCACTTAACATTTCACCTTTATTAGAAAAGTTTGAAGACAAATTCTTAAATGAGTTAGGTTTTTCTACCCGTGAAGAGTTAAGAGATTATTTTAAACCGCAAGTAAAAGTTATTCAAAAACAAATTGACTATGATGAATTATATTTAGCATTTACTTCAAATAATATAAATAATAGTAATCTTTATAATGAAAATAAAATAGCTGAACATATAGAAGATATATCTTTGATTTCTTTACCTCAAGAAACAGTTATTTCCATGCCTCAAGGAACCGAATTAAAAGAAGTAGAAGTAGTTGAGCAAAAAGCTGTAGAAAATCAGGTTATTACTACTCCAATTATTTCTAAACTTCCTATAAAAAGAAAACAAAACATAATTAACTATGAGCCTATTCCAGAAAATACAAACAGGTTTAGAGAAGTTGTTACAAAAAGAAAATATGAAATAATAGAAATTATTAGTCATTCCAATGATATTAATAAGCCTTGGGGTAATAATTTTCCTGCACGTAGTGAGGTGATAAAAATTGGTAATAGTAATACCTATGCCCATATTAAATTTGATAACCTAAAATTTAATAATGACACTCAGGAAAGAAAATTTAAAGACGCTGCAGAAAAAAAAGAATTTATTAGAGATTACAAACAATCAGGTTTTACTCTAAAAGAAGGTAAAATCCTTAAAATTAAAATCTGTGAGAATGAAGAACTCTATGCTTCAGAATGCGTATATAATCCAGCAACTAATGAAAGGTTATATAGAGGGTTTTATTTAGTAAAAGGTAATAAACATAGGTAGTTTATAGGTATAGGTGAAATTCCACCTATACCTTAAAGTTTACTTAGAATGGCTATTATAAAATTTTGTATTTCCATCCAAAAGAGCCGTTTGTTCTTTATCTCTTTCTTCTCTCACATTAGAAATAACATGTTCGTTATAAATACCCGTTTCTCTATCATTAGTTCTTTCTTTAGGGGCTGGGCTATTTTTAATATAATCTTCATAATAGTCTTTACGGTTAGCAAAACCTACTTTATTTAATTGCATATTTTTATACCATTCTAAGGTTCCCCCACCTTTTTTACCTGGGGAAGATAAAGTTTGCACTATTTCATTAAATCTTTTTAGTACAATACCTTCTATAATTTCTTCTTTTATATTAAGTGGTAAAATAGTTTTATTATAATCAAGATATTCTGCATTCGAGCTTTCAAAAAACCTTTTTAATTCTTCTACACCTTCTTTTCCGTATTTTTGCTCAATTAAAAAAATAACTTCATTAAAAGAGGATCGAGTTTTTTTATCAATTTTAATATCAACAGGTAATCTATAAATATCGTTTATTATAAGAATCCCTTCCATTACACTAATAGAATCTGAGAAGTATTTAGTTAAGCTTTCCAGTGTTGAATTTTCATCAATAATAAAATCTTTATCTCTACCGTTTAGTAAAAAGTTAAAAATTATTGCAAGTACATGAATAGATTTTTTATTGCAATTAACGGCTTCTTTTGAGTCATCCTTAAAAGCGCAACTACGTGCTTTTAAATAATAATGAGATGCTAAATTAAATAGTTTCATAACAGAACCATATTTAACATTATTATTTTTACAAATAGTTTTAATCTCATTTATTAAAGTATCACTAAATACACTTTGTAAAAATTTATTAGGTTCTTCACCTCCTATATCCGCATCTCCTAAATTACTAATTTCTTGCTCGTTCAAAGCATTTATTTTGACTGAAATTTTTACAGAATGCTCTAAAAGATTCATATACCTAAAAGCATTTCTTAAGAACTTCAAAAAGTTTTTTTCTTGGCTTATTTTAAAACTAATAATAGGTTCAAAAATAAAATTATTTAAAAAACCTTTATCCAATTTTTTAGTAAAAAATGAGAAATTATTTGGAACTATAACAGGCTTTTTCTCAGTTGATGCTAACATATTTAACTCCCTAGAAAAATTTATAACTTTAAGTTTAAGAATGGTTTTATCGCAGTCAATGCAAATTTACTTAAGCTATTGTTTTTTAAAGAATTCATGTTGACTCGAAATGTTAAAGCTCATTAAACTTAAATCGCACATTTCGTGTAATTCTCAATCAAGAGGTGAATATGAAAAATAACAACAATACCAAAATAGTTCCAACTAGTCAGTGGTTTTCAGAAATAACTGAACACACTTGGTTTCCAGGTTCTTTTATAGATGTAGGATTTCTTTTAAATCTTGCTCAAACTTATAATCCTGTAAAATTAGCCCGTTCATTTGGGACGCTTAGGTATTTAATGAGCGCCTTTACTGTTATTGATTCAAAGTTAAGAAGTATGTCTGAGGATGAATTTAATAAATTAGGAAAAGTAATTATTGAAGGTAAACCTTCCCCATTTGTTAGAGATATATTTAGTGAAAAATGTGATGCAATATTTTACACAGTTGAAACGCTTTGTAAAAAATCTGGTTCTGATTACCCAACTGTAATGAAATTATTCAATCTAGCTGCCTTTCATTATAAAGAATTTATTAAAAATGGTTTTGAAGGAAATAGACAAAAAAGCTACGAACATAATGTAAAATATTTCAAACTATACGGACCAATTGTAAATTACATAGTTCATGGTCAAAAAGAAGTTACAAACTTTCCAGGTGAATTTACATTTGAAAATATAACATCATTTAAATTCTTTAAAACCTCAATTGATGTTTGCTACACTCAAATGCTAATTAATCACTTATATAGAAGCCTTGCAGATATTCATAACGAAAAAAGAACTGGAAGAATTTCCGGTAATGCTTTTTTATATAAAGCTGGCGAAAAAGGCTTAAGTGAAATTAAAGATGTAAGCGAAGAAATATTTAATTATTTATCTCTTTATAAAAGTAAGTTTCCAGAACATATGCAAAATACATTAACTACTTATTTAGAGGATTTAAATGCTCAGGTAAATAAATTAGGCACTGGCAGATGGACCATGAAATTTATGAAATGGGTAGCACTTTCATGGGAAGGATTTAATAATGAAAGATTCTACTGGGAAAGAAGGGAAATTGAATTTAGAGAGAATGCTGAATATTTAGAAAAACATACTTTAAAAATTCCACCGCAAGCTAAGTCGCAGAATAAAGAACACAGTACTGTTATCAAATATGATTACGAGCCACTTGGTTTACAAAGAGAAGGATACGATAAATCATTATCACTTCCGGAAGCTAATAAAAAAACTATATAGATTCTTTAAATAAATAGTAAGCAATTTTGCTTACTATTTATTTTTATCTTTATTCTCTTCTTCATCAAAATTTAAATCAAAATCATTATTATCTGAACTTGATGAAGAACTATTATCAGTTGATTCATTAAAGCTTAAATTTTCATCTTCAACATCTTCAAGTAAGTTTGTATCTGGTTCATCATCACTTGCTGCAGCTCGTTTACCAACCATAAATTTAGACGCGTCAAATGGTTCCTGTTGTGGAATTGGTGTTGGCGGCAATAAACGTTTAGTAAAGAATTTATCTTCAAAATACTTAATCTTCTTCGATCTAATTGGTGGGAATGATTCAATTAATACGATTTGATCATCTCTAGGAAGATTAATAACTTCTTGTGGAAGTAAAAGCGCTCTTTGAGTTTCAGAAACGTTAACTGTTCTTGCTGAAGGATTAAAGTCAAAGAATTTAGGTTTATTTTGCGATGCTTGTTCAACAGTTTTGTTACCACAAAGCTCGGAAATTAATTTAGCCGTTTCAACGTTATTCGCAGAGAATGTAACACGATAAGTTGAGTTTGAAAGGAATGAATTCATCCCTGCTTCTTCGTAAATACCTTTTAGCTGTTGAGTATCCTGAATAATTAAGAATAACCTTACGTGATAACCACGGAAGTAAGCAATACCATTTAAGAATTGCTCCATTTTTCCAAGAGTTGGGAATTCGTCCATAAGGAATAATACACCATATGGTTCCTCTTCTTTCTTAGGAATTTTTCTGCTAAGGAACTCAGTTGCTTGTTGATAGAACACTTTCATAAGTGGCTCTAAACGCTTAATGTTATCAGGGGTTAAGCCTACATAAACAGTCGTTTTCTCTTTCTTAAACATTTGAATATTAAAGTCACTTTTTGCAGTCGCAGCATCAATTAATGGGTTAGCCCAAAGCTCCAAACCTGAGTTTAATGTTGAAATTACACCCGATCTTTCTTTGTCAGCTTTTTGTAAGAATGCAGCTAAGTTCATATAACCCACAGGGTGAATATATTTACCTATAGTATCTAGTACTACTGCAAAATTATAAATTACATCGTCTGATCTTAATTCTCTTACCACCTGACCAAATGATTTAATTTTATCAGGTACAGCAAGAAGATATAATACAACCCCTACAAATAATGTACGAGCTTCGTTATTCCAGAATTCCTTTTCAGGTAAAATTAAGTTTGCAATTTTTTGTACGTCATCCACCATTTGTCCTGGTTTAGTACTTACCCAGTCAATTGGATTATAACAATGTGTGATACCATCAGGTTCAGCAGGTGACCATACAAAAACTTTTTGGCCACGCTTAGCTCGCCATCCACTAGTAATTTCATGGTTTTCAAGTTTGATATCATGGACAAGTACTGATTCATCCCAGAATAATAAATTCGGAATTACAAACCCTACACCTTTACCAGAACCGGTTGGCGCAAAAAGTAATGCATGTTGATAACCTGGAGCTACATAATAGCCACCGCTATCTTTACCTATGAGTAATCCATCTTTCGATCTTAGGCCTGCACGTTTAACCTCTTCTTCACCAGCCCATTTAGCGTCACCATGAAGCGCTTCTCTCTTTTTAAATGGTCGCCACGTGAGTAATGGATCTCTAAAAATAAATATGATAATTGCTACAATCGTAATTGGGCCAATTGCACATCCGATGATTTTAGGGATTAAATAATTATTTAATTGTATAAGCTGATCAGTTTGACCTGCTTTAACGGTTGTAACAACCCAAGCATAATTTCCAAAAAGCCATTTTATATATGCAAAAAATAAAAGTATGTCTGCATGAGTAAAACTTATATACGCGGTTCCGCTCAGATATATAAACAATACTGAAGAGAAAAACACGGTAAGGAATAGTACGAACGAATATACTAGTGTTAGAACGAATACATTACGAACATGTCGCATGAAATCCATGTGTAAGCCTTGCTAATAAATTTACTATATTTAATTCTAACTAAATTTTTATAATTAGTCTAGAAGCAAGTGTATGATATACATACAAAAAATAAAGGGCAATCAGTTTTAACTAATTGCCCTAAACTTTCTTTATAACTTTGTTAGATATTAGTTAACAAAGTCAATTTCAACACGTCTGTTTTTAACGTGAGATTTACCGGTTTTAACCATAGGTTTACTTTCACCATAGTTAACGATTTCAATGTTTCTTTCATCAACACCGAGTGCAACTAAATGGTTTTTAACCGCAGCAGCTCTTTCTAAAGCAAGATGATAGTTTGAACCATCTGTTCCAACTTTATCAGAATGTGAAGAAATCACAACTCTTGAGAACTTGGTCATACCTTGTTTAGCAAGTTTTTTCACAGCTCTCTGAATAACTTTTTTACCTAATTTACCTAAGTTGTGTGAATTGTTGTTAAAGAACACCATTTCACTTTTCACAACTTTTTGATGTGGTAAGAAAGCTGTTTCACCTAAGAAGAATCTTACATTTCTGATGAACGTATCACGTTTATCAAGTAATTTTTCTATATGATGAGCATCTTCAGCTTGTTGTTCAAGTAATGAATCAAATGAAGAAACTAAATTAGCCAATTGTTTTGGATATAATCTTTTGTTTTCTTCAGTCATTAACATGTCAACTAAGTCTCTATATTCTTGGAATTCAGCTCTGAATTCACCTTTTAAACTCCAATTGTTTGGGTCTTCAGGCATAACATTCTTATTTTGCGAAGCTTTAACTGCTTTACTTGCAAAATTTTCAGCATCAATCCAATCTAATTCGTTAGCTTGTTCTTTTGCCATTTCAGAATAGTTTTTAGCTAATTGCGCTTTATATTCTGGACCGTAAGTGTTAACTTTACCATGCTCAACTTTTGATAAATTTACGCAAGCTGAGATTGCTAAAGCTGGTAATACTACCGCTGTAAGTTTTTTCATTATAATACCTCTCCGTACGTTATATAGTCTTAATAAAAAAAAATGAAAAAATCATTTTCTTAAAATTAATCGTAACATTATTTTAATTATTAATCCAACCATAAAATTTTTAGTTTTTTGTAAATTATTGAAAAATAATGCAACAAAGGTTAAAGATAACACCTTGATTTTAATAATTTATAGATATAAGTTAGTTTTATTAGTTTATATTTTATTAAAATAGCTTTTAAAATGACTTTAAACTCTACATTCTTACCCGCTCCTTTAAAACACAATGATATAGTAGAGATAATAGCCCCTGCAAGTGCAGGATTTAGTCAAGAAAATCTTAAAAAAGCTTCAGATTTTATAGAAAGTATTAATTTAAGACCTAGTATAAACCTTGAAATAGTAGGAAATAATTTACCTTATCATTCAAATACCGATGAAATTAGAGCAGAACAATTAATTAAAGCTCTTTATTCAACAGATTCTAAGGCTATTTGGTGCATGCGTGGAGGATATGGCTCAGCAAAACTTATTAAATATATAGACAATTATATTAAAGATCATGGTTTACCTAATACACCAAAATGGCTAATTGGATTTAGTGATATAACAATTTTACATATTTATCTAAATCAAAAATTTGGCTGGCTTACTTTACATGCTCCCGTACTTAATAGTGTTATAGAAAAAGATTTAAAACAGGAAGATATTGTATTAACAGAGAAAATTATTTTTGGTCAAATACCAAATTTCACTCTTACTTTAGAAGCCTTTAATTATATAGCACTCAATAATAAAGAAGATATCAAAGGAGTAATTACCGGTGGTAATTTATGCGTTATTGATAAAACTATCGGCACTGGGTATGAAATAGAAACTAATAATAAAATCCTGCTTTTGGAAGATATTGGTGAAAAGGGTTATTCGATAGATAGAATGCTTGAACATTTAAAAGATGCAGGTTTACTTAATAACATATTAGCTCTTATTTATGCCGATTTTACTGATTCAGACAAAAACCTTGAATATGCACTTAAATCATTTGCTAAAAAACAAACATTTCCTGTTTATAAATGCAATAATATAGGACATGGAAAAATAAATTACCCATTTTTAGTGGGTAGTACATCAGAAATAACTTACAGCACTAAAGAAAATCCAAGCATTTTATTAAACTACCTTTAAATTTTAATACTTTATTGACATTTTATTAATCGCTACTTAATATAAGCATTAAATTTGAAGTCTTACATATTTTTATAAATATAAAAAGGTATAAATAAAATGAAACTTAACGATAAAAAACTTCACCCTCAATCTTTAAATAAAGGTGATATTGTTGATATAATTGCCCCTGCAGGCTCTTTCAAACCGGAAATCCTAGAAAAAGTTACAAATTATGTAAAAGATCTAGGTTTAACTCCAAGGGTTAAAGAAGGAATTTTAGGAAGTGATATACCTTATCATTCAAATACTAATGAAATTAGAGCTGAGCAATTAATTGAAGCACTTTATTCTACAGATTCTAAAGCCATTTGGTGCGTTAGAGGTGGTTATGGATCAGCTAAATTAGTAAACAAATTAGAAGAAACTTTTGATTCAAAAGGTTTACCTGAAACACCTAAACTTTTTATTGGGTTTAGCGATATTTCAAACCTTCACTCTTTTTTAAGTCAAAAACTTGGATGGCAAACTTTACACGCTCATGTTTTAACTACATTATCTAACACCGCTCATGATCAGATGGATGTGACATTAACAAAACAAGTAATTTTTGGTGAAGCAGAAAAGTTTGAATTGAATTTAGAAGCTTATAATAAAGTGGCACTTGCAAATAATACAAAAATTACCGGTGAAATAGTGGGTGGTAATCTTTGCGTACTTGATAAAACAATTGGTACTAAATATCAAATTAATACTGATGATAAAATCGTTATTTTAGAAGATACAAACGAAGCAGGTTATTCTGTAGATAGAATGCTTGAACATTTTCAAGATTCAAACATATTAAATAAACCAGTAGCATTAATTTATGGCGATTTTACTTATAAAGACCCAACTGGTGAAGAGCAAAAAATCATAACTTATGCACTTAAAGATTTTGCAAGTGATAAAGACTATCCAGTTTACAAATGTACAGGTATTGGACATGGACAGGTTAACTATCCTTTCTTTATTGGGTCAGAAGCAGAAATTAGCGAAAATTTTGATGGAAAGGCTAGTATAACTTTTGATTATGGTTTTAATCAGGAAATCGTATAATAAAAAAATTTAATACAGTTTTAAAAGGAGGAATTAAAATTCCTCCTTTTTTATTTTAAACTTCTGTACCTTCGTTTTTCTTACCATTCTTAAAGTTTAAGAACCCAATAAGTTTCTTAGCACGACTTGGATGCTTTAATTTACGAAGAGCTTTTGCTTCGATTTGTCTAATACGTTCTCTTGTTACCGAGAATTGATGCCCTACTTCTTCTAATGTATGATCAGTGTGCATACCGATACCGAAACGCATTCTTAATACTCTTTCTTCACGTGGAGTTAAACTTGCAAGTATACGGGTTGTAATTTCACGTAAATTTGAAAGAATAGCCGCATCAATTGGAAGAACAGCATTTTTATCTTCAATAAAGTCACCTATACTTCCACCATCTTCATCACCAATTGGGTTTTCAAGACTTACAGGTTCTTTAGCAATTTTCATTACTTTGCGAACTTTTTCTACAGGAATTGAAAGCCTATTAGCAATTTCTTCTGGAGTTGGTTCTTTACCAATTTCATGGAAAATTTGTCTTGAAGTACGGATAATTTTATTAATAGTCTCAATCATATGTACTGGAATACGAATTGTTCTTGCTTGGTCAGCAATAGAACGTGTTATTGCTTGTCTAATCCACCAGGTAGCATATGTAGAGAATTTATAACCACGGCGATATTCAAATTTATCAACCGCCTTCATAAGACCAATATTTCCTTCTTGAATAAGATCTAAAAATTGTAAACCACGGTTTGCATATTTTTTAGCGATAGAAATTACTAACCTTAAGTTAGCTTCAATCATTTCTTTCTTAGCTTTATTAGTAGTTCTTTCACCTTTTTGAACAGTGTTTACTAATTGCTTGAAATCAGTAATGCCCATTCCCACTTCACGTGCAATTAGCATTATTGTTTCTCTGATTTCATTAATTTTAGCTTCATGGTTAGTTACAAAAGTTTTCCAACCCTTTTCTTTTAATTTTGAAATTCTTTCTAACCAATCTTGGTCCATTTCATGACCAAGATAATTATTTAAAAAGCCTTTACGATCAATTTTTTCTGATTCCGCTAATTTTAATAAATTACTTTCATAACTTAGTAATTTTTTATTATAACTATAAAGCGCATCAAGCATTTCTTGAATTCGCTTACTATTTAATCTTAACTCTTTAACTTTTTCTACGATTTCATCTAAAAGTTTTTTATATTTCTTTTCATCGAAAGGTTTTTTATCTGCAGATTCACCTAAAGAAGAAAGTAACTTTTGATTTTGAATATTTAATAATTTTTCAGCATTTTTAGCAATTACTCCTAATATATCTAAAATATTTGGAAGTAATTCCTTCTCCATAGCGATTAATGAAGTATTCCTTGCTGAATCATCATATTCTTCTTCATCAAAACCTTCTGTCTCTTCTTCATCAATTTCTTCTTCTTCAATAAAATCATCAACTTTATCTTCAAATCCTTCTTCAGCACCAAAAGTTGCTTCAAGATCAATAACTTCTCTGAGAAGAATTTTTTCATTTATTAAATTTTCATACCAACCAATAAATGAACGCATAGCAAGAGGACTTTCGCAAAGCGCACTAAGCATTACCTCTTTACCTTCTTCAATACGCTTAGCTATCTCAATCTCACCTTCTCTTGAAAGTAACTCAACCCCACCCATATCACGTAAATACATACGTACGGGATCATCTGTACGAACACCGTCTATTTCTTCTTCGTCTTCAGACAGTTCATCATATTCTTCTTCTATCGGATAATCTGGGTCAATAGCAAGCCCCTCTTCTTCATCATCTTCAACAATTTCGATACCCGCTTCAGACAACGACATCATTGCACTATCTAGTAGATCAGGTGAAACACCTTCGCCGCCAGGCAACATGTCATTAATCTCTTCAAAGCTTAAAGTACTATTTTGGCCCTTAGCTTTAGAGATCATTTTTTTTAAAGCACCCGCCATTTGCTGACCTGGTTCTTTTTCTTCAAAATTTTCTGTATTTTCCTGTGAATTGCTTTTTCTTGCCATAGCGAAATTTTAAAATCCTTTAACAGATTGACATTATTTAATATCCATATAATCTAATATTAATAGTAATTATTTACAAGTAATAGTTTTTTTAATCATTCAAACCTACAATGTTTCTGATTGTTTTAATTTTTAACTTTTTAATATGGTATATCCTATCAGGATTAGATAATATTGTTATATTAACACTTGGAATTACAAGTAGTTTCCTTGCTTCCTTTATTGGGATGAAGTGTACAAAAAAAATTACAATTAATAAAGTAATTTATTCAAAATTATTTTTATATTTTCTATGGTTATTTAAAGAAATAATTCTCTCCACTATATATACTTTAAAAAAAATTCTTCGTAAGAATCAGAAAATAAAGCCTTTTATGAAAAGAATTAAATCTTCTAATGTATATCCTTTAGGAAATGTAATATATGACAATTCTATTACTTTAACTCCCGGTACAGTTTGCGTAGAAGACAATGAACATGGATTAATTATTCATGGTATAGATAAAGAAGTAGTAGAAGCCCTTGAAGAAGGTGTTATGGAGTTAAAAGTTAAAAAGTTATTTAAAAATGATAATATTTAGCATCACCTTAATTATAATTATCATATGCATTGCTCTTATAATGAGTAGAATTATTATGGGACCAAGTGTATATGATCGTTTTTTAGCAACTAATTCACTTAATAGTAAAATTAATTTAATACTCGTAATAATTGGTAGCTTTTCATTTAATCAAAGTTTGATAGATATAGCATATATTTATGTATTGACGAGTTTCATTGGAACTTATGCAATACTAAAATTCGTACGAGATAAAAATTTGGATTAAGTAAAATGATTATTGTAGAATATCTAGCCAATATTTTAATATTAACAGGTACCATTATTTGCTTAATTGGTTCTATTGGACTTATAAAATTGCCAGATTTTTACACAAGGCTACATGCAGCTGGCGTTATTGATAGCCTAGGCACTGTTCTTATAATATTAGGTGTGGCTTTTAAACATGGGTTCAGTATTTTTTCACTTAAAATAATATTATTAGGAATATTTGCTTTTATTACTATTCCTACTAATACTCATGCGCTTGCCAAAGCAGCTTTTATTGGGGGTTTAAAACCAGAAGGAAAGGAAGAATTATGACGGTTTTTCCAGAATTTTTACAAGATATTCTTATTTATGGCTTACTTATTTGTTTAACTATTGTAAGTTTTTGTCTGGCAATTTTTAATAATTTATTTTCAAAAATAGTTTTACTCGCTTCCTTTAGTTTAATTATCACCCTTATTTATGCTTTACTAGATTCTCCTGATGTAGCAATGACAGAAACTGCTGTTAATGCTACCATCGGCACTATATTTTTACTCGCAGCAGCAAGCAGGTTAAATAGTAATTTTGAGAGCGATAAAAAATATAAATTAATTGCAAAAATTCTATGCATAAGCTTATTTGCGCTTTTTGTAAAAGTGTCATTAGATTTACCTGATTTTTCTGATTCCACTTCTCCTGTTTTTTCTGAAGTTTATAAACATTATATAAACAACACATATCAGGAAATTGGAATTCCAAGTTTCGTCACAGCCATTCTTTCAAGCTATCGAGGTTTTGATACTCTTGGTGAAACAATGGTAATATTTGTTGCCGGACTTATAGTTGGCATGATTCTTAAAAAAGATAAACTAGAGGATCAAATATTATGAATAATATTTTAGTAGTTGATGATGATGATAAAATTAGACATTTACTTGGCAAATATTTGAAAGATAACAATTATAATGTTTATGAAGCTGCAAGTACAAAAGAAGCAAGAAATTTTCTTGATAAAGAAATAAATATTATAATTATGGATGTTATGATGCCTGAAGAATCTGGCATAAACCTTACCTCAGAAATAAAATCACAAGCGAGTCTTAAGAATATTCCTATTTTAATGTTAAGCGCTCTTTCAGAAGCTGAAGACCGGATTAATGGTTTAGAAATAGGAGCTGATGATTATTTAACCAAACCTTTTGAACCTAAAGAACTTTTATTAAGAATTCAAAAGTTACTTGAGCGTAATAATCAGCATTACATTATTAAAATTGGTGACTTTACTTTTAATATTGCCAACCAAAAATTAATTAAAGGAAATGAGATTATTACCTTAACTTCAAGTGAACTTAATTTACTTAATATTCTAGCTCAAAACGTTAACAAGGCAGTTCCTAGAGAAGAAATCGCTGTCAAATGTTATGGCATTAGTGAAAGATCAATTGATGTTCAAATAGTACGACTTAGAAATAAAATCGAACCGGACCCTAAAGAGCCGAAATATTTATTAACGGTTAGAAATATAGGCTATGGGTTATATTTATAATTTATTATAGCAGTTAAATAAATGCTGAAAAAATTGAGAATTCTTGCTCCTAAATCATTAAGTAGTAGATTTATTCTAATTATTATTCTTCCCGCTATTTTAATTCAATCAATAACTGCTTATATATTTTATGCTCGTCATTGGGAAGATGTAAGTTATTACATGCAATCATCTTTAACTGACGATGTAAATTTAATAATTAATATGCTAAATGATAAAAAATATACTTTTGCTCAAATTAGTGATTATTCTGCAAATTATCTAAAATTTAAAATCATTAAGAATTCTAAAAATATTTATAAGCATAATAGTAAATTTAACGACCTCGCAAAAAGCATTAAAGGTAAAGACATTACTATCTGGCAACATAATGAAAGAGAAAATATATTTATATATTTAAAGGACAAAAATCTGATTTTTGAAGTACCAAGGAAAAGAATTTATACTCCTACTACAACTATTTTCATGGCTTGGATGTTTACAGTATCAGCTATTTTTATCACCGTATCTCTTATTTTTACTAAAAATCAAATAAGGGCGATAACAAGACTTGCTGAAGCGGCAGAAGCTTTTGGACGTGGTCAAGATATAAGCACTTTCAAACCAGAAGGTGCAAAAGAAGTTAAAAAAGCAGGTTTTGCATTTTTAGATATGAAAGAAAGAATTGAACAACAAGTTAATCAAAGAACTGTAATGCTTGCAGGAGTGTCTCATGATCTTAGAACTCCTTTAACTCGAATAAAACTTGCATTAGCAATGCTTCCTTCAAATGATGAAACTTGCGCTATACAAGAAGATATTAACGAAATGCAACATATGATTAGCGAATATTTAGATTTTGCAAAACGTGATGATTTAGAAAGTTTTCAAGAAATAGATATTATTGAATTCACTAGAAATATTATCAAAAGATATCAAACACAAGATAAGAAAGTTTATTTAATTACGAAATTCAAAAACCTTAATGCTAATATTAAAGCAGTTTCATTTAGGCGCGCTATGGTAAATATCATTGATAATGGATTAAGATTTGGGAATTTAGTTGAAGTCACTATTGAAAAAAAAGGTGATAAGCTTAGGATTTATATAGAAGATAATGGTAATGGCATTCCAGAACAAGAACATGAAAAAATATTTAGTGCTTTCTACAGATCCGATTATGCACGAAATTTAAAACATTCTGGTGCCGGCCTTGGGCTTGCTATTAGCCGTGATATAATAAACTCACATGGTGGAAATATTAAAGTTAATAAAAACAATCTAAAATTAAAGGGAGCATCGATTGCTATAGAAATAAAAATTTAGCCTTTTTTATAAGTTATTGATTTTACGAGAAACATTCTTTTTCAAAATTCCCTTGCCTAAGTTGACAGAAAATTTTTGGTATGTTAAACCTTATTACATCAAGTTAATAAATTTACTATTAACTTCTATTCACTATATTTAACTCTATAAGAAACTTAAATAAAAATTTCCCATTCGTTAAAAATAGAAATTTTAACTTAGCTAGACTGTTTATAATAATTAAATTAAAGGTTTTACATGCTAAATTTATTTAAAAAAGGCATTAACAATACTACCTTCTCTAAAGAAAATAATAAACTAAATTCTAATTTTAACAAAACTTATATAAGTGAACTTGGTGAACCAGTTTGGATGAAACGGGAATATATTCAATTTGCTGATGAAGCTTATTGTAGAAATGTTATTGCTCATAGGTGCATTTCGTTGTTAGCTAAATCTGGATCAAGTGTTGAATGGCAAGCTTTACTACAAAATAATTATAGTAATAAAAAAGAAATAACTAAAAATCACGCCCTTCTTGATTTAATTACTCGACCTAATCCTCTACAATCCGGAAATGAATTTTTTGAATCATTAATAGCGTTTATATTAATTGCTGGAAATTGTTTTATTCAAGTTATAAAAAACGGTAATAAGCCAACCGAATTATTTATTTTACGTCCTGATAGAGTTAGCATAATTTCAAATGGTAAATCTATTCCTCTTGCTTATAGGTATAAAATTAATAACGATGAAAAATATTATCACGTTGATCAATTGACAGGACGCAGTGAGATTTTACATTTAAAACATTTTCATCCACTTGATGATTTTTATGGTTTATCACCCATTGAAGCTGCGGCTTATAGTATCGACCAACATAACCAAGCTGCTAAATGGAACCAATCGCTATTACAAAATTCTGCAAGACCAAGCGGTGCTCTTGTTGTTAAGGGTGAAGGAGGCATGCCTGGTATGCTTAGCGAAACTCAATTTAATAGACTTAGAAATCAAATTGATAAAGAATTTACTGGTGATAGTAAAATTGGTAGACCTTTATTATTAGAAGGTGGGCTTGAATGGCATGAAATGAGTTTAACAAATAAAGATATGGAATTTTTAGAAGCTAAAAATAGCGCTGCCCGTGAAATAGCTTTAGCATTTGGAGTGCCACCTCAGCTATTAGGAATCCCTGGAGATAATACATATAGTAATCTTCAAGAAGCAAGACTTGCGTTATGGGAAGAAACCATTTTTCCATTACTCGATTACATTACTAACGCACTTAATCATTGGTTAGAACCTTATTATAATTATGAAGCTAAACTTATTTATAACAAAGATAATATAAGTGCTTTATCTGCACGTAGAGAAATGTTATGGCAGAAAATTGAACAATCAAATTTTCTTACGGTTAATGAAAAAAGAGAAATTTTAGGATACGGCCCTATTAAAAATGGCGATACTATAAAGCAGTAGAATTAGAAAGAAGTTTGTAGTGAAAATGATAGGTATAGATAAAAAAAAAGGCTGGAAATGCCAGCCCTTTTAGATCACGATGAAAACTAATTTTATAAATTAGTTAGCTACTACAACGTGCTTACCATCTTTAATAGTAATTTTTGTAGAACCATCTTCTAAATCGAAATCACCATCTTTAACTTCAACTTCTTTACCATCTTTGTCGATCATTTTAACTGAAGAATCAGCATTAACGTGAATAATAAAGCCATCTTTTAATTTAATTTCTTTAACTTCTTCAGCCATAGCAACATTTGCAGCGAAAGCAGCAGCTAAAGCAGCAGCAACAAATAATTTTTTCATATTAATGTCTCCCACGAACATTTTAAGTTTTATTAAATTATTATATGTTGCATAATAATTTATGCGACATGTTCTATAATTTATAGAGTTGTTCTAAAAAAGCAAGTAGGCGTTCTATAGAAAATATTATTTTTCTCACAAATTTTTGCATAGTGACATAAAAATCGCATTTTTTTTACAAATAATTTGATTTTTTTCATAGTAAACAATTTTCAACATATAACCTATTAATATTTATGAAACCACAGAGAGAGTTTAAAAGTAAAATCCTTGAACTTAAAAATCCTGGAAAATTTATTGGATACGCAAGTGTTTTTGATATTATTGATCAAAATCATGATATTATTTTACCAGGAGCTTTTAAACACACTTTAAAAAACAAAAACTTACTGGATGTCAAATTACTTTGGCAACATAACCCTAATCAACCAATAGGAAGAATTAATAAATTACTCGAGGATAATTACGGCTTATTTATTGAAGCTGAACTTATCCTTAGTTTAACCCAAGCTAAAGAAGCCTACACCTTAATTAAAGAAAAGATAGTTGTTGGACTTAGCATTGGATATAAAATTAAATCTTCTTATTTTAATAAAAAAATTCAAAAAAGAGTGATTACAGAATTAGACTTATTTGAAATAAGTTTAGTTACCTTTCCTGCTAATCCTAAAGCACTAATAAATGAGGTGAAAAATAACAATAATTCTCCTCTTCTATCTCTTAGCTTTGCACTTGCAAACGCTATACAAATTCTTTCAACAAATAAGGAAAATAAAATATGAATTTAAATGATATAACTAATCAAGTTAATCAACTCGCGAATCACTGGGATGATTTTAAAGAAATAAATAACCGAAGATTAGAACAATTAGAAAAAAAAGGTACAAATGATTGTTTAGATGATGCTTCATTAAATAATTTAAATGTTTTAATTGAAGACTGCCAAAATAAAATTAAATCTCTTGAAACTACATTATCTAGACCAAATGTAAATAATACAGAATTTAAAGGTTTCGACCAAAATTTAGAACACAAAAATGCTTTTAATAATTACTTACGTAAGGGTAATGAACAAAATTTACACTTATTGGAAAAAAAAGCTCTTTCTGTTATCTCTGATCAAGACGGTGGATATTTTGTAACTCATAAAATTAAGCATAATATTTATAATAATATAAATAATATAGTCCCCATGCGACAACTTGCTTCCATACAAAATATCTCAACCGATACCCTTGAAATTATTGAAGATTACCAAAAAGCTGATGCAGGTTGGTCTAATGAAATTTCTTCTATTAATGAAACCTCTACTCCTAAAGTATCAAAAAAATTAATTCCAGTGCACGAAATTTATGCTCAACCAAAAGCTACTCAAAAATTAATTGATGATGCAAGTATCGACATTGAAGCGTGGCTTGAAGATAAATTAACAAAAAGCTTTGCTGATCTGGAAGACCATGCATTTATTAAAGGTGATGGTATTGGTAAACCGAAAGGAATTTTAAGTTATTCGGATGGCAAAGAATGGGGGAAAATTGAGCAAGTAAATAGTGGGTTTAATAATAATCTAACAGCAGGTTCAATAATAAAATTATTATATTCTTTACAGGATATTTACTCTGCAAAAGCAAGCTTTCTTATGAACCGAAATATTACCTTTTTAATTAGAACTTTAAAAAATGAAAGTGGACAGTATTTATGGAGTCCAAGTCTTTCACAAGGACAACCTGAAACATTACTCGGCCTTCCTGTATACCATTCTGATGCAATGCCAGTTCAAGCAAATAATGCTTTAGCTATTGCGGTAGGAGATTTTAAATCAGCTTATCAAATTGTTGATAGGGCTAATATAAAAGTTATGCGTGACCCATTTACCGAAAAACCTTTTGTAAAATTTTATACAACAAAGCGCGTAGGTGGTGATGTTGTAAACTTTAATGCTATTAAATTATTAAAATTATCAGCGTAGGTATTTTATGAATAAAATTCGTGGCGAAGTTAAATTTAAAGCTAACAAATCAGAGTATGTTCTTATTCCAACATTTAATGCGATTGCTGCAATTGAAGGGGAATTAGAGAAAAGCATTATAAGAATCTTAAATGAAATAGAGACGAAAGGATTAACATTACTTGAGCAAAAAGTTATTATTAAACACGGCTTGAAAGCTAGTAATATTGAGATAACTAATGAGGAATTAATTGAGATAATACAAAGCGTTGGTTATATTAATACTTATAAATATTCCTGTGAATTTCTTTCAAATATAATTGCAAAACCTAAAATTTAATTTTTCGTTTAACATTAATTATGTGATTAATTAGAAATAATTAACATATTCTGGTATTGAATCCCACCCTCTTTCACTTATGCAGTGATTCATATAATTTTTTCTTTTATCAAAATCTCGATCTTGTTTGTGGGAAACATGAACCACTGCATATTGTTTAATTGGGCAAATTTCATTATTGCCGAGCTTTACAAATTCTTTAATAGAATAGTAGGTATTTATATGATTATAATTTGCATCGAAACATTCGACTTTCTCGGTTTGTGGAATAGGGTGCACACTTTCAGCCTGTTTACGACAATATTCTAAGTCACGAAAATATTTTTCCCTATCAGATTTCATGCGATGAACTTCACTTTCAACACATGAATTAAATTGGAGAGTTTTATTTTGATAATGGTACGTTCCCAATTTTACATTACAGTTTTTTGTAGCAACACTGTACATACAACCTGATAATAAAAAGGTTAAAAAAGCAACAATTATAAATGGTAAACGCATAAATATAAATCACATAATAGTTGAAAGATTAACCATGTTATAATATTAAAAATACACTAGCAATAAAAAAATTAATAATTTTTATATGATATTAACAAATAAATAAATTTAATGAGTTAATCTTGTTAAAAAAACTACTATAAAAGTAAATTTTAAAAATCAAAATTAGGAAAATAATTTAATATTTTTAATTAGTGGAAGAATTTAGGAATATTTTTCCAGCCGCGTTCTATAAGACATTTTTTTATATATGCTTGTCGATTTTTTTTATGTTTATCATATTCACTTGGAGAGGTGCTATGTCTTTTTATAAAACAATTTGTAGGATTTTCTTTAACAAAATCTTCAATATTATATTCACCTGTAAAAGCGTCAGATTCATCATAACATCTTATTACTTCTACAAATAGAATGGGATATATGGTTTCAGCATTATTTCGGCAAATTTTACAATCATTAGAATATTTTTTTTCTACTTTTCTCATGTAATTATATTCCGCATTTACACATGAAATAAATTCAGAAGTTTTATGTTTAAAATGATAAAAACCAAGAGTAGATTTACAATTTTTAATTGCTTCATCTTTAATAGTTCTACAGCTGGAAAAAGCGAGGAAAAATATGAACAACAATACGATTCGCATAAACTAATAAAACATCAAAATTAACTTTAAGTAAATATATGACAAAAGATTTAACCGAACAAGAAGAAAAAGTTGATATAATTGAGAAAAAAATCAAAGAGATGAAAGATGAATTACGAGCATCTCTTACAACACTTGATAAAATTTTAGAAATTTCTGATAAACCTAAAGAGGATTTTAAAAATTTAAACGAAACCCTTAAAGATACCACTCATCTTACTAATTCTCTTAATAAAAATCTTACAAATTTAGGTAGAGAAATTAGAGAAAACTTTACTAAAAATTTTGAAAATATCCTAAAAGGTGACCTAGTAAACTTTAAAAAAGATATGAGTAGAAATATAAATGATTTTAATAGGAAACTTAAAAATGATTTATTGAGAAATATCTTCATTGGTAACATGGACAAAAATAAAACCGAAATAGGAGGAATTGTAGGCGCTATTTTTCCGTATGATTTTAAATACTCGATAAACAAAAAATTAAATGATGAAAATTCGAAAGGTTTTTATAGCTTACTTAAAAATTTCTGGGGTTCAAAAATGTTTGAAACTCGTGCAATTGGAGGACCTGTAAATTCTAGTACTCCATACCTGGTAGGGGAAAATGGGCCAGAACTCTTTATACCTGAGGGAAATGGTAGAATAGAGCCCAACCATAAATTAGCTTCTAATTCTTCAATAAATATTACTATGAATATTTCTACCCCTGATGCAAATTCATTTAGAAAAAGCCAATCACAAATTATGTCTGAAGCATTAATCGCTTTAACTAAAGCTAAACGTAATATTTAAGTATCATGCATAATGAAAAATTTCCTTGGGAAATTATTTTCAAAATATCTTTCCAAATTTTAAAATTAAAACCAAATGAATTATGGCAAATGACACCTCGCGAATTCATGATTTTACTTGGTGATAATTCACATCATATTTTGAGTAAAAATGAATTCGAACAATTAAAAAAACAATTTCCCGATTATTAAAGGAGTAATTTATGGAATACACTAAATACTATTCCCTTGAAAAAATTGCTGTGGCAAGTAACCCTGTTATTTCACTCGAAGAGGTTAAACAATATCTTCGCGTTGAACATAATGATGAAGATGAAATAATTAAAGATATGATTTTAGCTGCACTACAAACAGCTGAACAATTTTTAAATATTGAGATCATACCAAAAAAATATATTGCAAAATATCAAAACATTCTTTTACGAAAATGCATTTTACCCTTAAATCCAATTAGTAAAATCAATGCTATTCGCATTAAAAATTATAATGAAATAAAGCTAATAACTAACTTTGAAATGACTAATGATAAAATTTTAAATTTTAAAGATCTTATCTACACGAATGAACTCGAAATAGATTTTACCACTGGTTTTGAAAATACTGAAGTTCTACCAAAATTTATTAAGCAAGGTGTACTTTTACATACATTAAAATTATATGAAAGAAAAATTGATGCATTTGATGAAATTTATCTCATTTACCAACCTTATAAAAAAATAAGGATATAATTTTATGCAACCAAGCTTAATTTCCTTATCTCAAAGATTATCTATATTAAAAAAAGTTGAATCAACAAACGAATTTGGAACTAATATTTCTCAATTAGAAAATATAACAAAATTATGGGGGAAAATTGAACCAATATTAGATAATAAAATAGTGTTTAGCGATGGTACAAGTGGAGTAGTACATTTTGAACTACCTTATTACCGTATAATAGTTAGAAAAAATAACTTATTACGCTTAGGTTTTTTTATTAAACATAAAAAATTACTATTTAAAATATGTAAAATTTTAGATCTTCAAAATAATTTCTTCTTATTGATTGCTCAAGAGGTAAATTCATATGAGTAATTTACTTATTGTTTGTCAAAAATATATTATTGAAACTTTAAGCACTAATAGTGAGTTTAAAAAAAATTCTAACGGAGTGTTTATATACACCCCGCAAAACATTGCTTTCCCTTATGTTCATATTAGTAAAATAAAAACAAAAGATTGGTCATCAAAAACTGAAATAGGGCAAATTATTTTTTATAGCTTTACTATTTATACACATCAAAATTCAATTGTTGAATTAACCAATATTTCTAATTGCTTGTATAAAATTTTAAATAATAAATTCTTTGAAACTAATGAATTCAAAATTTCCTCAATAAAATTTTTAAACAGTGAGATAACGCATAAAAATAATGGCACTGCATTTCAAATGACTTGTGAATATAAATTATACATTATGGAGAAAAAAATATGAATGCTTATGCAGGCGCATTAATGCTTCTTAAAATAAAAGATAATTCAAATAAATTTATTACTATAGGTGGCATGCGCACTACCCGCATGGTGCTTAATAATCAAATAATTGATTCTACCCATAAACTTTCTGGTAACTGGAGAGAATTATTAAGTGGAGGTATTAAATCAATTAGCATATCTGGTAGTGGAATTTTTACAAATTCAGAAAGTGAAGAAATTATACGTAAAATATCTTTTAATAGCGAGAATGCAATTTTTCAATTATGCTTTGGAAATGGAGATATTTTAAGTGGATCATTTATCATCACTTCCTACGAAAGATCTGGTAATTATCAAGATGAAGAAAGCTATAATTTAACAATAGAAAGTAGCGGTAAAATTGATTGGCAGAAATTTAAGTAATATTACAAAAAAATTTTTATAGAAATGTTTACTGTTTCTTAATAATTATATGTTAACTCTTCTATATATATCAATAACTTATTGATCCACTAACTGTAATTTTAGGAGTCGAAATGTACGATAGTCCAAGAACAAAACTTATAAAAGAAGTTTTTGATGATGAAACTAATTTCGCAAAGTTTCGTGATTTCTGTATAGCTTTTGAAACTAAGCAAGGTCTTAATAAAATCTTCGAGCGTGAACTAAGAGATTATTATAATGAATTTAAAAAAGAAATTAGAAAGAATTTCAAAAGTTTTTGTGATGCGTATGAAATTGATTTTCACAATAATGAACTTACATCAGTTATTAAAGAACTATTTATTGCATCAATAAATTCTTTTGCGCAAGATTTTTCACAAAATAGGATTATTGAAAATAAATTACATTATAAAATTATTATAAGAAAGATTGCTGAAAATACAGTTAGCGGAATTAAAGCAGACAAACTAATTAATAAATTATTAATCGTTTCAAATAATATTAATAAATACGATCAAATTGTTAGCAAAAATTTAACAAATGAAACTGTTAATAGTAATGTTAAAGAAACAAAGAACAAAGTTTCTGGCGCTGTCTAACATTAGTTAATAAATTAACTAATTCTTAACGTTTTCATGTTTTAATTATATTATGTAGTTAAAACATGGAGACTAATCATGGCTAAAAACAAGAGAAATAATAAGGGAAATATTTTCGGGCCAGAATTTGAAAGTGAACTTGAAGTACAAAACGATATTTCAATTTTTGATAATATTCTCAATACCTTAGGTAGTTATGCTAAAACTTTTACCAACATGTTTGAGCAAGCTAGAGCAGAAAATAAAGGTTTAATTATTGAAAACGATAAACTTAAAGTAGCTATTGATCTTTCTATTTCAAAAACTTCCCAAACACTTAAACCTCAGAAAATAGTTAGAGGTTATGAATTTGTCGGTAAAACCGGTAAAGTTATCGAAAGAAAAGAGAAAGATGGTAAAATAACTGCCCATGTTGAGGGTAATTTTAGTGGAAGTATTAAAGTACCAAACCTTTTGATTGATTCAAACGGTAAAAAAATAAGCGCAAAAGCTGCTGGTACTACTACCGTAATATATAAAAATGGTAAACCTGTTTGTATCACGAGAGACGGTATTGGGCAAAACCCATTTAGTGATAAAATGATGCAACAATTTAAGTCAGAACGTCAGCTACATAGCGGTGAACGCGAAATTAATAGCGATGAACGTGAATTAAATTCTGATACAACGTTGCGCAGCGAAGAAGTAAAAACTAATAACGCTAAAAAGGTTCAAGCAAAGCCTCAACCAATGGTAATGAGTACAGCTAAAAAAGGGTTTAGTGAAGAATTAAGTCCAGTTACTAGTACAGCACAAAATGTACCTAATCAAGAAAATACAAAAAAAACAACCATTCAAGCTAAGATTACAACTATTAAATCTAACGAAATGAGTGTTAAGCCTTTAATTGATTCTGCTAAAAGCATGAGTGACGCAATTCAAAAAGTTAATGATGCTGCAAATCAAAAATCATCAACTCAAGAAAAAGTTGAAACTCCTGAACCTCAAAAAACTACAGAAACTAACGTTAAAAAACCTATTATCCAGGCAAAAATTAACGTTACTCCTTCTAGCGAGATTAGTACAAAACCTTTAATTGAAGCTGCTAAAGATATGAGCCAAGCAATTCACGGAGTGAATAACTCTATTAAAGATGAGCAAATGAAAAAGTTAGCTGATGCTGCTAAAAATATCGATAAAAACTTGCAAAAATTGATAAATGCAGCTAAAAATGTTGGAGATGCTCAAGAAGTTATTCAGGAAAATAACTTACCAAAACCTCCATCGGGTAAACAAAAAGGTAGATAATATATATGGCTAATTTACCAACTACTAAATTACAAAATTCAGTTCCATCTGATGTGGCAAAATATGCAATTGCAGCTGCAAAGGAATTTTTTAATAAAGCTAGTCCCGAAGATTTAAAAATTTTTAATCAAGCCAGTAAAACTCTTCAAGGTAAAAATATTCAGTATACTCATGACCCATCAGCGAGTATCAGATTTGAGAAAACGGTAGGCAGACAACAAAACGAAGCTTTAAGTAGATAATTTTAAAAAGCTAAAGCTTCTTCTTTCTCTTAATAAATTTAACAAAATATAATGATTACTCTTATGAAAAACGATTTAAATAATCGTTTTCCTGAAGATATTTCGTTTGGTGCCATAGGTGGGCCAGAATTTGCCACAAACATCGTTACTATGCAAAATGGTAAAGAGCAAAGAAATATCGTTTGGGAAAGCGCACGATGCAAATACAATTTATCTTATGGAATTAAATCAAAAGAAGACGCTATAAAAGTTCTAAACTTTTTTAGAGCTAAGAAAGGTAAAGCCATTCCTTTTAGATTTAAAGACCATATAGATTACATAGCAACAAACCAATTAATTGGTATCGGAAATGGAATTACGACTTCTTTCCAATTAATAAAGAGATATAAAATTGGAGAAAATGAAGAAGTTAGGGTTATAACAAAACCAGTTCATAATACAGTCAAAATTTTCCTAAATGATAAACTAGAAACAGATAATATTATTGATTATGAAAAGGGTTTAATAAGTTTTAAAACTCCACCTAAAAAAGGTATTTCGATTTTTGCAGACTTTGAATTTGATGTTTTAGTTCGTTTTGATAATGACAAATTAAACATCACTCTCCATTCCGATAATCATTTAATTATTGATGATATTCACTTAATAGAGATTAAATAATGCGCAACATTGGAAAACTTATAAATTCTTATACTAATTCTATTACTACTCTTTGTAATTGCATTGAAATAAAACGAAAGGATGGATTAATTCTTTATTTTACAGATCATGAAAAAGATTTAGTAATAAATGAAATAATATATAATTCCTGTCAAAGTTTTGAAGCTTCTGCGTTTGCAAATGAACTTGGACTAACTCCAAACAATTTAAATATTCAAGGAATATTATCACATGAAAATATTAGAAATGATGAGATTTTAGCAGGAAAATATGATTTTGCTGAAGTTACTATTTTTCAAATTGATTATACAAACCCATCAATTGGCAAAATAATAATTAATCACGGATTTATTGGGGAGATAAATTGTAATAACAATCATTTTTCTGCAGAGCTTAAAAGTTTATCCCAAAAAACCGATCAAGTTTTAGGTGAAATATATTCTCCTATGTGTAGAGCCAAATTTGGCAGTAACGAATGTGGGATTAATACTAATGATTTTAGTAATACATCTAAAGTTATTGCAGTAGATAACCCGTATCTTATATTTAGCACAAACCTTAAAAAACCAATCGGCTTTTTTGATTATGGACTTATTGAATTTATAAGCGGTGATAATAAAAATATAAAAATTGAAATTAGATCATATTTTAATGATCAAATAATATTAGCTACTCCCCTTCCATATAAAATATTAATAGAAGATGAATTTAAAATTACAATAGGATGCGATAAAACTTTTACTACTTGCTGTAATACCTTTAATAACGCAATTAATTTTCGTGGTGAGCCTCACGTACCAGGAATTGACCAAGTTTTTAAAACACCGGGAACATTATAAATCTTTATGAATAAAGAAGACATTATTTTAACCGCTCGTAGCTGGATTGGAACTAAATTTCATCATCAAGGAAGAATAAAACAAAATGGTAATAATAAAGGTGGATGCGATTGCATTGGCTTGATTATAGGCATAGCAAAAGAATTAGGAATTAATATTTATGATGAAAGCGGATATTCAAAACTACCTAATAATTATTTATTAGAAGAAAAATTAAATCACTATCTTATAAAGAAAGATATTAAAGATATTTCTATAAGTGACATAGCCTTATTCAGGATCTCTGAATTTCCTCAGCATGTAGGAATCATAAGTAATTACGATCTACATGAATTAGGTATAATTCATAGCTTTTTACCTGCAAAAAAAGTTGTCGAACATCATTTAAATTACGAATGGAAAGAAAGACTTGTAGCTGTGTATAACTTTCCAACTCTCAAAAAATAATCAGATAATAATTAAAAATTACATTTAGGAATATAATTTTATGGCATCAATAGTACTTGGCACCATAGCTTCATCTGCTTTAGGAGCAAGCTTTGGGATACTTGGTCAGGCTAGTGGATATTTCCTTGGATCGTATTTAGGAAATAGCGTTGACTCTAAAATTTTTGGTACAAGATCAATACCAAAAACCCAAGGTTTTAGATTACAAGATTTATTAATCCAAAGCTCAGCTTATGGTTCTCCTATTCCTCAAGTTTATGGCAATATTAGAATTGCAGGAAATATAATTTGGGCACTACCCATTCATGAATCAATTGAACACCACACCCAATCAGCGCGAGTTGGTAAAGGTGGTGGAAAAAAAATATCTCAAACTTATTCAGAATATAAATATTATGCAACCATTGCTATAAGTATTTGCAAAGGTCCTATTGATAATGTTACTAAAATATGGGCTGATACTAAATTACTAAATCTACAAAATTTAGCTTATCGCTTTTATAAAGGAGATAATAGTCAATTACCTGATTCATTAATTGAATCAATTGAAGGCAAAGGTAAAACACCTTCGTATAGAGGATTATCTTATATTGTAATTGAAAATTTTCCGCTTACTGATTTTGGTAATCGAATTCCTAATTTTACTTTTGAAGTAGCTTACAAACCAAAAATTGATGTTCCTAATTTTGAAGAAGTAGAAAATTTAATTGATGGAATGGTTATAATGCCCGCCTCTGGCGAATTTGTTTATGAAACCGAAAAAGTAACTAAATCATTTGGTGAATATCGAAATAATAAATGGATACAAAAAGGAAAGAGAAATACAATTAATGTAAATAATAATGAATTTAAGCCCGATGCAGTAATTGCACTTAATCAGTTACAAGAAACGTGCCCTAATTTAAAATGGACCTCACTTACTTGTTCTTGGTTTACAAATTCATTAGATATACATACAGCCAAAATATTGCCCGGTGTAGAGTATAAAGATGCAGAAAATTTTCCCTACCCATGGGAAGTTGCAAATTTTACCAGAAAAAAAGCTTACCAAATAAATTTTGATAAAGATAATCTTATAAGGTTTGGTGGAACTCCTAGCGATAGAAGTATTTTAAATCACATAACAGAATTAAAAGCACGGAACCTAAAAGTTTTATTTTACCCATTAATTATGGTTGATATAGAAGGAAAACCATGGCGTGGAAGAATTACTGGTAAAAATGAAGATATAGTAAAATTTTTTAATGATAAAAATGGTTATAACGAATTTATTCTTCATTATGCAAATTTAGTTAAAGGCAAAATTGATGCTTTTGCAATTGGTTCCGAATTAATTGGAATTACAAAAATTAAAGATAAAAACAATAATTTTTTAGCCGTTAAAGAGCTTATTAAACTTGCAAAACAAGTAAAAGAAATTTTAGGGAAAGATGTTCTAGTTACTTATGCTGCTGATTGGTCAGAATACCATCATACAGATGGTGGGTTTTATAACCTAGATGAATTATGGGCAAGTGAACATATTGATATGGTAGGTATTGATGCCTATTTCCCATTAACAGAAGGGCCTCAAAAAGATTATGATATAGATTCCATTATACAAAGTTTTACGAGTGGTGAATGCTATGATTACTACTACGATCATAATATTAAAAAGAAATTAGACTCTAAATATGCTATAAAAAATATTAAATATTGGTGGGAAAATTATCATTATAATCCAAAGGGTGATAGAACAAAGTGGCAACCAAAAATGAAAAAATTTTGGTTTACTGAATTTGGTTTTCCTTCAGTTGACTCTTGCACTAATCAACCCAACGTATTTTATGATCCGAAATCTGTTGATGGCGGTTTACCAAAATATTCTAAAGGAAACATTGATTTTATCGCTCAGCGTACAGCAATTCTTGCTAGTTTAAAATTTATAAAATCACAAGAATATATTGAGCAAAGTTTTTTATGGTGTTTTGATGCTCGCCCCTTCCCTTATTGGCCAGATTTAAAACAACTTTGGAGCGATGGTGATTTATGGGCAACCGGACACTGGGTTAATGGAAAATTAGGTAAAACTTCTTTAGCACAAGTGGTTGCAGATCTTTGTGTGAAATCTGGAATTGATATAAATCATATTGATGTGACAAGGCTTAACCAAACTATTGAAGGGTTTGTTTTACCTGAACAAATGACAGCAAGAAATGCAATTGAAACTCTTGCAAGCGCATTCTTTTTTGATGTTATTGAAAGTGAAGGGATAATTAAATTTATTCCAAGAACAAACAAAATACCTATAGAGATTAATAATGAGGAATTAATATTTACAGATGCAAATACCCCTAATATTACTGCTACGCGTAAACAAGAAATCGATTTACCCTATAAAGTAGATGTTATTTATTTAAGTAAGGAGCTTGATTATCAACAATCAATTAAATCTGCTTCTCGTGATATTAAAAATACCCAAAATAAAGAGAATATAAATTTACCAATTGTTTTAAGTGATCTTCAAGCAAAGCGTGTTGCAGAAATTACCTTATTTACTTCATGGCTTGAGCAAAATAGTTTTAATTTTAAATTACCTATAAAATATATTTTTTTAGAACCAGGCGATATAGTTTCTGTAAAATTTGCAAATAGAGATTTTTTACTTAGAATAATAAAGGTAAGTATTGGTGCAAATTTTGAAATTGAAATTACAGCTTCGCAAGATGAACCAAGCCTTTATGACGCACAAAAACTTTCTAAAAAAAATCATTCTATAAATCTTTTATCAAATAATGAAGATGTAATTTTTCATCTATTTGAGATTCCAAATTTAAATGAAAATAATAATGATAAAATAAAAATTAATTTAAGTGCTTGTTCTTTAGGGTCTTCATGGAATGGTATACAAATATATGAGGCAGATAATTTAGAATATATTACTTCAATACCTATTGAAGGTACCATTGGTCATATTATTTCAGATTTAAAAAAATCTTCAGCCTTTGTAATCAATACTCATGAAAAAATTGAAGTTGTATTAATTAACGGTGAAATTGAAGAAATAGAAAATGAATTTCAATTTGCGGTAATAGGAAACGAAGTAATCGGTTTTCAAAAATGTGAGCTTATAAATGACAATCATTATATTTTATCAAATATTATTCGTGGATTTAATAGTGAAATTTCAAGCGTTCAATCACATGAAATTGGTACACGTTTTATTTTACTTAATAAAGCGGTGGTAACATTAAATTTACCAACTGAGAAAATTAGAGCAAATGTTAAATATAAAATTGCAATTTCAGGTGATGATTTACAATCACTTCCAACCCATGAATATTGTATTAAAGCCTTAAACTTAAAACCCCTTTCTCCAATACTACATAATATTGAATATAATAATGATAAAACTAAAATAACTTGGCTAAGACGCAGCCGAATTCCTATCACATTAAAAGACAATATAAGTGTTCCCTTAGGTGAAACTAGAGAAGAATATTTAATCGAATTTTATAATAACGACACACTTATTTTTTCTGTAAATACACATAATAATTTTCTTGAATTTAACAAATCACAATTTCCTCAAATTCCTACAAAACTTACTATTTACCAAATTTCTGAAAGCTTTGGTAAAGGTGAAAATTTAACAATTAATTTATAAGAGGATTTATGAATCAAACAATTAATTATGGTTTAAAATTTTTAAACATAAACCAAAATGGTAAAGAATTAACAATCAATCATAATATGATAATTATAGACTTTTTACATTCTCGGTTAATCAAAAGTTTTATAAAAAACTTACCTGAAAACCCTGAAAATGGTGACAATTTTATTATTAAAGATGACAAAAAATCTACTAATAATCATATTGCAATTTTTTATGAAGGCTGGAGCTTTATAAAACCAACTAACTTTTTTACTGCTTTTATTAGTAACGAACCTTACCAATTTAAAAATAATAATTGGGAAAAAATAGAGAAATAAATATGATAAGTTTATTTGCAGCCCTTGCAGGTTTCTTAGGCTCTCTTATGCCTTATCTACTTAGTATGTTTCGAGATGTTTCTGATAAAAATCATGAACTAAAAATTCTTGATAAACAAATCGAAATGCAAAAAATGGGCATTAAAGAACATTTAGAAGAAATAAAAATAATAAGTGATTCTATTGAACTTAAAGAACTTTATTCAACTTATAAAACAAATGTAAAATGGGTAGATGCTTTTAATGGCTCAGTAAGGCCAATTCTCGCTTATTCCTTTTTCTTACTTTATGTCTACGTTAAATATCTCCAAGCATCTTTTATTCTTAATTCTGCTCCAGTTTTTAAATATATAGAAATTCTTTGGACAGTTGAAGATCAGGCAATTTTTGCCGGAATAATTAGCTTTTATTTTGGACAAAGAACAATTAGTAAATTCAAAAATAGGTAACAAATGTATGAAATTGATGAAAAGGCAACTAGCTTCATCAAGCAGTTTGAAGGATTATCGCTTACTCCGTATACATGCCCTGCTGGAATTAGAACCATTGGATACGGACACGTTATTACTCAAGAAGAACAATATAAACCAGACTCATTTCAAAAAATTACAAATGACGAGGCTGATCGAATCCTCGAAAATGATTTAAATAAAATAAGGGATTCAATCTTTAGAAATATCTACGCTCCATTAACTCATCCACAATTCATTGCAATTCTATCTTTTACCTTCAATGTCGGGGGTGGTGCTTTACAACGCTCAAGTTTAAGGCAAAAAATTAACCGCTTAGAACATGAAACTGTACCATTTGAACTTAACAAATGGGTTTTCGCAAGCGGTAGAAAACTTCCAGGGCTTATAAAAAGACGCTATTTTGAAGGGTTAATGTATAAAGGTATAATTTAAATTATTGAAATTTATGAAAAACAACAATTAAACATTTATTGACATTTAGTTAATAATTAGTTATTATGTTAACCAATTAATTATATAGGTTTATAATATGAAAAGAAATAAAAGAATGGCTCGGGAGTTTTTTGATTTAGCTGAAAATAAGTCATATCCCGAAAATATACATTATTTAAATAAAGCACTTAAATTAGATCCTTATAAGGCAGATATTTATTTTGTTATGGGTGAAAAATTGGTAGATGCAACCAAAAATAATCAAGCAATTAAATGTTTTGATAATGCATTAAAATATTTTAGTAACGCTTCAAATGAACTGACACTTTTGGATATTTATGCAGGAAAAGCTAAAGCATTAGCTTTTGCACGAAAATACGAACAAGCATTATATTATTTTGATAAAGCATTAAAATATAAAGGTAATATTATTGACCTCCAAACAAACGAGTTATTTAAAGCACGACTTAACTGCTTAGAAAATTTTAAAAGAGCTAATAAATTCAAGCATGATTTATACGGTATTATGCATTCTATAAAAGAAGTAGATCGAAAGGTTAAACTTGGAATAAGCCTTACTGAACAAGATATTACTAACAAAAGTAAAGCTCTTGAAGATTTGAAAAATTTATCAAAGCTAAGATATTATTCATATCAAGTTAACTCTTTCATTTCTAAATTTAATAAGCCTGTAATAAAAGGTATGTTATTAACCTTAGGCTTTATTGGTGGTGGATTTTTATTAAATAGATTCAGGCCCGACCTTGCGCTTCAAATAACCGGTAAGGCTCATGAAATATTTAATAATTTATCAAATAATAATATTAGAGAAAAAATACAGGTAAAAATCAAAAATATTGCTCAAACTTTACCTAAAAAATAATATCACCCCTTGAAAAAACCATTTTTAAATACCATATTAATTAACAAACAGTTTAATTTATATGGTATTTTTTATGGATAATATTAAAGATCAAGAACTTAACTCTTCTGAAGAAAATCAAGAAAAAGAAAATGCAAGCGAAGCTCAACCAGAAGAAGTTTCAGAATCTCCTGAACCTTCAAATAAAGCTCAAGAACAAATAAATCAACTTAAAGATCAATTATTAAGAGCTGTTGCTGAAAGTGAAAACTTACGTAAAAGAATGGAAAAGCAAATTGAAGATACTGCAAAATATGCTGTATCAAGCTTTGCCAAAGATCTTATTAATGTATCTGAAAATCTTTTTAGAGCTCTTTCTAATTTCGATATTGATAAAATTGAAGACAAAGTTATTAAAAGCATATTAGAAGGCGTTGTAATGACTCAAAAAGAATTACATAATGCTTTTGAAAAACACAAAATTATTATTGTTCAACCAAAACTCGGCGATGCTTTTGATCATAACTTACATCAAGCCGTAAGTCAGATCGAAAATAACGAACTTCCCGCCGGCACTATTGGCCAAGTATTACAAAACGGTTATATGCTACACGACCGTGTTCTTCGTCCAGCAATGGTTATGGTTGTAAAAGAAAGCTAATACAAAATTAAAATCATATCATAATAAAAAAGCTTAAAGAAAAATCTTTAAGCTTTTTTAATTTTAACAATCCCAAAAATTAATATATTATTAAATTTTTTCAATCTATTATTGAAAAAAAAATAAAGTTAATTTAATATGAAAAATTATTAACTATTTTATAGGTAGAATCTTATGGAGCATTTAAACTTTGACTCAATAATTGTGCTTCTTTACCTTGCTACAACTCTTTTTATTGGTATGTATGCTGGTCGTAATATCAAAAATATGAAAGAATATGCAGTAGGAGATTATAAATTTTCTACCTCAACTTTAACCGCAACAATTACAGCTACTTGGATTGGAGCTGGTTCTGCAATTGGAACCCATGAAAAAGTTTATCAATTTGGTATTGTTTGGATTTTCATCTTCCTAGGTGGTGTAGTTGCAATTTTTATTTTTCAATTACTCGCTCCTAAAATAATAAAGTTTAAAGGTTCATTAAGTACGGCTGAAATGCTAACGCGTTGGTATGGTCCAAAAGTTAGAACAATTGCTGGTATCTGTGTAGCGATTTGCAGTATTGGAATGGTAGGCTCTCAAATACGTGCAGTTGGTTATTTATTTAATGAGTTTTTTGATATTTCGCCAGTACTTGGAATTATGATCGGAGCAGGTATTGTTGTTGCTTACTCCTCTTTTGGTGGAATAAAAGCTGTAACTTATACTGACGTACTTCAATTTGCATTTTTTGTAGTAGCAATTCCTTTAATTGCAAATGTTGCACTAGGACAAGTTGGTGGATACAAGGTATTACTTGATAATGTACCAGCCGAACATTTTAAATTATTTCCAAATTATGGAAAACCTATTGAATATTTAACTTTATTTTTCTTCTTCGCTATTCCTTTTTGGGATTCCTGTTTGATTCAAAGAGTTTTAATGGCAAGAGATAGAAATCAAATTGTAAGTTCATTTAAAGCTACAGCTTTTGTAATGTTACTTTTCTATATTATATGCGGTCAAACTGCACTTTCTGCGCTTGTTTTAAACCCTAATTTAGATCCAAATAAAGTTTTATATTTTGTAATAAATAATTATCTTCCATTAGGAATAAAAGGATTAGGTATAGCAGGATTACTCGCAGTTGTTATGTCGACTGCAGATTCTTATTTAAATAATTCAAGTGTCGCGATAATTCATGATATTGTTAATCCATCTCGCAAAACTCCTTTAAGTAGTAAGCAAGAATTATTCATTACTAAACTTTCAACTTTAACCATTGGATGTTTATCTATTATATTTGCTATTCAATTCAAAAGTATTACTGAAGCAATGATTAAATCATGGGTATTATGGGGAGCAGTTATGGTAGTACCTCTTTATGGAGCAGTACTAGGAATTAGATCAAATGCTAAAACATTTATTTTAGGCGCACTTGGCGGTCTTACTACTGTAGTGATATGGGCAATTTTTGATATTGAAGCAAGAACTGGTGTAGATAGTGTAATGCCGGCATTAGCTACTAATTTAACGGTATTTACTTTAGCTAGTTTATATTATCATAAATTAGCACCTGAAAAACTTTATAAACCTAATGTACTTCAGGAAAATTTTGAAGGATTTGACCCTCAAAAAAAAATGGTTGGAGTATAACACCTAAGTTAAGATACTTACAAAGCAATTACTACAAATATATTCCTAATTTCAATAATGTATTAAGGTTTTCAAATAGAAGAGTCTCATATTATGGGGCTCACTATAAATCTTTTGGTATATTTGCTATTGCAAGTTTTTTCATTCCTTATTTTATGTGGTCTGCTAATAATTCAATAACTTTTATGCAGCAGGACATATCGATAATATTAAGGTTTATTGCAGGTATTCTTGCCTTTGGGCTTATCATCCACGATATGTGGAGCAAGCCATTTACTAATTACTTACCTTTATATTGGCATTTAACTTTAATGTATTCTTTGCCATTTTTAACTTCATTTTTATTTCTTTATAATAATGGCTCATATGAATGGTTAATAAACATAGCTCTTTCATTATTTCTTCTTGCAATGCTAGTGGATTGGATAAGCTTTATTGCATTACTTGCAGTAGGAATTAGCTTAGGATATATATTATATACAAAATTAGTAGGCTATGAAAATATCAAAATAATATTTAATAACCCCCATAAGTTTTACCTATTCATTTATGTAACATTTTTTTCAACCCTTATAGGCATGTTGTTTTCTCGTAATAGAGAATCTATTCAAAAGTCTGTAGTAGATATGCTTGAAAAAAGAGTAAAAGAAAGAACGCGTGAGCTTGAGGAAGCACTATTAATTAAAAAAGAATTTTTAGCAAATCTCAATCATGAAATTAGAACCCCCATAACAGGCATAATTGCCTATTGTAAAGCTTTATACGAACATTGGAATGATTTTTCTGAAGATAAAAAAATAGAGATTTTAAAAAAACTTAATAATGCAGTTGATAGATTTTATACATTTGTAAGTAATATATTTGATCTTTCCAAATTTGAAACTGGAAAAATTCATTTAAACTTGGAAAAATTTAACCTTGAAGAAATAATAAAAGAGGTAATGGAAGAAAGTGAAATAATAAAATTAAAGAAAAATATTAATATTGCACTTAACTGTAATATACCTTTTCCTATCATTGAAGGAGATAGATTTAAAGTTAAACAAGTAATTAGAAATTTACTTGGAAATGCAATTAAATATACAAGTGAAGGTATTATTTCAATTAATGTTAAATATGGAAAAGAATTAAAAGATGATGGCAGTGTAATTAAAGGGATTATAGTTTCAATTTCAGATGAAGGAATTGGTATTCCTGAAGAAGAACTCGAAGTTATTTTTGACCCATTTTCACAAAGTACTCGTACTAAATCTCCTGCAAGTGGACGAGGCCTTAGTCTTTCAGTTTCACGTAAAATAATTGAAACCCATTTAGGAAAAATTTGGGCTAAAAATAATAAAAATAAAGGAGCAACTTTTTCCTTTATTTTACCATCTTAATTCTAACTATCCTTTTGTACTATCGCTCTATTTTATTTTAAATAATTAGGGTTACATAAGAAGATTAGCACTAGAAGTTATTAGAGATATTTTTAGGTTAACGTGCTTTTCCTAAACTCAATACATCTTTCCAATTTATAATGTTTAATTTGATACTATTCTGTTCCTTAACATAATTAATAGTTCAACACATAATTGTAACATAATAAAAAATGTTTTTACAAAAATTTTCCTCGAAAACCTAACTAATATTATCTTTATAGACATTCTTCCAATATTAATTTATTATGCGCCTTATTAAATTAAAAAAGGTAGGATTTATGCGTTCTTTTAATAGATCTAGTAACGAATTAAGACCAATTAAAATACAAACAAATGTTTCAGCACATGCTGAAGGTTCCTGCCTTATAATGTATGGAAACACACATGTACTTTGTACAGCAAGCGTTGATGAAATGGTCCCTCCATTTTTAAAGAATAAAGGTTATGGTTGGGTTACAGCAGAATATGGAATGCTTCCTCGTTCAACTCATTCACGTATGAAAAGAGAAGCCGCCCAGGGTAAACAATCAGGACGAACTCAAGAAATCCAAAGATTAATAGGCAGATCTTTAAGAAATGCCGTAGATTTAGTTGCTCTAGGCGAAAGACAAATCATTGTTGATTGCGATGTAATACAAGCAGATGGTGGAACACGTACTGCAGCAATTACTGGTGGATATATAGCTTTGTATCAAGCATGTAAAACTCTTCTAAATAGAAAAACAATAAATAAATTTCCAATCATTACTGAAATAGCTGCTGTGTCATGTGGTATTTTAAATAATGAAGTAATAATAGATTTAGATTATCAAGAAGATAGTAAAGCAGAAGTTGATTCTAATTTTGTAATGAATGGAAATGGTGATTTAATTGAAATTCAAGCTACTGGCGAAGAAAACCCTTTCAAAAAAGAACAATTTATGCAAATGTTATCATTTGCTGAAGAAGGAATAAAAAAACTCATTGAAATGCAAAAAGAAGCTTTGAAAAATTAAAATAATATTTTTAAAAATATTATTTTATAAGTAATTAATTGTTTGATTTAATACTTGATTATTATATCTAAAACCTAATTTATTTGATTCACCTTTTAACTGTTTATAACTACGAATAGTAGCATATAATTTTTGTGCAAATTCAAGAACAAATTGTGGATTAAATTCTTTATTTTGTACATAGCTCTTTAGATCATTAGTATATTTATTGAAATCATTTGAGCCTATAGTTTTAATAAGTAATTCTTTATTACAATTTACTTCGGCATCTAATAAATTAACAATACGCGCTTCATTTAAGGTTTGAATCATTAAGGTATACTCATTATTTAATTCTAAATTTTCAAATTGCTTTATATACATATCAATATTTCTTATAGCTTCTAAAGATGCTTTATAATAGTATTTATATCCAAATAATAATCCATAAAAGTAATTAATTAAAACTTCATGCACAATCATATGGATAAGTTTAATTTTCTCGCTTCTAAAAATAGTATTTAAATAATTATAACTGGTAATAATAGTTAACGGATTCATTTTAATAATTTTTGATTCCGGTGCTAATGATAAAAATATATCTTTAGATTTTTCTTTATCATTAATAGGAATTAATCCTCGTTGGTCGTTATATAGTTTATTAAAATTTTTATAATCATCTTTATTTATTGCCCTTAAAGCTGCTTGCTTAAATAAATTGATTTTCATGTCGATATTAAAAGCTTTATAAAGGATCTGAGTTTTTAAATTCTTTTTTTCCTCTGGTTTTAAAATTTTTCTATCAGTAACCATATTATATTCAAAGTTTAAAGCACTAAAAAAACCTATATAACTGCTTAACATACAACCCCCAATAGTTTCTTAATGGTTTAACACTCTACCACTTTTTAATGATTTTGATAAGAGGTTTATAGAAAAATTTATCTTTTATTATTAAAATTACTGTCTATTATGTAATTTTTAATTAAAAAAATATGATATTATGGAACTAAAAGAATTAGTAATAGGTAGTACTAATAAAGGTAAAATCAAAGATTTACTTGCCTTAATCCCTTATAAAAACATTAAAGTTACCCTAGCCTCTGATTTAAACTATCCTGACCCTGAAGAAATAGGAAATACGTTTGAAGAAAATGCTCTTATTAAAGCTATGTATTATGGTAAATTAACTGAATTACCAAGCTTAGGAGATGATTCAGGAATTATATTTAATCAATTAAGTAGCTTCCCCGGAATAAATACAAAAAGATTTGCTGATGAATGTGGTGGCTATAAAGAAGCTTTTGACTCTCTTAATGAAATGCTTAAGAGTCATGCCTCACCTCATCCTGCTGAATTTATTACTTCACTAGTATTATACATGCCTGATAAAAATATAACAATTACTGGAAGCGGTAGTTTAAAAGGTGAATTTTGTTATCCTCCTCGAGGAACAGGATTTGGATATTTACCAGTTTTTATTCCGGAAGGTTATAATAAAACATTAGCTGAACTTGAGGAAGAAGAAAAAAATAAAATTAGTCACAGAAGCTCAGCAGTTAAAGACCTTTTCAGCAAATTAAAAGAGATTAACTAAAAATATTAGGTAAAATTTCATGAAATTACAAAAAATTCTATTTGGAACTAATAGTAAGGGTAAAATAGGAGAAATGCTAAAGCATTTTGGTAATAGAAATTGGCAAATATATTTTACAAAAGATTTTAAAATACCTGAACCTGAGGAAACTGGTGAAACTTTTGAAGAAAATGCAGTCTTAAAAGCTAAATATTATGGTGATTTAGCAAACATTCCAACTATTGCAGATGATTCTGGTTTAGTAGTTACACAACTTGGAAATTTTCCTGGAGTTAGAACTAAAAGATTTGCAGAAGAGGAATGTGGAAGTTATTATAAAGCCTTTGATAAAATTAATGAAATGTTAAAAGATTTTGAACCACCTTATCCTATAAAAATGGTTACGGCTTTAGCTTTTTACAATCCAATTAAAAACCAAATTATTACGGTAAATGGTGAAATTAAAGGAACATTCTTTTATCCTCCCAAAGGTGATGAGATAGAGGGATACGGATATTTACCAATTTTCCTTCCAGAAAATAGCGATAAAACATTTGCTGAGCTTGAAGAAGATGGGGAAAATATAAGAGATTTTTATCGCAGTAAGATTTTTAAAGAATTAATAACTAAATTAGAGAATTTTTATATAAATGACTGAAGAAGAGATACAGGATTTAGTAATATATCGTGATGCATTAATTTTAGTGTTAAATAAACCTTACGGCATACCAGTTCATAAAGGTTCGGGAAACATTACAAGTTTAGAACCCTATTTTGAACATCTAAAATTTGGTCTTCCTAAATTGCCATCACTTGCACATAGATTAGACAAAGACACAACAGGTTGCTTAGTGTTAGGAAGGCATGCCCAACCCTTACGTGAACTTGGTAAACTTTTCGATCAAAATAAAATTTCTAAAACTTATCTAGCATTAGTTGTAGGACGTCTTCCGGAACAATCAGGAATAATCACAGCGCCGATCGCTCCGCTTTCAGATAAAAAACACCATTGGTGGGTAAAAATTGATTACGAAAAAGGTAAAGAATCAATTACTGAATACGAAGTAATTGCAAGCAATAATGATTTTACTTTTGTAAAATTAATGCCTAAAACTGGCAGGACTCATCAATTAAGAATTCATATGGCTCACTTAGGGCATCATATTTATGGTGATTGGATTTATGGTAATCCTGACTATAAAATTTCAGTTCCTCTACATTTACATGCTTCTCAAATTTCTATACCTCTTTATAAAAATAAACCCTCATTAAATATCAGCGCTGAACTACCTGAACATTTTAAAAATTCTTTAGACAAATTTTCGCTAAAGAATGATAATTAAAATAAATACAAAACAATTATCTAAATAAATAGTTTAAAAGCACAAAACTTATTAAGCAAAAAAACGATTTTTATTTTTTTATATTAGTTTTGTATTAAAAGGGTTGACTTGAATAAATATTTTATTTAATTATAATGTCATTCAACCCTAGGTGTATGAGGCTTTGTAAATGAAAAGGATTTCTACTGACAATTGGAGTTTAGCTACAAAAAATAATTTTAAATCCACAAAACTTAAGGTTGTGTCGTTATGTTCATTCGGTCATTTATTGGAACTTTACGACTACACTTTATTTGCTGTAATGATAAGCATTATTTCTACAAAATTCTTTCCCGCAGAAAACCCTAACGTATCAATAGTACTAGGATTTTTAAGCTTTGCAGTTTCGTTTATTTTTGCAGCTCTAGGGTCAATTTTTTGGGGATGGTATGGAGATAAATTCGGCAGAAGAAAAATGTTAAATTTTTCAATGTTAATTATGTCTATTCCTTCTTTAATTATTTCAATTCTTCCTACTTATGATCAAATAGGAATATTTGCACCTCTCATCTTAATTATGGCAAGAATTCTTCAAGGTATAAGCGCTAGTGGAGAAATAAAAGGCGCTAAAATTTATGCTATGGAAATCTCTGATAATTCTCAATTAGGTTTTATTTCTGGTCTCCTTACGGCAGCCGGGGGTATTGGTGTACTATTTGCAATGCTTATGGGGTATTTAGTCTCAATTTCAGATTATGAACATGCATGGCGCATACCATTTTTAATTGGTAGTATAATTGGTTATGTAGGTCTTAAAATTAAAAAAACTCATCATGATACCAATCCACCAATTGTCGAAGAGAAGAATATTCAGAAAAAAATACTCATTACTGATTTACCTAAAATTATTAAATCTTATAAAATGGAATCAGCATGCGTTTTTAGCCTTGGAGCTGTATTAGGAATATTGTCTTATACCTTACACGCTTTTATGAATCCCTTTTTAATTTCTCAAGGATTTAATACAACCGATGTTTATGCTCTTGGTATATTAGCTTTATTAAGTACAGCAAGTTCAAGTATTCTAGCGGGTCTTTATCACGATTATTTTAAAAAACCTTTTAATATCATGCAAACCAATCTTATCTCTATGATAATGCTGATAATTCCAAGTTTTATGCTTATTGAAAATAATCTCCCTTATTTAAATTATTTAGCGTTTATTATTTTAGGAGCATTACTTGGAGTAAATGCAACTATATGCAGTATCGTTATGTTTAAATCTTTCCCATATGAAGTACGCTGCCGAGGGGTAATGTTTTTATATGCTTTAAGTGTATCTATCTTTGGCGGATTTACTCCATTAACATTAAATTTTCTAGCTAAATACGATTTCGACTTGCCAGGAATTGCTATTACCTTTATGCTTCTAATCTTCTTGAGCTTATATAGTTTTTCCTCGCAAAAAATGGTAAAAAAGGATGCTACTTTGTCTTGATATAGGTAATAGTCAAATTTATGGCGGCTTTTATGATGACACAAAATTTATTCATGAGTTTCGCTTAAACTCAAAAATGGGATGGAGCGAAGACCATTTAGGTACATTAATTACAGCAATTTGCAAGGATCAAAAAATTGATCCTTCGCAAATTCAGGCTTTCTTATTATGTTCAGTAGTTCCTTCACTTGATGTTGTTATAAGAAGACTTGCAAAAAAATATTTTAATCTCGAACCTTTTGAAATAAAACCTCATATAAAAACTGGTTTAGTTTTAGATAAATTTAGAAACCCTAATGAAATTGGGGCCGACCTTATTGCAGGTGCAATTGGAGCGGTAAATATGTATCCTAATACTAACCTCCTTATAATAGATATGGGCACTGCAACTACCCTTGTAGCAATTAATAAAGCTCATGAATTTATTGGTGGGGTTATAATTCCAGGCCTTCAAACTCAGCTTAACGCACTAATTCAAGGAGCTGAAAAATTATCATCCGTTGAGCTTACAAAACCTACTAATTTTATTGGGCACACTACTACAGCTGCTATTCAATCAGGCATTCTTAACTGCCATTATGGTGGGATTAAATATTTAGTAGAAAATTCTGCAAAAGAAGTGTTTGGTAATGAGACTTATAAAGTTATTGGAACAGGCGGTTTAGTTAAATTAATTGCCGATGATAATTTATTTAATAATGTCGCGAGCGACTTATTACTAAAAGGCCTTATTATAGCGTATCAGATGAATGGCAACTAAATTATATAATCACATACATAATTATTTAAAAGAAAACTTTCAAATCTCTATTTTTGAGGTAATGAAGCTTGCGCTTTATGATAAAGATTTTGGGTACTATTCACGTAAACTACCATTTGGAAAAGAAGGAGATTTTATTACTGCTCCACTCGTTTCACAATTATTTGGTGAAATGATTGCAGCTAATTTTGCTAATTATTGTTTAGAAAATAATATAAATGATATTTGTATTATAGAATTGGGGCCTGGTGATGGAACTTTAATGGCTGATATTTTAAATGTTTTTAATAAAATTGCTAATTTAATTCAAAATTTTCAAATTATTTTAGTTGAAAATAGTGAGCCTTTAATTACTAAACAAAAAGAAAAGTTAAGTAAGTTTCAAGATATTGAAATTTCTTGGTGCAAAACAATTGAAGAAATCAAAACTAATAAACCAGTTTTTCTTATCGCTAATGAATTTTTTGATGCTTTACCAATTCACTCTCTTATAAAAATTAATAATGCATGGCATGAACAAGTTTTAAAACTTGAAAACAATAATCTTACTTTTTCATATAATCAAGAAATCGCTAAATTTAATAATTATTTAAATGATAATTATCCTCAAACTAAAGACGGTCATATAATTGAATATAATGAAATAGGTCTTGAAATAATAAAAAAACTTGATGCTTTAATAAGTGATAATAAAGGCATGGGAATAGTTATTGATTATGGATATATTATAAATCAAAAATATACTTCTACACTTCAGTCACTTAAAAAACATCAATTCGTTGATGTACTTGAAAATCTAGGTGAAGCAGATATTACAATTCATGTTGATTTTAATGAATTGCACCAAAATATAACTAAATGTAAGAAACTTCCTTTATTAACCCAAAGACAATTTTTAATTGGTTCAGGCATTCTTACCCGCGCTGAAATTTTATCAAACCAAAATCCTAATAAAACAGAGAATATTCATTCAGGTTTAGATAGGCTAATTTCTTACGATCAAATGGGAAGTTTATTTAAAGTACTTATGTTTTATTCCTAGCACCAAAAATAATTTATCTATGTTTTCCTGTAACTAATAATTCCATAGATTTTCTTCTTTCTAATTTGCTACCATCATGAATATAACTTGGTATTAGACTTCTATATTGCCCTAGATCAATACTTTTCCTTCTAGTATGATGAGATTCCTTACCTTTTTCTTCCTCTATTTTGCTAATTTTTTCTTGCGCGCGTGCTTCTTTAGCATCATATAAGTAAGGAGAGCTTTGAATATGATAAGCAAAGTAATCTACAGAATGTTTTGCGGCGGTACTTTTTACAGAAACTAAGTTATGCTCTGCATCGTCAATGAATCCCCATCTTTCAAATGGCTTTAAATTATTACTTTTTCTATATGCTAATAATTTTTCATAAAAATGGTCAAAGACTTCACCTTTTTTGTTTAAATCATGGCAAAATAAAATTCCTTCATAAAATAAAACTTCAATTTCATGATTTAAATGTTTCATTTCTTTACATAACACTTCATTGCTATGTAAATTTTTTGAATATTTTTGGCTATATATAAGGTTTTCTAATTTATCAAAATAAATTTTATGCTTAGTTAACTGTTTGTAAGTAACTTCAGCAATAGCAGGTTGTCTTGCAGTTAAACCTATAATTGTTGCTCCTTGTTCACGTGCATATGTAAAGAAAGTATGAATTGCGTCATCCACTAATTTAGTTTTAATAGTACTTTGTGAACGGATCCAATCAGGAGTTATTAGTATTTTAGCTTGTTGAAAAGTGCATCCAGTTTTTTTTACCATTTCATACATTTGTCTTCCAAAATCAACGCATGCACCATAGTGACTTGGGGAACTAAAAACTGTATCATCTATATCAACTAAAATTAATGTATTTTCGTCAATTTTAAAATTACTGTTTAAAATCTCTTCAAATTTTCTAATTCTTAAAATTTTCTTTTCATCGCTTGATAACATTAATGATTCTCCTTAGAAATTTATAATTCAAAATTTTCTATGTAATCCCCACCCTGATGTGTAAACCAAGTGAACTGTCTTTTAACGTAGTTACGAGTAATTTGTTGAGAGATTTTTATAACTTCTTCCTCCAACATTTCACCTTTAAGATATGCAATTATTTGAGGTAAACCATGAGCTTTTAAAATTGCTGTTGGTTTATAGTTTTGTGATAATACATATTTCGCTTCTTCAAGTACCCCGCTATTCCACATTTTTACAAATCTATCATTACATTTTTGATATAATTCTTCACGTGGTTTAATAATTTTAATTTTAAAAAATTTATCAATAGGAAAAAATATTTTTTTAGGTTGCGATTGAAAAAATGAAAGTGGCTTTCCACTTGCAACATATACTTCCATTGCTCTTAACATTCTTTGCGCATCATTTGGAAATATTTTATTTGCAAGTATTGGGTCTATTTTTTGTAATTCTTCATGAAATTTTGCATTCCCTAATTCCTCTAATTGCTTATGAACTTCAAGCTTTATTTCTAATGACACATCCGGAATTTCATTAATTCCATCACTTAACGCTTTTAAATACATGCCTGTTCCACCAACAATGATTGGTGTTTTATTGCGATAGATAATTTCATTAATCACAGGAATAACTTCTTTTAACCAAATTCCTACTGAATGATCATTATTTAAGGTTTTATATCCAAATAAAAAATGTGGAATTCCTTGTTTTTCTTCACTCGTTGGTTGAGCTGTTAAAATAGGGATTTCACTATAAACTTGCTGAGAATCTGCATTAATTATTTCAGCATTTATTTTTTTAGCTAAATTTATTGCGTAATCAGTTTTACCGCTTGTTGTAGGTCCACCTACAATAATTATTTTATCCTTTAATTGCATATAAAATTAACTGCTGAATTTATTACCTTTATTCCATTATTTGTAATCGTAAAGCCTTTATCCGAAGAAACAAGCAAACTTTGTTTTTCTAATATTTTTATTTTATCTTTATTTAGAAATTTATTCAAATCAGACTTTATTTTTGCTTGTATATTTTCAAAATATAATTCTTCTTTAATTCTCACACCCATCATCACCATTTCATAAACAATTTCTTGATCGGTAAGAATATTATTTTGCTGGATACCATTCCCTTTTTCAGTAACTTGCTTTAACCAAGCATTAGGTGAATGTAACATCATTAAAGCATGGATATTATTATTCTCAGTTATTCTACTATGAGCTCCTGGCCCTATACCTAAATAATCATAATATCGCCAATAACTTAAATTATGTATTGATTCCAAGCCTTTTTTAGCATGATTTGAAACTTCGTAAGCTGGTAAATTATGCTTATCCATTATTTCTTGTGTAACTTCGTAAAAATCATCTTGTAAGTCTGATGTAGGCATAACAAATTTTTTATTCATATAATCAGAATAAAATTTTGTACCCTTCTCAATAGTAAGTTGATAAATAGATAAATGATCTCGAACTAACGGCAATGCTTCATTAAGTTCTTTTTGCCAAAATTCAATAGTTTGCTTAGGCCTTGCATATATTAAATCAAAACTATATCTATCAAAAATCTTACTAGCTTCTTTAATTGCATTTATTGCATCATTTGAATTATGTTCACGTCCTAAGAATTTTAAATCTGCTTCGTTTAAAGCTTGCACTCCAATCGATACTCTATTAATTCCTGCAATTTTAAAATCTTTAAATTTGTTTGTTTCAAATGAAGTTGGGTTAGCTTCTAATGTAATTTCAGCATTTTTTGATAGCGTAGATATTTCGGCTAATTTATTTATAATTTTTTCAGGAATAAAAGGTGCCATTAAGGAAGGAGTACCACCTCCGAAAAAAATAGATATTATTTCTTTATTCTCTAAATAGGATTTAAAATATTCAATTTCTTTTAAATAAGCTTCTAACCATTGATTATGGTCATAGCTATGGGCAACATGACTATTAAAGTCACAATAAGGACATTTTGATTTACAAAATGGCCAATGGACATATACGGCTATTTTATTATTCATTTAAATGTTCAATTATTTATTAATTATAGAAGTAAACTTTAGAAATACTATAGCTTTTTTTAACGGAATATATATAATTCCGCAAGGATTATAATATAGAGGCTGAAATGACTAAAACAATTACTATTGCTTATGGGGATGGTATAGGCCCTGAAATTATGGAATCAACCTTAAATATTCTTAAAGAAGCAAGAGTATTTGTAAATTTAGAAACGGTTGAAGTGGGTGAAAACCTGTATAGAAAAGGATATAGTTCTGGTATATCAAATGATACTTGGGATTCTCTTGAAAGGTCAAAAGTCATTTTAAAAGCACCTATTACGACTCCACAAGGTGGGGGTTATAAAAGTTTAAATGTAACAATGCGTAAAACCCTAGGCCTTTATGCAAATGTACGTCCTAATATAGCTTTTGCTCCTTTTGTGGCTACACATCATCCTAATATGAATGTGGTAATTATAAGAGAAAATGAAGAAGATTTATATGCAGGAATTGAGCATAGACAAACACATAATATGTATCAAACATTAAAGTTAATTACACGTACAGGTAGTGAGAGATTAATACGTTATGCTTTTGAATACGCTGTAAAAAACAACCGTAAAAAAGTTACATGTTTTAGTAAAGATAATATTATGAAAATGACTGACGGTATTTTTCATAATGTGTTTGATGAAATAGCTAAAGAATATCCTGAAATTGAAACTAATCATATGATAATTGATATTGGCGCAGCACGACTTGCAACTAAACCAGAAAACTTTGATGTTATAGTTACTTCCAATCTTTATGGGGATATTATTTCTGATATTGCTGCTGAAATTTGTGGCTCAGTTGGTATGGCAGGATCTGCAAATATTGGAAGAGAATATGCTTTATTTGAAGCAATCCATGGTTCAGCTCCTGATATTGCAGGTAAAAATATTGCGAACCCTTCAGGCTTAATTAATGCTGCGGTTATGATGCTTGTACATATTGATGAACTAGAAGCTGCGGAAAAAATTCAAAACGCTTGGCTTAAAACTATTGAAGACGGTTTACATACAGCTGATATCTTCAATGAAAGAACCAGTAAGGCAAAACTTGGAACAAAAGAATTTACTGAAGAAGTTATAAAACGTTTAGGTGAAAAACCTCAAATCTTAGATGTAGTTAATTTTAATAAAAGTAGCAAAAAAGAAATAAGTAAAGAAGCTAAAATTAATATCGAAGAAAAAAAGCAATTAGTGGGCGCTGACATATTTATTGATTGGAACGGTACGGACCCTTCTATACTTGCAGATAAATTAAATGAAGCTGCTAAAGGAAATTTACGCTTACAAATGATTTCAGCAAGAGGCCTTACCGTGTGGCCAAAAACAAAATTAATGAATAGTATTGATAATGATCATTGGAGATGTAGATTTGTTCCTTTTAACTCAGATAAAACTGCAAACTATAATGATATTTTAGAAGTATTAGAAAATATTAAAAAGGCAGATCTCGATTTTATAAAAATCGAGAATCTATACACTTTTGATGATAAACTAGGTTTTTCTTTAGGACAAGGAGAATAATTACTTCGCTTGTTTTAAAAATGAAGTAATTCCATATGCTAAAGATAAATTTTCTAAATCCCTATAGTGTTGTGAACGTTTCCCACCAACAAGCTCTTTTAAATTATCCAATAAATTTCCAATATGTGGTTTTAAATCTGGGTAATTAATTTTAGTAGAAGGCATTATAACCTCTAAGCTTTTAGTAATTACTTGAATTAATTCAGGATCATTTTTTAATGACATTTTATTTTCAAGTACTGCAAATCTTATTGCATCAAGTAAAACTAAAGCATCCTTATTCATATTTTTGTAGTTTGCAGTTGATAAAACTTTTTTAGCAAAATTTTTAATAAAATTCCTATCAATTACTGCATAGTTATTAATCTCGCTATGTCTTGGTAAACTAATACCATGTTTACTTATTAGCTGCTTCATTATTTTAGCAATGCTTTTAGCTACCTTTTCATCTTGGGTAAAATCATCTTTTTTACTTTCACTAACCGTTCTAAAAGAAGGAGCTTTACTTGCAGCATTTTCAACATGTTGAATTAAATTAGCAATAAATTCATCTCTTTCATTAGTTTTCTTAACTGAGGAATAAGCGTATTGGCCGAGAGTTGATGCTATTAAAGAGCCTATTGCAAAACCACCCTTTAATAAATTTGTAGCTTTAAAAATTGGGTTTGCATAATTAACAGTCATACTAAATTGTTGATAAGGTATATTAGAATAAACGCTAAAGCCGTACATTATATAGCTAGTATTAAATAATGAAGGAAAAATGTAGGCAAAAGAGCTTTTTATTGCAATTAACGGTTCAATTAATATCTTTCTTAAACCTAAATTATTATCTTTATAAATGTAGGCCATTAAGCTACCTATGTTCATAGGTGTTAAAGCAAATATACCTATTCCAACGAATGCAGCTATAGCTATACCAAATACTATACGCGCTGCTAATGATTTGTAAAAAAGTTCCCCAACTTTTGTTGTAAGTGGATATTGATTAAACTTCTTAAGCATAGAAATAGTGTTTTCGTCACTAATAATTTGTTCGACCATTTGTTTAATAAGAGCTTCTTTATCTACTTCTCTTAAAGTTGCGGTTGCACTATTATTAACTATTGTTTCTACTAATTCATAAATTTGCTCTTCAGTTTTACTAAGTATATATTTTCCTTTAATAGTAGAACCTATACTCTGTAATTTTTTAGCTGTAGCATTTATTAAAGCTTGCGTATCTTCTGATAAAGTAAGGATTTTAATAACGTTTACTAAATTAGGATAATGCTTTTTTAAATTTGGATAGTGAACTAATTGTTCATTAAATTCTTCTCTAAACTTTTTAACGTGTTTTGCATTAAATCTATGTAATATAGTACTGCCAAATTTAACTTCTTCAGCAAATTCTTCTAAATTACTTGCTAAAAATTTTTCAAACTTTTTTAAAGCTTTTGCTTCACTTACACCTTCAGTTTTTGAATCAGGTATATATAAACTATCAAAAAAATCTTTTACTTTATTTCTGTAATCAACCATTTAAATTTCTCCGACACTAATCATTATTATGTATATGTTAATAATTATACTATTTTGTAACTTTGAGTGTCAAAGCAAATTAATTTTTAGTTAAAAAAGTTAAGCAATATAAATATTTACTTATAATACCTTAAGTAGGAAAAAATATTATTGAATCTCAGTAACTTATCAATTGCAGATGTTATAAACTACTGATTTAAAACAATTCTTTTAAAAATGAATAGATACCAAATCCAAATAATATTGCGGCTGAAAAATATTTAATTTTATTTAGGAAATTTTCTGGTAGGAACTTTTTAGAACGGCAGGTTAAAGTAGTTAAAATTATCCACCAAATCATTGAGCCTACAAATATACCTGTCATAACAGCTAAAATGCTACTTAGATTAAGAACGTCGTTGGTAATAACTGCGTATAAGCTTAAAAAGCTTATGATAGTAATTGGATTTGTTAATGTAAGAATTAAACTACTAAAAAAGGTTTCTAACATAGTTTTATTATTACTAGAATTTACAGGACTATTAATATTAGCTGGTTTTGATTTAAATTCCTTATAAGCTAGATAAATTAAAAAGCTTCCACCTAAAATATGGATATAACTTACATGATTTATAAAAAAGTTTGTAAGAGCTGTAAGACCTGCCCCCGCAATTACTCCATAAATTGAATCAGCAACAGCAGCTCCTAATCCGGTTACTAACCCTAATTTTGCACCTCTATTTAAAGAATTTTTTATACAAAGTACCCCTATAGGTCCAACAGGTGCGGCAATAGCAAACCCTATTAATAAACTTTTCCAGAAAATTACTACTAAATTAAACATAACTTACCTACTTTTTTTAATTAATTTATCAGATACTTTTGTATGAATCTTTGCAAATTCTTTCATAAATAAATATTGTCTTATATATGTATAAACATCACTCCAAATCTTAGCTAAAATATAAGAAGCTATGATATCGCTTAACCAATGTCCTCCAGAAAATAATCTATTTGTGGAAAATAAAATAGCTGCAGGTACAACGGCATACATAAATTTTCTTGGTATAATGCGGTAGCAGATTAAAGCCCAAAACATTAATGTAAATGCATGGCCACTTGGGAATGAATTACTTGAATAAACTTTTATATATGGATTTCCATAAATAGCCTGCAAAGAGATGAATTTATCATAGATAAGAGTTGGTGAGCTACGATAAATGTTTAATACTTTTTGAAAAAGTAGATAATTTACTGCAATTCCAATTTCTAAAATTAAGAGTGCGCCGAAAAATCTTTTTATATAAGCTTTTTTATTTTCAACTTGAAAATAAGCTATGAAATTTATTATCAGCATTACAGCAATATTTAATAACCTTTCGCCTTGATGATTCATGATTGCCCAAAAGCCAGCCCAGGTACTACTTAATGCTAAGCTACCGTTACAAACTTCAAAAACCCATTTATCTAGCGGTGTCAGTTTTACAAACAAAAATATAATTAAAAGAATTTTATACTGACTTAAAAACAGAGTTTTAAAAGAGCGCATCATATAATTATTATCTCTTACGATTAATTATATAAATTGCGACTTGTCTTAATAAATTTGCTGGTTCATCAAAAACTTCAAGATAATTCAATGCTTGATTAACTAACATTTTTGCCTGTTCTTTAGCTGCATCTATTCCTAAATTTGATATGTACGTAGCCTTATTCAAATCTTTATCTTTATTTGTTTTCTTTCCAACATCATTTGCTGTCCCTTCAACATCAAGAAGATCATCGGTGATTTGAAAAGCAAGACCAATTGCATGCGCATAACCTTTTAAAGCCATTCTAAGGTTACGAGAAGTTTTACCAAGTATTGCTCCAGACTCACAAGCACAAGCAAATAATTCACCTGTTTTCATTCTTTGCATTCTTGTAATTTCTGGTATTGATAAATTATGGTTTTGTGCTTCTAAATCCATCATTTGTCCGCCCACCATACCTGAGGCTCCTGAAGCACACGCAAGCCTTGTAATCAGTTCACAACGAACTTGCGGATCAGGATGAGTTAATGGATCAGCTAAAATTTCAAATGCGAGACTTAAAAGAGCATCTCCTGCAAGAATAGCTGTAGCTTCTCCAAATTTTGCATGGCAACTTGGTTGCCCTCTTCTTAAATCATCATTATCTAAAGCAGGAAGGTCATCATGTATTAAAGAATAGGTATGAATAAATTCAATTGCAGCAGCAGTCCTAAGCGCTGAATCTCTTGAAACACCAAACATGGAAGCTGCAACAAAAGATAAAAATGGACGTAATCTTTTACCTTGCGATAAAACAGAATATCGCATTGCTTCAAATAGCTTTGATTCAAGACTATTATCTACAACCGGTAAGAGAGCAGCCATTTTTTCATCTACTAATTCGCAAACCTCAACTAAAGCTTCACTTAACCCCATGGCATTTAAATTCAAGCGCATAATATTCCTAATATTTGAAATTTAAATATATCTTAATTTATTATATTTGAAGTATAATCAATTTTATTAACTAACTCCATACATTTAGTAATTATATGATTCTCATAATATATTATATCTTCTAATTGCTCTATTTTTATAATTTCTGCATTTTCTAAAATATTCTCAATTAATTTTGGAATATCAAGAAACTTTATTTTAGAATCTAAAAATTGAGAAACAGCAAATTCATTTGCAACATTGAAGGCTATCATATGCGATTGCTCTTCTGTATTTAAAACCTCTTTTGATAACTTAAAACCTGGAAATTTTGTTTCATCAATTTCTTTGAATATTAGTTGACCCATTTCTTTTAAATTTAAGTTAGAAAAATCTGTAGTAAGTCTATGTGGATAACCTAAAGCATATGAAATAGGAATTGTCATATGAGGTTTATACATTTGCATCATTGAAGTACCATCTTCAAAATCAATTATAGCATGAACAAATGATTGAGGGTGAATTATTGCATCTAATTGCTTAGAATTAAATTTAAAAAGTTGATAAGCTTCAATTAGCTCTAAACCTTTGTTTATAAGTGTTGCTGTATCAACTGTAACTTTTTTTCCCATTTGCCAATTTGGATGAGTAGTGGCTTCTTTAGGAGTTACATTTTTTAGTTCTTCATAAGTTTTATTTAAAAATGGTCCGCCTGATGCAGTTAAGATTACTTTACTAATATACTCATTTTTATTATGAATAATTTGATATATTGCATTATGCTCAGAATCAATTGGAAAGATTTCTGTATTATATTCGCAAGCTATCTTATTAATTATCTCACCTGCGCATATCATTGATTCTTTATTAGCAAGTGCCAAACGCTTTGTATTTTTTATGGCACAAATTGTAGGCATTAAACCTTGAATTCCAACTGCTGCAGAAACAGTTATATCACTGCGGAGAGAAGCCACTTCTAAGCAGCCTTTATTACCTGCATATATTTTTGTATTTCTATTTTTTAGTAAATCTCTTAAGTCTTGATAATAATTTTCATTTAAAATAGCAACATGTTTTACATCGAAATCAATAGCTATTTTTGCTAATTTTTTTACATTACTATTTGCAATTATTCCGATCACTTCAAAGGATTCACGATGTTTTTCAATAATTTTTAAAGTAGAATCGCCTATTGAACCTGTAGCTCCAATAATTACTACCTTTTTTTTTACCAAGTTACATTCCCCTGAAAAATAATTATAAATAATGCAAATTTAGGGGCAGCTAAAATTAAACTATCTACTCTATCTAATAAACCACCATGACCTGGAATTATTTTTCCACTATCTTTAACATCAAAATATCTTTTTATAGCAGATTCTATTAAATCTCCTATTTGAGCGTAAATTGCAAGCATTGCACTTATCATTATAGCTGAATTATAGTTAAGGGAAGTATATTTGTAATTTGCAACTGCAAAGCCTACTAAACTTGCACAAATTATTCCACCGATTAAGCCTGACCAAGTTTTATTAGGACTAATTTTAGGAGCTAATTTCCACCCACCTATAATTTTACCACAAAGGTAAGCACCTATGTCAGTAGCCCATACTACTGTAAATAGCCAAATTATATAAAATAAACCTCTATTTTGCTCTCTAAGCCATATTAAGGATAAACATGGTAACGTAACATACGCTATTCCTAGTATATACCACACTTTAGTTGAATGTTCTTTTTTACTAATAATATCTTGCCATTCAAAACCCATAATAACTGCAGCAGTTATTATTAATGCTAAATATACATAACCACCAGTGTAAATAATAAATAATATAACCGGAATTAAAATAAACGATGTTAAAAGTCTTGTTATAAAATTGTTCATTGAGCTAACCTCTTCCCAAACCTGCGTTCACGTTGATTATATTCTGCTATAATTTGTTCTAATTCATCAATAGAAAAATCAGGCCATAATGTATTTATAAAAAATAATTCTGCATATGAGGCCTGCCATAACAGAAAATTACTTAATCTTTTTTCTCCACCCGTACGTATATATATATCAACTTCTGGTAAATTTGGTTCATACAAAAACTTTGAAAAAAGATTTTCATCTATTTGGTCAATTTTTAATTCGCTATTATGAACACGTTTAGAAATATCTTTTACAGCAAAAACCATTTCTTCTCGTGAACCATAACTTATTGCTATTGTAAGGGTTAAACCAGTATTACTTGCGGTTTTACTTACTGCATTAGAGATTTGCGCTAAAATATCTTTAGATAATTTACTAAAATTCCCTATTATTTGAAGTTTAACATTTCCCTTAATAAGTATTTCTAATTCAGTAGATAAATAATGCTTAAGCAAATGCATTAAATCATTAACTTCTTGCTCAGGACGAGCCCAATTTTCTGAGGAGAAGGCATAGACTGTTAAATGAGTTATTCCTAAATTAAAAGAATTTTCAACTACTTCTCTTAATTTTTGAGCTCCTCTTCTATGGCCTTCTATAGTTGGTAAGAACCTTTTTTTTGCCCATCTACCGTTGCCATCCATTATTAAAGAAACATGCAGATTAGGTTTTTCAGTGACAGGCATTTAAAAAACTACTAAATTGTGGTTATTTCTTTCTCTTTATTCGCAATAATTTGATCTATCTGTTTAATAAAATCATCTGTTACTTTTTGAACTTGTTCACTTAAATTTTTATGTTGATCTTCACTTATAACTTTATCTTTTTCCATTTTTTTAAGTGAATCCATCGAGTCACGTCTTATATTTCTTATAGCGACCCTTGCTTCTTCACCATATTTATGTCCAACTTTTACTAATTCTTTTCTTCTTTCTTCACTAAGAGGAGGAAGAGAAATTCTTATTAAAGTTCCATCAGCTGATGGATTAAGACCTAATTCAGCAGCAACAATACCTTTTTCAACTGCTTTTACCATTCCTTTATCCCACACTTGCACCGAAAGCGTTCTTGCATCAGGTGTGGATACACTGGCTACTTGGTTAATAGGTAATCTATCGCCATACGCTTCAACCATAACGCTATCAAGTAAATTTACTGATGCTCTACCTGTTCTTAACCCTTTTAAATGATGATGTAATGTATTTAAAGAAGATTCCATTCTTTTTTTCATTTCTGCAATTAGGTTATCAGGACTACTCATAGTTTTCTCCTACTCATCAATGTGAATGTTATTTATATTTTTTCTGCTACTACAGTTTCACTACCTTCATGTGAAATTATTGTAAATGTGCCTTTACCTTGTAAAACTTTAGCAAAACCACCTTTTTCATGTAATGAAAATACTACTACTGGTATTTTGTTTTCTCTTGCAAGTGCAATAGCTGAGGCATCCATAACCCCTAAATCATCTTGTAATACTTGCTTATATGTCAGCGTATCGAAGCGTGTTGCCTTTTTGTTCTTTTTTGGATCATCATTATATACGCCATCAACTTGGGTACCTTTTAATAATGCATCACAATTCATTTCAACAGCTCTTAAAGCTGCTGCAGTGTCAGTGGTAAAAAATGGATTACCAGTTCCACCAGCAAAAATTACTACTCTCCCTTTTTCCATATGTCTTACAGCGCGACGTCTTATATATGGTTCACAAATTGTAGTCATTGGTATTGCTGATTGAACCCTTGTATGAATTCCCATTTTTTCTAAGGAACTTTGTAAAGCAAGAGCATTCATAACTGTTGCAAGCATTCCCATATAATCAGCACTTGCTCGGTCAATTCCTATTTCTTTTGCGGAAACACCTCTAAATATATTGCCACCACCTACTACTACACAAACCTGACCACCAAGTTCATGTACTTCAGCGATATCTTCGCATATTCTTCCAATTGTTAATGGATCATGACCAAATGGCAGATTACCCATTAGAGCCTCACCAGAAACTTTAAGTAAAACTCTTTTAAACTTTATCTTAGTACCTGCCATTTGATCCCTTTTAATTAAATTAGCTTTTTAAGCCTGCAGCTGCTGCAACTTCATCAGCAAAATTCGCTTCTTGTTTTTCAATACCTTCACCTAAAGCGAAACGTACGAATTGCTTAATTTTCACTTCTTTACCTAAGTTTTTACTTAAATCAGCTAAAACTTGGTTAATTTTACTTTTTCCGTCAATAACGAATACTTGCTCAAGAAGAACTACTTCTTCATAGAATTTACGAATTCTTCCTTCGATCATTTTCTCAACAACGCTTTCTGGTTTACCAGAGGCACGTGATTGTTCAGCTGCAATATTTTTTTCTCTTTCAACTAAATTTTGATCTAGCTCTTCTACTGTTAATGATTCTGGTTTAGCTGCAGCAATATGCATTGCTATTTGCTTACCAATTGTTGTTACTTGCTCTGGTTCAGCCTGAGTTTCAAGAGCTACTAAAACGCCAATCTTACCTAAACCATCTTTTACTGCATTGTGAACATAGCTTACAACAATACCATTATCAACTGAAACACTAGCTATTCTTCTTAGGTTCATGTTTTCGCCAATTACAGCAATAGCGTTTTGAATTTCTTCTTGAACTGTGCTACCACTCGCAAGTTGAGCATTTTTTAAAGCTTCAACATCATTAGTTGGCGATGTGAGTAATTGTTTAGTAATATTTTCGGTTAATTGCATAAATTGGTCATTACGTGCAACGAAATCTGTCTCAGCGTTTAATTCAGCTACTACACCTTTTTTACCTGAAACAAGCGCACCTACTAAACCTTCAGCAGCTATTCTTCCTGCTTTTTTAGCAGCGCTTGCGAGTCCTTTTTTTCTAAGCCAATCAACAGCTTGCTCAAAATCACCATTATTTTCTTCTAGCGCTTTTTTGCAATCCATCATTCCAGCGCCAGTTTTTTCTCTTAATTCTTTAATTATTTGTGCGGAAATACCTGACATATTTATTACCTTTCTCTTTAAATTTTTTATATAAAGGTAGGCTTAAAACCTACCCTTATTTTCTATTCTACGTTTTCTTTTCTGCTAACTTTTGGTTTTCCCATTGGTTTTTTAGTTACAGTTTTTTTAGGTTTAGCTTTAGAAAATTTATCATCTTTCTTTTCTTGCGCTTCTCTAGCTAATTGAGTGATATCTTCTATTTCACCAATATCTACACCTGAAGCAGCTAAACTATCTTGAATACCTGCAATTACTGAATCGGCAACTAATTTACTATATAATCTAATTGATCTTGATGCATCATCATTTCCAGGTACTGGATATGTAATATTATCTGGATCAGAATTAGTATCTAAAATAGCAATTACTGGAATACCAAGTTTCGCAGCTTCTTTAACCGCTAAGTTTTCTTTATTTGTATCGATAATAAATAGTAGGTCTGGCTGACCACCCATTTGACGTATACCACCAAAAGATCTTTCTAATTTGTCCCTTTTTCTTGTAAGTTCAAGAATTTCTTTCTTAGTAAGTTTTTCGGTAACATTTTCATCATTAAGGTTTTTTTCAATATCTTCTAATTTCTTAATTGAAGCTGATACTGTAGGCCAGTTAGTTAACATTCCACCTAACCAGCGGCTATTAACATAATATTGTCCACATCTTCTAGCTTCTTCTGAAATAATATCAGAAGCTTGTTTTTTAGTACCGACGAATAATACTCTGCCATTATTTCTAATAACTTCGTGTACTGTAACAAGAGCCCTGTGTAATAATGGAGCAGTTTGACCTAGGTCAACGATATGCACTCCATCTTTTTCTCCATATATATATGGAGCCATTTTTGGGTTCCAACGCATAGTTTTGTGTCCGAAATGAACACCAGCGTCTAATAATTCTTTAATAGTAAATTGAGGTACGTTTGACATATTTTTCCTTTTGTTTTAGTAGTTAAACCACCGCATTTTAAACTGAATCCCAAAAATTAGGACACTACTAAATTTTATCTAGATTAAAATGCGTGAGAAATCAGCTACTTATAGGTTTGTCCTATAAAAGCTTACCAAATTATAAAAAAAAACTTTTTTTTTGCAAGCTTTTATGTTAGACAATTTAGTTAATATTTAGTTAATAAGACAATATAATGATAACAATTATTTAATATTTAATAGTAAGAGACTGTTTATGCAAGGAAAAGAAAATTTAAGGCTCAAGCTTGATAGCAAACAAGATACCTTAAAAAAAGAATTAGTGATAGTTGATTTTGATGAAATTTTAACGCTTGATACATTAGAAGCTACTTCCAACGAATACAGAAAATTTTTATTAGCTAAAAGTACTAATCCAACAGCTCAAAGAAGAGCTTCAATAATAGGCCGCAATAATGGTGAAGTTAATAAAAAAGTTATTACAAGTGGTCCTGAATCCGCAAAGAAAATTATTACTATCTCCAATGAAATGCTTAAAAACATTGTCATTACTATTGATAACCTAGCTTATGGCTTATATAGACAAAAAACTGACGCGAATTTAAATGATCTTGCTACAGAAGTTATTAAATATTATAGAAACGATCCCACCCTTGAAATGGTCAAAAAAGAATTAATTGAAACATTTCCAAAAATGCTTCGAAATTTTTCAGAATTATTACAGTTTAGGCTAGCTGAAGATTATGAAATTGCTTTTATTTCAGAAAAAATCGATTCAAATCAATTAAATAAATTTAAACAATCATTAGAAAAATATTTAGGCCCTACAAAAGAAAAAGTTCATTTTTTAAATAGAGATAGCATACCTAAATCTTTTTTAGGTAAATATAGCAATGTTTATTGCGTTAAGCTAAATAACCACCATTCACTTGGCAATCTTTTAATGATTAATAAACAAGAAGGACAAGAAATTTATTATGTTTCCATTGATCCTAAAGCAGAAAATAACCTTTCTCTTTATTTACAAGTTAATAGTAAAATTACCAATATTAAAAATAAAATATTAGAAGAAAAGTCCTCAAAATTAAGTAAAATTAATAAACAAAATTTTATTGTTCAGTTTGATACATTATTTAATTTATCAACCAACAAAATATATGAACCATTTACTGAATTTTGTAAAAATACACTTAAAGAAATAATAGAAAAAGATGATTCAATTATTTTTGATTTAAAAAAAATTGATGAAGCAGCACATAGAAAAATTATGCTAACAGTTTCAAAACGTTGTAAAGAAAATGAATCAATTGATTATGCAGACGTACCAAAAATAGCAGCAAAAGAAATGAAGCTATATTTAATTGATCATAACATTGGCCAAGAACTTGTTTTAATTTTACCTGAAGCTTTCCGTGATGCGAAATATGAAATTAATAAGTTTGAATATAAAACTGAGCAAGACCTTGAAAACAAATTCTTTGAAATACTAGCAAACTCCATTACCACTCGCTTAATGAGAATTAAAGATATTATGGATAACTGGCAAAAATTTGATCTTGTTCAAAAACTTAACGCTGAAAAACTTAAAGAATTATATTACAAAGGTTTAAAACAAGGAATTATTAAAATTAATGTAGCTAATAGCGATAGTCTTGATGAACCAAAGAAAAAAATAACTCTTTTTACTGATAACTTAAATCAAATTATTTTAGCTAATAAAGAAGGTCATAAAGTTTATTTCGTTACAAAACTCTTACCTTTTGAATTAAATTATATATTACAGGAACTTCAAAAAGATTTTTTTGTTATAAATAAAGAGGGAAACGAACCTACTGTAGCGGGTATTAAAATATACTCATCATTTACTAAAAAAATAAAATTTGTAAATATGATAAGAGTAGTAGTAAAAGAAAACGATCTTGAAAAATGTTTTTTTGTAAATGCAGTGGATAAATTTGATATTCAAGTAACATATAACAAAAAAATGTCAGGTACAGCTAATGGCAATATTACTTTAACAACCTATTTTTCAAAAGATGACCCAGTAATAAATGAAATTGAATGGATAGTAGGATCAATTGAAAATGTAGTTTTGAATTATTTCAATCCACCACTTTCCCCAAGATCACCTATGGCTTCACCGAAAAGCCATAGAGTCAATACGGAACAAAGTAAAAAACCTACTAACAATAATGCCGTTGGCTCCCCTCCGAAAAGTAAATAATAATTTGCTGTAGTTTAAAGATAGGTTAGTATAAAAATAACAGACTAACCTATCTTTAATTTTTTTAGGAGATACTACAATGAGTAAACAACAAAACCTTTTTATTATTTCTTTAGGAGAAATTTTTACTCCTAATTACCAACCTGTAGTAATGGAATTTATAGGTTTAATTAAAAATAAGAAAAATAATCCAAATTTAGATCCTTTAACTCTCATTCCAGCTATTACTCAAGTTATTAAAAAAAGTGACGATGCAATTCAAGCTTTTAAACAAGGAATTCTATCTGAAAATGAATTTAACGTATATATGTTAGATCAAATTCAAAAAACTTTTGACGTTGAATTCACAATAGAGGAATTTAATCAAGCTTGGAATAAAAAAGAGAAAAGTGAGCAAGTAAATAATTTAAATTACGCAAAAGAATTAATTGATCTTGCAAAAAAAGAAGGAAATAAATTCATAATTATAAGTTATACAAATAATAAAGACATTAGAGATGTTATAGAGTTATTAAAAAAAGAAAATATTAAAATTGAATATGATTACAACCCTGAATCTGATACGTATAATTTAAGGAAAATAGGAAATGTGAATGTTAGATTAAGTTATATCGAAAAAATAGACGGTAAAGGATTATTAAAAAAAGTTATCAAAGAAGAAATTGATACTGGAAAATTTTCTGATCAATATTCTTATACTGCCTATATTACAGGAACAAATAAAATTGAAAATGAAGCTTTAAGAGAACAATTAGAACGTGATATGTCTGCAAATAAAAATGTAGCTCACGATGCAAAAATCCATGTAATCGAATGGGATAAAAAAGAAGAAAAAACTAAAACGCTAACTGGTTTAGTTGAAAATATTATTTCTACTCAACGTACAAGATAATTAAATTAAAAGGCGCTTTAAAAAAGCGCCTTTTTTTTTATATTCCTTTTCTTTCTACCATCATTTGTTTAATTTCACCAATTGCCTCTGCCGGATTTAAACCCTTCGGACAGGTTTTAGTGCAATTCATAATGGTATGACATCTATATAATTTAAATGGATCTTCTAAATCATCTAAGCGTTCACCGGTGTGATCATCACGTGAATCATTCAACCATCTTGCAGCTTGAAGAAGAATGGCAGGCCCTAAATATTTATCACCATTCCACCAATAACTTGGACAGCTTGTTGAGCAACATGCACATAGAATACATTCATATAATCCATCAAGTTTTGCTCTATCTTCAGGTGATTGCAATCTTTCCTTGCTTGGCGGTGGTGGAGTGTCTGCTTTTAACCATGGTTCAATAGAAGCGTATTGAGCATAAAAATGCGTTAAATCAGGAACTAAATCTTTTATCACCGGCATATGCGGAAGTGGGAAAATTTTCACATCACCTTTAACCTCATCAATGGCTTTAGTACAAGCAAGCGTATTTGTTCCATCAATATTCATAGCGCAACTGCCACAAATTCCTTCACGACATGAACGACGGAAAGTAAGAGTGCTATCAGTTTCACCTTTTAATTTGATAAGAGCATCTAAAATCATTGGACCACAAGAATCTAAATCCAATTCATAAGTATCTACACTTGGATTATCGCCAGAATCAGGATCATATCTATAAATATGAAACTTTTTAATATTTTTAGATTCCTTCTTTGACTTATATTCTTTACCTTTTTTTATTTTAGAATTTTTTGGTAATGCAAATTCAACCATTTTTAATACACTCTCTTCTTTGGTGGTATTGGTTTAACTTCATCTGTTAACGTATTCATATGAACTGGCCTGTAATCAATCTTAACATGTTTTTGATCATCAATCCAGGTTACTGTATGCTTCATCCAATTTTCATCATCACGTTCAGTATAATCTTCTCTTGCATGCGCCCCTCTACTTTCTTTACGATTATATGCGCTATGCATAGTAATAACTGCCTGATCAAGTAAATTATCTAATTCAAGAGCTTCTACTAAATCACTATTCCAACATAATGATCTATCAGTTACATTAAGCTCTTTAAATTTTCCTCTTACTTGGTCAATTAATTCACAACCTTCTTTAAGCGAGTCTTCTGTTCTAAATACAGCCGCATGTGATTGCATTACTTGCTGCATTTCTTCACGTAAATCAGCAGTAGGAATTGAACCATTTGCGTTTCTAATTTTATCGAATCGTGATAAAGCTTTATCTGCATCATTAGGTGTAGTAGTTTTATGTAAAGAATTTGGCTTCACAACTTCTTTTGCACGAAGTGCGGCAGCTCTTCCAAATACAACGAGATCTAATAATGAATTGGAACCCAAACGATTTGCTCCATGCACAGAAACACAGGCCGCTTCACCAATTGCCATAAGTCCTGGCACTACATTATCAGGATTATCTTTAGTTGGCCTCACAACTTCACAATGATAGTTCGTTGGTATACCACCCATATTATAATGAACAGTTGGTATTACTGGAATAGGTTGCTTTGTTACATCAACTCCCGCAAATATTTTTGCTGTTTCAGAAATACCAGGTAATCTTTCATGTAAAATTTTTGGATCAAGATGATCAAGGTGTAAATATATATGATCTTTTTTAGGGCCAACGCCTCTACCTTCCTTAATTTCAATTGTCATAGCTCTGCTTACAACGTCACGAGATGCTAAATCTTTTGCTGAAGGCGCATATCTTTCCATAAATCTTTCACCATTTGAATTTACAAGATATCCTCCTTCCCCGCGCGAACCTTCGGTTATTAAACAACCTGAACCATAAATTCCAGTTGGGTGAAATTGAACAAATTCCATATCCTGAAGTGGTAAACCTGCACGCACCACCATTGCATTACCATCACCAGTACATGTATGAGCGGAAGTAGCTGAAAAATACGCTCTTCCATATCCGCCTGTAGCTAAAACCACCATATGCGCTTTAAAACGATGAATAGTTCCATCTAATAAATTCCAAGCTATAACACCTTTACATGCTCCTTCATCATCCATAATTAAATCGAGAGCAAAATATTCTATGAAAAATTCTGCTTTAAATTTAAGCGATTGTTGATACAAAGTATGAAGTATAGCATGTCCCGTACGATCGGCTGCTGCACATGTACGCTGAGCAGCTTTACCCTCACCATAATGCGTTGTCATTCCACCGAAAGGACGCTGATATATTTTTCCTTCTTTTGTACGCGAAAATGGAACCCCATAATGTTCTAATTCAATAATTGCCTGCATAGCATTTTTACACATATATTCAATAGCATCTTGATCACCAAGCCAATCAGATCCTTTTATTGTGTCGTACATATGCCAACGCCAGTCATCTTCACCCATATTAGCGAGTGCAGCACTTATTCCACCTTGTGCAGCTACAGTATGACTTCTTGTTGGAAAAACTTTTGTAATACAAGCAGTTCTAAGACCTGCCTCTGCCATTCCAAAAGTAGCTCTAAGTCCTGCACCTCCAGCACCTACAACTACCACGTCGTATTCATGATCTATAATTTCGTAAGCAGACATTTTTGTTCCAAAAATTGATTATTGATTTATAAAATATTTAATATGTATAGCAATTGAAGATATAATACCAAGAGCCATTGTAAAATATGTAAGTCCATATAATAAAAGTAATATACAAGTTTTTACTCCTTCTTTATGAACATAATCTTCTATAATTACCTTCATACCTAACATACCATGGTATAAAGATACTATTATTGTTAATAAAAGCGCTATAGTATTAAATGGATGAGCAATTAACTTAAAGCCTTGATTTAAAGGTACTGCAAGAAAATGTAATGAGGTTACAACAAACCATAAAAGTAATGGTAATAGTAGTACCGCAGAAATTCTTTGATGTATGAAATGCCCTGTACCTGATTGAGATGAACCTAAGCCTTTTGCAAATGCTAAAGGAGATTTAAACTCGCTTTTATTCATTTAATTCCTCCTGAATCTATAATTTATAAAAATATAACCAGCTAATTGCTGTAAGAACTATACTACCTATAATTACACTATAACCTGTAATATAAACCGATTTTATTGTGAAGCCTTTACCTATATCCCAGTAAAGATGCCTTAATCCATTTAGTAGATGATAAAAAGTAGCAAACATTATAAATATTAAAAGGGTATGGAATATATTTATAACACAGCTATTTTGTTTTAAGAAAGCTTGAATTTCAAATTGTAAATGATCGCAATATGTTAAAACAGTTAATCCCCAAACAATTAGAATAAGTGCAAAATATAAAATAAATCCTGTCGCTCTATGTGTTATGGACATTACTGAAGTAATTTGTGGACGATAAATGCTTAAATGCGGTGAAAGAGGTTTGTTTTTATACTTTGAATCCATAAAATATCCTTATATTTCTATCGACTAGTTATCAAAAATAACATTCCAAGTCAATAATTACAATTAATTTATAAATATAAGAATATTTTATTAAGAACTCAATAAGTTAAAGGGTTAAAATTACAATATTAATCTTAACCCTTTAATTTCACTCTGCTTTAATAGCGATTTTTTTACTATTATTAATTTGTTCTTTAGGTTTTTTTATAATTATATTTAAAACACCTTTCTTAAATTTTGCTTCTAGATCTTTGTCAGTTATACTATTATATGGTAATTGAAAAGATCTAAAGAAGTTACCTTTACTTCTTTCAATTATATGATAACTTTCCTCTTTTTCTTCTCTTACAATTTCTTTTTTTCCTTTAATTGTTAAAAGCCCATTGTCTAAAGTTAACTCAATATCTTTTTCATCAATACCAGGTAATTCAGCTGCAATTTTAATTTCTTTATCTGTTTCACTTACATCTACTGAAGGAAAAAAACTTGTAGAAGAAGATAGTGGAGAATAAAATCTCTTTGAAAAATCATCAAACAATTTATCCATTTCTTTTTGAAGAGAACTTAAAGGAAAATGATCTGTAATAGATTTATTCCAATCATGCGGTAAAAGTTTACGTAAATTCATAATGACCTCCATTTTTAAGAGTTACTACCAAATTCACACTGTATATTAATAAATATAAAGATTATCTTTAGTTTTTCAAGAGATAGATTATTAACCATTGAAATATAAAGTTAAATTCAATTCATTGATTTACAAATCTTTTTATTTACAAAATATCTAATTATTTCCTTGCTATTAATTAAAAAATAAATTATTATACCAACAATTTTAATTATCTCTTCAGATTCATAAAGCTCTTTTTTTGAAATAAAATATAGCACTTAAGTTCTTGAAAATACTTACAATAACTTTTTATCTGAAGTTTTAACCTCACAAATATATGTTAATTGTGAGTATTTTTTTTATTTTTTAAAAAGGTTTATAAATGAACAATTTCCAAGAAATGGGTTTACCCAAATTACTTAGCCAATCACTTGAAAGATTAAAATTCGCTACTCCAACCCCAATACAAGCTCAAACTATACCACTAGCTCTACAAGGTCGTGACGTTTTAGGATCAGCACAAACAGGAACAGGAAAAACTTTAGCTTTTTCTATTCCTTTAATTTCTAAATTAATAGAAAATCCTGAAAGTTCAGCTCTTATATTAATGCCAACACGCGAAATTGCACAACAGGTAGAAAAAGCTATAAAACAACTTATAAGCAACCAGCCTAAAACTCGTGTTGCTCTTTTAATTGGTGGCGAATCAATAGTGAAACAACTTCAAATACTTAAAAGCAGACCAAGAATTATTGTTGGTACACCAGGTAGAGTTATTGATCATATTCAACGTAAAACATTTCCATGCTCAAACATTGATTTCTTAGTACTAGATGAAATGGATCGCATGTTTGATATGGGTTTCAGTATTCAAATAGAAGAAATTATTAAAAACCTTCCTAAAAAAAGACAAACATTAATGTTTTCTGCAACCCTTCCTACAAATGTAGCAAGTTTAGCGCAAAAATATCTTAACCAACCTGAAAGAATTTCTATAGGTTCAGTAATTGCACCTGCAGCAAAAATTAAACAAGATGTTATTCAGGTTTCTGAAGAAAAGAAATATGATAAATTCTTACATGAAATTAATGAACGTGAAGGTTCAATAATTGTGTTTGTTGCTACAAAAATTGGCGCAGACCGTTTAGCAGAAAAATTACAAAGTTTAAATCATAAAGCTATGGCTCTTCACGGAGATTTACGTCAAAATAAACGTGAAAGAATTATTAACTCTTTCCGTCACAATCGTTTTAATGTATTAGTTGCAACAGATGTTGCTGCTCGTGGTTTAGATATTTCGCATATTAAACACGTAATTAATTATGATTTACCAAATTCACCAGAAGATTACATTCATAGAATCGGTAGAACAGCACGCGCTGGTGCAGAAGGTTTTGCTTTATGTTTAGTATCTCCAAAAGATAGCAAAAAATGGAGAGTTATTTGTAATTTCATGGATCCTGATTCTAAAACTTCAAATGTTAAACCTGAAGTTAGATCTGGTCATGGTGGCGGTAATTCAAGTAGAAGAAATAATAAGAGAAATGATAGATTCTCTAAAAATCCAAATGCTCCAAAAAGAGATGGATATAAAAAAGGTGGCTTTAAATCAGAAGATGGATTCAAAAAATCTGATGGGTCTAGAAATGATAGCTTTAAAAACGATGGCTTTAAAGGTGATGGATTTAAGAAAACAGATGGTGGATTTAAAAAATCTGACGGTTTCAAAAAAACAGGTGGATTTAAAAAAGCAGACGGAGGATTTAAAAAATCTGATGGTGGTTTCAAGAAATCTGATGGCGGATTTAAAAAATCTGAAGGTTTTAAAAAGCCAGGCGGATTTAAAAAAGGTCCTCAAAGAAAAACTTTAAAGTTAACTAAAAAAGCTAACTAATAATATTTGATTATCTGAGTTATAATATACATTTATAACTCAGATAACTAATTAAAATTATATGGATCTACATCTATTTTTATCCTAACTTGTGGCGGCAATTTATAAATTTCAAACCACTTTTTTACATATTCCTGTAAATTAAATTTTTTAGTTGATCTAAGTAAAAATCTATATCTAAATCTATTTCTAATTTTATATATTGGCGCTTCTACAGGACCTAATATTAAAACCTCATTATTTAGTGGCGCATGAGTATAAAATTCTCTCACAATTTTTTTTAATCTTTCCTCGTTTAAATCAGATAATACAATTGCAATAAGCCTGCTAAACGGTGGCATAAAAGACATTTTTCTTTCCTGAACTTCCTGCTCGCTAAAACTATCTTTATCATAATTTGCAATTGCTTTAATAAGTGGATTATCCGGATTAAAAGTTTGTAAAAATACTTTACCAATATTACTTTCTCTACCTGCCCGCCCTGCAACTTGATTTAGTAATTGAAACGTACGTTCACTCGCTCTTAAATCACCTCCATAAAGGCTCATATCCGCATCTATTATTCCTACAAGCTCAACATTAGGAAAATGTAAGCCTTTTGCAATCATTTGAGTTCCAATAATTACATCTACTTCATTATTAGCAACTTGTGTGATCATTTCACTGTAGGATTCAATATCTTCAATATTATCCCGCGACATAACAAGAACATTGATATTAGGAATAGCTTCTTGAATTTCATGAGCAATACGCTCAACTCCAGGACCACAAGCCACTAACGATTCAGTTTGGCTACATTCAGGACATTCTTTAGGGAGAGGAATTGTATAATCACAATAATGACATTTCATAACACGGCTTTTATGATGCGTTACAAGCCATGTTGAACAATCTGGGCAAGTTATTCTATAGCCACAATGCCTGCAAAGCATGAGTGGAGCAAAACCTCTTCTATTTAAGAAAAACATAGCTTGCTTATTTTGCTCTAATACCTTTTTAAGCTCGGTAAGTAATTCCTGACTAATAAAACCTTCTCTTTTATTTTGTCGCATATCTACAATGTTTACTTTTGGAAGTGTCGCACTGCCATACCTATTATTAAGTTTAACGTATTTATATTTATCATATTTAACGTTTACTAAACTTTCGAGGGATGGAGTTGCAGAACATAAAAGAACAGGGATTTTCTCAATAGCACCTCTTAAAACTGCCATATCTCTTGCATGGTAGCAGACATTATCTTCTTGCTTATACGATTGTTCATGCTCTTCATCGACAACAATTAATTGCAAATTCTTATAAGGAAGAAACAATGCACTTCTTGCTCCTATTACTACTTTTGCAGCACCATTTATTATTTTTGCAAGCGCTTCTCTTCTTTGTTTTTGAGTTAAAGATGAATGCCAAATTATAGGTTCAAATCCAAGGCGATTTTTAAATCTTTCTATCATTTGTGTGGTTAGACATATTTCAGGAAATAATACGAGCGCTTGGTTATCACCTTGTTTAATTACATCCATAATTAAACTTAAATAAACCTCGGTTTTACCGGAACCAGTTACACCTTCAATTAAACATGTTTCTGATTTCTCAATTACTTCAGTTTTTAAATAATTATACACTTCTTGTTGTGATTCTACTAAAGTAGGATAATTAAATTTATATTCTAAATTTCCTAAAGTAATTTTATGTATTTCTTGAATAAGTTTTTCACTAAAACCAGGTAAGACCATTTTAAAAATATCACCTAAACCCGCTAAATTATAATGCGCAGCTTTTTTAATAAAATTTATTAAATTGGGAGATATATTTAAATCTAATTTTTTTAATATAGGTTTTAGTTTTGCAATATCTATTGTTGAGGTAAAGTCACTACATATAAAACCTATAAAGGTCTTTTTACCAAATTCTACTTCAATAATAGAACCTATATTAGCCTTTATATGGTCTGGTAGTTCATAATCTAACAAACCTTCTTTATAGCTTACTGGAATGACAACTTGTCTAATTGTTTTCACAGGATTTTATTAAATCTAATAATTCTTTATGATTATTTATAACTAAATGTGGCTCACGAGGCATTAATTTAGAATTATATTCACCAATTAATACTGCCTTAAAACCAGCATTATGAGCGCATTCAATATCAGCAAAAGTATCTCCTATAAACCAAACATGATCACCAGGATGAATATTACTTCCTTCTAAAGCAAGAAATGCAGGGTCAGGAAAGGGTTTATCTCTTAAAGCATCAAACGAACCTACAACTTTTATAAAATATTCATGTAAACCAATTCGTTCAACTTCAGGCCTTAAAATTTCACCAAGTTTATTACTTACTACCGCTAGATAAATTCCCTGTTCTCTTAAGTAATTTAATAATTCTAAAACACCTTCTAGCGTATCATATTCACTTGTCTCAGAAAATGTACGATAATGTTTTCTATAAATAACTATTGCTTCTTCCGATTTTTCGCCAAATATTTTTGGAAAATTATCTCTCGCTGAATGACTTACTTTTTCTTTTGTCTCTTCAAATGACCAAACTTCTTTACCCATTTCTTTAAAAGTTTCATTCAAAGCTTTATGAATAATAGGCCACGTACTTACAAGAGTATTATCCCAATCAAAAAGTATAGCTTTTGGTTTAACCAATTTCATGCATCCATCCTTCAGAAGCAAGTTTTGTGTTGCCATCATTTAAAGCTAATAATGTTTGATTAAATTCATTTAAAGCATCTTCGAATGAAATTGTAGAGGTATTATTTGAAATAGACTTTTCAAGTTTATTAATTTTTGTTTCTAAATCAGATGAAATTGGAGTTGCAACATCATAAAACTCTCTATAATCATCTTCTGTTCCTCTACACAGCATTATAATATCACAACCTGCATTTAAAGATTCTTCTGCTTTTTCTTTAATTGACCCACCTAACGCTTTCATAGCTAAATCATCGGTTATAATAATATCTTTAAAACCGATATTGTTTCTAATATAATCAATAGTACTTTTAGAAATTGTCGCAGGTTTTTCTTCATCAAGAGCTGTATATTTTACATGAGCTGTCATTGCAAAATTAGTTTTGCTTGATAACAATTTAAATACTTTAAAATCAGTTTGTTCTAATTCAATTAAAGATGTTTCAACGGTTGGTAATTCAAGGTGACTATCTTCCATTGCTCTTCCATGACCTGGAATATGTTTTATACATGGTATCACTCCACTTTGAAGTAAACCTTTATACATTTCATAAGACATTAAAGCTACTTCTTCTGGTGTACTTCCAAAACTTCTATCACCAATAATTTTATGTGCTTTTTCAAATCTCAAATCACAAACTGGTGCGAAGTTACCATCTATATCAAATTCATCTAAAAGTTCTTTACCTAATAAGTAGGAATTTAAATAGATTAATTTAGCACCTAATTCCTTATTTTTATTATAAAGATTTGAATAATATTCCATTGATTTTAATTCACGAGAAAAGACTGGTGGTTTAAGCCTTGTAACCCTTCCACCTTCTTGATCAATAAATATTTTAGTGTCTTCTCCTGCATAATCTTTAATAGAAGAAATTAAAGCTTTTACTTGTTCTTTATCGCTTAAATTTCTAGCAAAAAGAATAACTCCGAAAGGTGGTTTAGAAGTCAATAATTCCTTCTCAAATTCGGCTAGCTCTTTTCCTTCAAGACCAACAACAATATTATATTTTGTCATATTAACTACCTTTTTTAACTAAAATACATTGTTTATTACAAGATATTAATTTTTGACACATAAGCCTTGCTTGTGATTCAGAAGAAACAGGACCTATTTGTAGCCTATAAAATACCCCTTTAGATCCTAAGTCTTTCTTTTCAATATAATAACCATTTGTACCAATTATATTTGAATATTTTTTATTATAATCCTTCCAAGTTTTTATTGCATCAGGCTCACTTTTAAACGATCCAACCTGAATATAATTTCCTTTTTTCTGAGTTGATAACTTTCTTTTTATTTCTTGTTCTTTTTTTATCAAATCAGATTTAGAAGTTTCTTTTGGTACAATTTTTAATTGATTATCAAAACTATCTTTACCACCAGCTTCTCTAATAACTTTCTCATTATTAAAATCATCTTGATTAACTTCGGTTATTTTTTCTTCCACTTCAACATGTTCATGTAGTTCTTGCTTATCTGCATCGACATGTACGCTTTGTTTTTTAGTAACATCTTTTTCATAAGTAATTGGTTCTTCAGGAGCAGGTAAAATCCTTTCAACTTTTTGTTGCTTATCAACTGAAGAACTTAAGTTATCATATATTGACTTATCCATATCATGTACAACCATTCCACCAGGTTCTTCCGGTTGTTTTTTTGTCTCTTTATTTTCTGCTTTAATAACTTCTAGTTCATCAACGGTTTTAATTCTTGTATTTGCTTTATAAACATACCAACCGAGAGCTCCAAATGAGGTAACCGCAAGTAAAACTACAAAAGTTACTAATAAATTCTTATTAAATCTTTTCTCGCCCTTTTCACCAAAATATTCATCTGTAAGATCACCCATATCGTTTCTATTATTAGAAAGAATAGGTTCTTTTTTTAACTCGTCTTTATCCACAATTATTCCTCTTTATTACATTTGTTCTAATGCTTCTACATTACACACTTGGAGCGTAGATGCAACCACATTTGCAAGAGCCTCCATTAAAGCAAGTCTTGCGGTAGTTAAATTTATATTATCTTTAAGTAAGAATTTTAATTCAGGCTTTTCCTTACCCTTAGCCCACAAGCTATGAAACTCACTTGCTACTTCCATTGCATAAAAAATTACTCTATGTGGCTCATGATGAATTGCAGCTTGTTCTAAAATTTTTGGCCAATTTGCAAGAATTTTAATTAATTTCTGCTCCTCTTCACTATTTAAAAGAGCAAGGTCATATTTATTAGATTTATATAATTTAAACGCTGACTCATGTTCTTCTTTAGCTTGCCTAATTACTGATTTAGCTCTAGCATGCGCATATTGAATATAGAATACAGGATTATCCTTAGATTGCTCTTTAACTTTCGCGATATCAAAATTCATTCCAATATCGTTTTTTCTTGTAAGCATCATTATTCTAATTACATCACTTCCTACTAAATCTATAACATCTTTTACAGTAATATAAGTTCCTGCCCTTTTAGACATTTTTAGAGCTTCACCATTTTCCATAAAATTAACTAGCTGACATATTTTTACATCACATGATACTTCTTGATTACTTAAAGCACTCGCAATACTTTTAAGCCTTTTAATATAACCAACATGGTCGGCTCCAAGCACATATATTAGCTGATCAAATTTTCTGTTAATTTTATCTAAAGTATATCCTAAATCACCTGCGAAATATGTATTATTGCCATCAGATTTTTTAACAACCCTATCCATATCATCACCAAATTCAGTTGATTTAAAAATAAGCTGTTCTTTTTCTTCCCAATCATCAGGGGTTTTACCTTTAGGTTTTTCTAAAGTTCCATTATATAGCAAATTACTTTTTTCAAGTAATTTAATAGAATTTTCAATTAAACCTGCTTCAGTTATTTTTAATTCAGAAGTAAAAATATCATGATAAATTCCAAGTTCATTAAGGTCTTTTCTAATAAGCTTCATCATTTCACTAACTGCAAATGGCTTTATTATTGCCATTCTTTCGTTTTCACTTAATTGCTTTAATTTTTCACCATGTTGTTCTTTTAAATTTTGCCCTACTTCAATTAAATAATCTCCAGGGTATAATCCATCTGGGATGGTAATATTTTCTCCCAAGGCTTCTAAATATCTTAAATATGCTGAGCCTGCGAGTATATTAATTTGTTGTCCTGCGTCATTAATATAATATTCTTTTGTAACATCAAAACCTGCTTTTTTAAGAACTACTGCGAGTGAATCTCCATAAGCAGCACATCTTGCATGTCCTATATGCATTGGGCCTGTAGGGTTAACCGAGACATATTCAACGTTAACCTTAACTCCTTTTCCAAGATTTGAGTTACCGTAATCTGTCCCTAAATCAATAATTGATTTTAAAATTTCAATTAAAATATCATTTTTTAAAAAGATATTAATAAAACCTGGTCCATCAATTTTTATATTTTTTACGTAGGGTAATTTCTCAATATGCTGAGCATATAAATTTGCAAGTTCTATAGGTTTTCTTTCATTTTGTTTTGCTGATACAATTGCAACATTAGTTGCTAAATCCCCAAAACTTTCTTCTTTAGGTTTTTCTATAGTAAATTTATCTGAAGTAGTTATGTTATCTAAATTACTTGCGATTTTTAATATATCGCTTTTAAATATCTCAAATATGTTCATGATTATCTTTCTTATTTCTATAAATTTTGTTTTTCTAAATTAAATAGTAAAGCATGTTCCTTAATAGCAAAATTATCTGTCATTCCAGCTAAATAATCGCATATTACTTCAGGCATTGACGATTCACCTTCTTCAATATACCTTTCATACCATGCTTCTGGTAAACAAGCAGGACTATCCATAAAATAATCAAAAAGATTAGCTAAAACCATTTCAGCTTTTTTGGTCATTCTATTCACTTTATAATGCCTATATACATTAACTTTTAAAAACTGTCTAAGCTCATTTACACGCGCTAACATGTCGTTAGAAAAATTAGCTATTAACTGGTTGGCATTCCTGATATCTGAAGAGGAATTTATACCTAAATCTATGACATTTTTCTCTATATTGCCTATAACATCATATATCATATTTCTTAACACACACCTAATAGTCTCCGATATTATAAGATGCTTTTTAGCATTTGGGTATTTATTTTTAATACTTTCAAAGCTTTGTTTAACAAGGGTAAGCTCACATACTTGTTCAAAAGTGATTAATTCTGATCTAATACCATCTTCAATATCATGCGCATTATAAGCAATATCATCTGAAATTGCAGCAATTTGTGCCTCAAGAGAAGAAAATTTATCAAGTTCTAGATCATGCTTATTATTATATTCTACAATGAATTTATGTAATTCCTTTTTAGGGGAAAACTTTCCAAGCAAGGGACCATTATGCTTTGCAATACCTTCCAAAGTTTCCCAACATAAGTTAAGCCCGGGGTAGGCTGCATATTTTTCTTCAAGTTGAGTTAATATTTTTAAAGTTTGAGCGTTATGGTCAAATCCACCAAATTTTTCCATTTTACTATTTAAAGCATTTTCACCTGCATGACCAAAAGGCGGATGACCTAAATCATGTGCAAGCGCTAATGCTTCTGCTAAATCCTGATCAACTCCAATCGCTCTTGCAATGGAACGAGCTACTTGAGTTACTTCAATGGTATGAGTTAGTCTAGTTCTATAATGATCACTTACTCCACTTATAAACACTTGAGTTTTATGCTTTAATCTTCTGAAAGCTTGAGTATGAATAATTCTATCTCTATCTCTTTGAAAAGGTGTTCTAAAATCTGTAGGTGATTGCTCTTGAAAAAAACGTCCCTTTGAGGTAGTATGATCGCAAGATAAGTTAATATTTTTAATTTTTGACATAAATTATACTAATTAAGTTTAAATACTCTATAAATATAAACAGAAAGTTATGACAATACAAGTTTCTATAACAGATAGTGCAGCAAAACAAATAGCAAAACTTATTGCTAAGGAACCTAACCCTGATAGTAAATTAAGAGTTTCTATTGAAGGTGGGGGCTGTTCAGGCTTTAAATATAACTTTGATTTTGTAACTTCCCAAGAACCTGACGATTTAGTGCTTCAAAAAGAAGGCGCTATCGTCTTAATTGATCCAATTTCTTTAGAATTAATGAAAGATTCTATAATTGATTTTACAGAAACTCTCGCTGAAGCCAAATTTGAAATAAAAAATCCTAATAGTTCAGCACGTTGTGGGTGTGGAAACTCCTTTAGCATTTAAAATTACTAATAAATCAATTAGTTATAAAAAATTATTAAAATTTAGTTAATTTTTCTTGAAATTTTAACTAATTTTTATTATTATTGGTTTTAGTTAATTTTTTTATTTTAAGGAGTAAATTATGTTTGATAATTTTAAAAAGATGGTTCAAACCGTTAGTAGCACATTAAGTACCGCAGTAAGTAATGTTTTTGATTACGCTAAAGAAAAAGCAACTACTGCTATTAAATCAACAATTGTAGACGTAATTCAAGGTAATGATTTTCAAGAAACTGCTGCAGAGGCAGTTACAAAAGTGGCTGGTAAAGTTGCAAAAAAAGTTAGAGAAGCGGCTACCGGAGCGGCTGAAGAAGCGTTACCTGAACTTGAAACATTTGCAGAAGAAACTGTAAAAAATGTTAAAACTGCTGCGAAAGAAAAAGGTTTAGGCTTTTTAGATATGATGAAAGGTTTTTTCCAAAATTTCTTGGGTAATAATGAAGAAAATAAATCTACCAGTATTTTCTCTTCTATTTTCTCATTTATTGGAAACTTTTTAGGACAAGCTTTAAGTTTTGTTGCATCAATTATGTTAGGCGCAACTCCAAATATGGGGCCAAATAATAATATTCCTGAGAATGAAGCTGAAAATAATAAAGGTTTCAACTTCTTAGGTTTGGCTCAAGGTCTTGTTACAGGTTTATTTAATAGCCGTGAGAGAGAAGAGCAAAAACGCGAAGCTCAACCTACTGAAGAAAAATCAATGTAATTTAGCTTAATCTAAATTATCTCAATTTAATACCCTTAGGTACAATACTTAAGGGTATTTTTTTTTAGCCTTTTCTTTATAAATGTAGTATAAATAAACTTAGAATTATTAACTTTATTATTAAGCCTTTACATGAGCAAAAAACCTGTTATTGGAATCACCTTAGATTATTTAGAAAATGGTGAATATTCTAATTATCCGCATTATATTTTAAGAACAAATTACTTAGATTCTATTATAAAACATGGTGGCATTCCTCTTTTATTACATTATGACCTTAATAATTTTGATTCTATAATTTCCATGTTAAATGGATTGCTTATTCCAGGTGGTAATTTTGATATAAACCCATCATTTTATGGTGAAGAAATAAGCAGTGAAAAAGTTAGTTTAAATGAAACTCGTACTAAATTTGAAAGTAAAACTTTTGAATTTGCTTTTAAAAATAAATTACCTATTTTAGGAATTTGTGGTGGCGAACAATTAATGAATGTAATGCTTGGTGGAACGCTTATTCAACATATTCCTGATGAAATTCATAACCCGATTAACCATGAACAAAAAGAACCTAAACATATTCCAACACATATAGTAAAAATTGAACCCGATTCTTTACTTTATAAAATTACTAACCAAAAAGAATTCATGGTTAACACTACTCACCATCAGGCAGTAAAAAAATTAGGTAATGGTGTTAAAGCTACAGCCTTTGCTCCAGATAATGTAATTGAAGCAATTGAAGTAGACAATCATCCGTTTTGCTTAGGGGTTCAGTGGCACCCCGAATATTTATCAACTGAAGCTGATAATAAAATTTTTGAATATTTTGTAAATACATGTAAGAAAAAACAATGACAATAAAATGGCGCAATAAAAATTCTGATAAAAAAACAGGATCAAAATCATCTTTTACTAAAAATGACCAACGTAAAACAGATGAAAAAAAAAGTAGTAAAAGTACTAAAAAAGCTACTGAAAAAACAACTAAAGATTTTAATGATAGAAAACCTTCTATCAAAAATTCAGAAAATAAATTTAAAAAAGAAAAAACACCAACTAAAACATACAAGTACAGAAGTTCTGGTCGTAATGAACCTATGCTTGAAACTGTAAACGTTCCAAATAATAAAGCTAATTTGCAACCTGAGAGAATAGCTAAAGTAATTGCAAATTTAGGTTATTGTTCGAGAAGACAGGCGGAAGCCTTAATTGAAGAAGGGTTAGTTTACTGTAACAATGAAAAAGTAACCCATCCAAGCTTAAAAGTTACATTAAGTGATATTATTAAAGTTGAAGGTAAAATTTTAACCAAAAAACATGAAAGTGGCATGTGGATCCTTCATAAACCTAAAGGGTATGTAACTACAACTAGTGATCCGGAAAATAGACCTACGGTTTTTGATCTTTTACCTAAACATTTACCTAGATTATTAAGCGTTGGAAGATTAGATATTAATTCAGAAGGATTATTGCTTTTAACTAATGATTCAAATATTGCAACTTTCCTTGAAAGACCAGAAAATAAAATTAAAAGAACATATAAAGTAAGAGTATTCGGGGAATTTAATAAAGATTATATTTTAAAACTAAAAAAAGGTATCAAAGTTGAAGATATACATTACAAACCGATAAACGCTGAAATAATTTCCCAAACTAAAAATAATGCCTGGCTAAAACTTGAATTATTTGAAGGTAAAAATCGCGAGATAAGAAAGATTATGGAGCACCTCGGACTTAAGGTTGCGAAACTTATAAGAATAGAATATGGTAATTTTGCTTTAGGCGAATTAAAAACTGGTAAAATAGTAAAAGTATCAAACCTTGTAACCCAAAATTTATTAGATCAAATCGATGAGAATAATAGCAGGAAAACACAGAGCGAAGAAACTCCTAGCAAACGAAAAAGGAGTTAGACCTACTACTTCAAGGACTCGAGAAGCTATATTTAATATTTTAGAAAATGTGTATCCTGATAATTTGCATAGTGCAAACATTTTAGATTTATGCGCTGGCAGTGGAGCTTTGGGACTTGAAGCGCTATCTAGGGGAGCGAAATTTGCTACATTTGTTGATAATAATGCTGACAGTATAAAATATTTAAAAATTAATATTGAAAATTGCAAAGAGAAAAATAATACAAAAATTATTTTTAGCGATGTCATTAAATTAAATGATAGTGATATTAAATACGATTTAATATTCCTTGATCCACCTTATGAAACAAATTTTATTAATAAATGTTTAAACCAACTTATTGAGAAAAATTTTATAGCAAAAAACGCTTTAATTATTATAGAAACAGATGCTAAAATTAAATTAGAAATTCCGGATAATTTTTCTCTCCTAAATGAAAGATTATACGGCAATACTAAAATTTCATTACTTAATCTTTTATAAAATTATGGATAAAATCTACATTATTGCCGGCGAAGCTTCAGGAGATAATATTGGCGCTGAACTTATTCAAGAATTAAAAATCCTGAACCCTTCTGTAGAGTTTTTTGGAGTTGGCGGCGTTCAAATGGAAAAAGCAGGACTTAAAAGTCTTTTTCCAATGCACAAACTTTCAGTAATGGGTTTTTTAGAAGTAGTACCGAAAATTCCTGAAATATTAAAATTAATCAATTTAGTAAGTTTAGATATTGCTCAAAAAAAACCTAAGATTGTCATTACTATTGATTCACCAGATTTTAATTTTAGGGTTGCTAAAAATTGCAAACCCCTTTTACCAGATATAAAGTTTGTTCATATAGTAGCTCCATCTGTATGGGCATACAGACAAGGGAGAGCCAAAAAAATAGCTAAAATTTATGATTACTTATTATGTTTTCTACCATTTGAGCCAAATTATTTTATAAAATACGGATTAAAATCTACTTTTATTGGACATCCTTCAATCGATAGATTAAATGAATTTGTTAAAGACGAACCAAGAAACCCCTTATCGATCCTAGCTTTACCAGGAAGCCGCATGAGCGAAATTAAAAGATTGTGGCCCATTTATCTTCAGGTTTTTACTTATTTAAAAAATAATCATAAAGATATTCATTTTATTGTTCCTACTATTTCTCATATTAAGGAATATTTGAAAAAGCATACTCCTTTAGGTATACCAGTAAAATTTATTACAGATGAAAATGAAAAATTTTTAGCCTACAATAAAGCTAAATGTGCTCTTGTTAAATCTGGAACTATTAGTCTTGAACTTGCTATATTCAAAATTCCAATGATTGTAACTTATAAGGTAGGAAAAATTACAGGCTGGCTTGCAAGAAGACTTTTAAAAGTCAAATATGTTAGTCTTATAAATATATTAGCTGATAAAGAAATTATTCCTGAGTTTTTACAAGAAAAAGCCGAAGCTCATATTTTATATGAAAAAATTGAAGAATTAATTAAAGAAAATAACATTCCTGATTATACTTCATCTCTTGAAAAGCTAAAAAATCCAAAACAATTGAAATCTTTGGAATACGGAGCTAGTATTATTAATGAACTATTAAACTGACCATATGAAAGACGTTATTTTAAAGGTTGTTGGCAACCTAATCATATCTCAAATTGCCTTATTTGGATTTTATATATTTTTTCATGGAGAATTTTCTCCTGGTGGAGCATTTCAGGCTGGATGTATTTTTGCAGTGTGCTTTATATTATATAGTTTCCTTAATGGGCTTAATGCCCTACTCAAAATATTTCCTTTAAGATTAATAGAATTAGTCTCAGCATTAGGAGTTTTAATATATTCAGGTATAGGAATTATATGCATATTATTAGGCGGACATTTGTTGGATTATAACAAATTATATCCATCTAACACGCATATAGCACAAAGTATTGGAATTTTAGGAATTGAAATTGGCGTTACGCTCACAGTATGCTCTGTTATAGTTTACATCTTTGTTTTATTGGTAAAAAATAAATGAACCTTTTTATTTTAAAACTGCCCTACATAGTTTCTTTCGCTATATTTTTTATTGGTCTTTATATTGTAATTGTTGATCAAAATAATTTAAAAAAATTATTGGGCTTAAGCATTCTACAATCAAGTATTCTTATACTATATGTATCATTAGGTAAAATTCGTAATGGAATTATACCAGTCTATGCTTGTAATAATAATAACGAATGCGAAATAATATATAGTAATCCATTACCACATGTATTAATGCTAACTGCAATTGTAGTTGGCCTTGCAACACTCGCAGTAGGGCTTGCTCTTTTAATAAAAATAAAAGCCCGCTTTGGTTCAATTAATGATAATGAATTAGATAAGAAATAAATATGATTACACACTTACCCGGCATTATAATTAGCTCCTTACTTTTTACTGGACCTTTAACTTCCATTTTTAATAAGCAATTATCTAAGACTATTAGCTTTTTAGTTTTAGGATTAAATGTTATTTTAACCTATATTTTAATCACTCATTTATTAAAAGATTCTACACCACTAATATATGTTATGGGTGGGTTTAGTGAATTAGTAGGTATAAGTTTTAAATTAGAACTTATTAATTCCATAATATTATTTCTAATATTATTTTTAGGAATAATTTCACTAATATGTACTGACGAAAATTATACTTCTAAAAATATTGCAATATTTATATTGAATATTGCTGGCCTTATTGGTCTTACTATGACTAATGATCTTTTTAATGCCTATGTTTTCTTAGAAATTATTTCTCTAACATCTTACGGAATGATTATTAATAAAGCGAAACCATTATCATATATTGCATCATTTAGATATCTTGTAGTAGGAACAATAGCAGCCTGTATTTATTTGATTGGAATTGGCTTAATTTATGCAAATACTGGACACTTAAATATTACATATGCAAGTCAAGTTATTGCTAAACTTGATTTAGACACCAATTACTCTTTAAAAGTAGCAGAATTTTTAATTTACTTTTCTTTTATATGCAAGGCTTTAGTTTTCCCAATTAATGATAAAATTATTGAGGCTTATTTAAATTCCTCTTTATCAGCTGTAATATTTATTTCTGGAATAATTTCTAAGGTAATGATTTATTTTACAATTAAACTGACTTTTCAATTGTTTAATTATACTTCTCTAATAAATGAATCTTTTTCATATTTGATTTTAATTTTAAGTTTAGGCTTAATTATTATTGCAGCTTTCAAAGCATTAAAATCTAATTCCTTAAAAACTAATTTAGCGCTTTCAAGTGTAAATAATGTAGCTTACTTATTTTCACTTCTTTCAGCTCCTAAAATTCTGCTTACACCCGTTTTATTACAGATGTTATTTGATGCTTTAACTAAACCTATTCTTTTTATTATTGCTGAAAATGCTGAAAGAAATTTTGGTTCAGATACAATTTCTGCAATTAAAAAACTTTGTAATAATCCTTTAATAAAAATTTCCTCGTTACTTTTACTTCTTGCTTTAATTGGCTTTCCGCTTTCTTTAGGTTTTATTAGTAAAGCCACAATGATTAATGAGCTATTTGACAATTACTTTTTTTTCCATGCTATGCCAATAATTTTAGGATCTGCTTTAAGTTTTATTTTTTTAAGCAGATTTTTTATTTCAATAAATGATGTTGAAGTTATCACTACTAAGGTGATAACGTTTAAAAGAGAAATATTAATTCTACTTTTTTTCACAATTATAAATTTAGCTTTAGGTACAATTTACAGCAAAGATTTAATTAATTTTATTGAATTAGTTGCAAATAAATATAGGTAATTTAATGATCGCTTTAGATAAAACATTATTAAATACTTTAGTAATCATTTTACTACCGTTAATAAGTAGCTTTATAAGCTTAAGTATAAAAGATAAAATAAACTTAAAAGGTATCATTAACTTAATAATATCTGGAATAAATAGTTTGTTATCAATAATAGTATATTCTCAAATATATAATTCCAGAACTATTTTCCATAATTTTTTAAACGTAACGGGTAAATTTTCTATTAGCCTTTATATAGAACCTATAGGCATTATTTTTATTATTTTTGTTAACATACTATGGTTCATAAACAACCTGTATACTTTAGGCTACATTAAACAAGAAAAAATGAAAAATACTGGTAAGTTTATTGCTCTAATAAATATATCTATATTTTGCGCTATACTTACCGCTTTATCAGGAAATTTATTTACTACTTTACTAGGATATGAATTACTAACTTTATTTACATTTCCACTAGTAAAAATTATTCCTTCACATGAAAATAAACAAGCAGCTAATTACTATTTAAAATTTTTAATGTTTTGTTCAATAGCCTTCCTTATACCAGGGATTTTACTTGCTTCGGAAGTTCTAAATGCTGATTTAATAAATCATAATTCAAATACCGGCTTTCTAGCAGGAATTTCTTTAATTTTATTTACGCTAGGAACAGCTAAAAGCGCTTTTATTCCTTTCCATTCGTGGCTGCCTAGAGCAATGGTTGCTCCTATACCTGTAAGTGCACTTTTGCATGCAGTTGCAGTAGTAAAAACAGGTGTAATTATTATATTAAAATTTATAATTTATACTGTTGGAGTAGAAGAAACATTTATAATTTTTAAACAATACCCAGAAATATATTATATTTTAGCTACAATAATTTGTGGAACTATTTTCTTTTCATCAATTATAGCTATAAAACAAGATACTATAAAAGGCTTACTTGCTTATTCAACTATAAGCCAATTATCATATATTTTATTACCTATTCTTAGCTTTGATAAATATTTTATTAAGGCCTCAATTTTACAAATGATAACTCATGGAGCTGCGAAAATAACTTTATTTTTTGCAGCCGGAAATATTTATTCAGCAACAAAGGTTTTTAAAATCAGCGAAATGAACGGTATGGGTTATATAGAGAAATACTCTTCTGCATTATTTATAATAGCCTGTTTCTTTCTTACTTCATTCGTACCGTTAATAGGCTTCTGGAGTAAGTCCACCTTAATTAATTCTATAGGACATAATTTTTATATAAATATATTTTTATTCTTAACTTCAGTGCTCACAATTTTATATTTATTTAAACCTATAAATAAGTTTTATTTTAGTGAAAAAAACCCTTCTATTTCTTCAAAAAGAATTCACTTTTTAATGAAGTTAGCTCCAAGCTTAAGTTTAATAACTTTAAGCGTTTTTACCTTTTTATTTTTAAAATTCTATAATCTTCATGTCATTAGTTTTAAAAATATATCTTTAGAAAATAGTTATATTTTATTCTATTCTTATGCAATATTAAGTATATGTCTTCCTATCTTACTTTATCAAATATTCAAAAATAAAAATTTTAAATCTGATCTAATAGTTACCCTTTTAATTGTTTCAGTTTCAGCGCTTGCTTTATTAAATGATAATTTATTATTACATGTATTTTTACTAAGTATTTTAAGTATTTTACTTATATGGTTTATAGGTAAACAGAGTTCAGTAAAGGTTATTTTCTTTGTAATAATGATTTCATTCACAAATAATTTTCTTGTCGACGCTTTTAGTCAATACAAGACATTAGGAAATTTAGACAGTATTTCCACTAATTTCGCCCAATATATTTGCCTAAGCTTAGTTGGTTATTTAGTTATTATTAATTTTGTATGCTTGTTATGTGATTTAAGATATTTACCACTAAAAGTTTTATCTTTAATCGCTTTACCTACATTAATCTTTAACCTTATTAACAAACTTAATTTAATCACTTTACCTCAACAACAAGTGCTAATCCTTCTTTACATATTATGTATCTTAATTTGTTTGTTTATAAGATATATTTATATGAAATTGAATATAAGTATACATATGCCTTTAGTTTATTTTAAAGGTTTTAAAGCAAGAATTAATTATGATTCAATTAAGACAGATATAGTGAATTCAATATTCGCTTTAGATATACCAAAATCTAGTATTAGTGGCCTTATAATTTCGACTGGTATAATAATGATTATTGCACTTATGGTTATCTAATAAAATGATTTTAACCAATCATTTTATTAGTGCTTCCATTAGACTTTTTTTCATCGTCGTTTATGCTCACTCCATAAACTGATTTATCAATATCTTCCCAAGATTCTTTCATCATTTTTAATTCTTTTATAATTTGGTCGCACATTTCAATACTATTAGTATTATGGATTGACATAATGCGCATATAAATTGAATAATAATAATTATCTAAAAGCTTACTTACCTCACCGCCTTTATCAAAATCTAAGGATGTTTGTAAGCCTAAAATAATTGCAGCAGCTTTATCAAGGAAATTATATCTAGACTGAATATCATTTTCTGCAATAGCTTCTTTAACTTTCGTTATATGTTTAATAATCCCATTATATAACATAATAACTTGCTGTACTTTATTGACAGTCGTTTGTGCATTTAGATATGCATTAAATTTCCGAGATATGTCCTCATCCATATTAAATCCTAAAAAATTATTTTCTATTCATTACGCCTATTTGTGCATCTAAATACATAATTGTAGAGTTAAATTCAGCTAATGCTTGTTCTACTGCACTAAATTTTTCTATAAGTTTATCTGTATATTTAGTTAATTCATCATTCTTTCTTGTTATTTCTTCTTGATAACGAGTATTACTTTCTTTAAGGTTTTTAATAGCAGTATCAATTACACCGTTAGTTTTTATTATCCCATCAAGATAGTTAGAAATTCTATCTGCTACACCTTGGGAAAGCTTTACACTTATATTATCAGTACCGTCACCTGCGTAAACGAATTTTAAACCGTCAAAAACAGAACCTGAAGGTGCCGTTAACGTGCCAGCAGTTGCAGTACCAGTATAAGTAAAGTTTACATTAACTGTACCGCTACCAGGATTGTAGGATGCTATTGCTTTATTAGGATTTGCAAGAGCTGTATTAATTGTTAAATTAAAATTATAAACTGTTATGTTATTACTTCTGCTTGCAACTAACACTGTTTTAGAATCTGCCTCAAAAGCAAATTCAAAAATCTTTCTTACACCATCAAACTTTGTAGCCAATGCATTATCAAGAGTAGCGTCATCAATATCTAATAAATTTCTTGTTTTCGGATAATCTTTATCACCTTCAAAATCGGTAAATTTTATACCTATTTCTCCTAAAGTTTGTGGGCTTGAATTTAACCCTCTAACAACACTTGCAAGCTCTAAGGAAACATTATCAATTACTCCTCTTAAGCTACTATCCCCACCTAATACTGCTGTTTCTTTATATTTTGAATTTGCGTCCCTTTCTTGTTGTTTTGAAGCAAAGAGCATAAAATCATTATATGCACCTACAAAAGTTTTTATAGATTCTTTTACTTTTGTATTATCATTATTGATTTGCGAGTTTACAGTTACTCCAACAGGAGTTTTTTGATAAAGGGTAAATGTAACATTAGAGATAGCGTCATCTATAACATTGTCACTTCTTGTAATTAATGTATTGTTTAAATAAAACTTTGCATCTTCTGCTGCTTGTGTAGTTGAAAATGTTACGTTTGAAGTTTCAGTATCAACATCAATGATATTAATATCGTTTGCCGTTCCTGTTTTTGTTGATTGTAAAACTAATCTATAATCATTAGCCGCAACTTGAAGAATACTTGCTCTAACATTTGTATCATTAGTTATAGAATTTATTGAGGCTGCAATTTCTACTAAACTATCACCTTGATTAATTTCTATATTTTTGCCATTTATTTGGAAAGTACCAGCTGAAAATAATCCTGCAGTAGTTCCACCTGCAGCTTCAGTAACACTTGTAGTTTGGCTTGAAAAACTTTGACTCATAATAGTTTTAGATTTAGCTATATTATCTACTGTAAGGTTAAAACTATTAATATCAGCGCCATTTTTTGCTGTTACGCCGATATATGAGCTAGGAGATTGACTTCCATTCGTTGTTAAAACTACATTTCTGCTATCGAATGCATTTGTATTTTCTATAACTGTTGTAACTCTTTTTAATCCATCAACAGCGGTTTTAAAGGTATTTAATATACTTTTTAATTCATTAAAAGCAGCAACTTTACTATCGTTTACTTTTACTTGATCTTCAATTTTTGTAATTGGAATTTTTTTTGCAGCAATTGAAGCTTCGATTAACGCTTTAGTATCAAGGCCTGAAAGTAATCCTGAAGAAACAGTTCTACCCCCTATATTACTAAAACCACCGAGATTAATTGTTGCCATATAAAAAGACCTCCCTTCCTACGCCTTTAAACTTCTTTTTTTATAATCGTACCTTTTATTGCTTCTACAGGCCTTTGATAAGAACTGCTTTCTATTGTTGGATAATAACTTACTTGATTACTATTTAAATCTCTTTCTCTACAATATATTTTTCCGTCAGGCATTTTAAAAATTGTAAAGATAGAATAATCTACTTGAAAACTTTGTTTTGATTGAGGCTCAACATTTGCATAAAATTGTTCTAATTCTACTGGAGTATATTTAGGTTCACTTACTTGTTGAGCAGTCTTTGCTATTACTTGAGTAGCCGCATTAGTAGAATGAGCGGTTGAAGAAACTCTATCAGAGCTACTAATGATATTTGGGGCTATATTTGTTACTATGTTTATAGTCATAATTTTCATCCGTAACTTAAGTTCAACAACCCTTATCGACCTTACTTAAAACGTATATACTATAAGGGGAGACCCCTTATAGTATATTTTAACCTCAATTACCCAATAAGTTTGAGTAAGTTTTGCGGTAATTGGTTAGCTTGAGCAAGTACTGAAATACTAGCTTGTAACCTTACTTGAGCGCTTGCAAATTTGGTTGATTCTTCTGATACATCGGTATCTAAGAACACCCCACGTGCAGCATCTTGGTTCTGAATACTACTTTGTACGTTAGCAGCAGCAAAGTTAAACCTTGATTGTAAAGAACCGATATTCGCTCTAAGTGATGTTACAGTACTAATCGCATTATCTAATACAGTGTTAGCTGTGTTAGCACCAGCAAGTGTAGCAATAGAAACATTTGCAACAACGTTACCATCACTGTCACGGAATAATTCATTGGTTTTAGAACCCTGAATTTGTACTGAAACGTTATCTGCAGCTTTAGTACCTACTTGGAATGAAAGGCTTGTTCCACCTTGACCAACACCAAAAGCAACTTCTAAAGCTTTTTGTAAACCTTCAGCTTCAGCTTTGTTTGTAATACTAATAGCTGTACCACCGTTTTCATAAACAATAACTTTTCTTGGGTCAGTTGTGCTTACAAAACCAAAGTTTGTACTAGCAGCCATAGAAGTACCTAACGCAGATGTGATACCAAATTCATCGTAACCACTTCTAAATACTTCGCCATTAACTGTAATTTCAATTAATGCTTCAGAACCCCCAGAAACTGGAGCTTCAACTTTAATTTTTTCGATTTTTAAATCGCTAAAATCACTGTTGAACATTTTAAATTTAGAACCAGTTAAGTTACCACTTTGGGTAGTACCACCTGTTGGGAATACAGAACCTGCACCTACATAGCTTGAAATTTCTCTTTTTTGATAGAACTCAAGACCTTCAAAAGCTTTGTTAAGTCTGTTTGAGAAAGCATCTGAATCAGTTTGATTTGTTACAGCGCTTTGACCACTTGCAGTAGAATCTGCCATGTAAATATCAAAGTAACCGCCACCATCTTGCATAGAAGTAAGTCTTACTACTGTATCTGCAGCAGGAGAAGTTTCTACGTTTTTAGCAATGTATGTATAGTCACCAACTGTTATTGATAAGTTTACTCTATCTGGAGATGCATAAGTTGCATTAAAACCAGTAAGTTGACCAACGAAAGCTGGGTTATTAGAAATACCATTTGTTACAACACCACTTTTAAAACCGCCGCCAGAAGCAGCACCGTTTGAGTCAATGGCATTTAAAATAGAATCTGAAATTGTACCTCTAGCGATTGTTGTCGCAGTACCTTTATAGAAACTTGTTGCGTTTGCAACAAAAGAACCTGCCATTAAGTCACCATTTGTACCTGCAACACCACCTGCAGAGAGGTTAACAGTAGCAGCACCAGCGTTTGTACCATTAACTGTAACGTCAGCAGCAGTAATACCAGCACCAGTAATTGCAATTACGTTTGCACCAGCAGCATTATAAGCAGTACCTGAAGCTTTTGATGTAACTGTAATAGTATCAGTACTTAATTCAAATTCTAAACCTGATAATCTTAATTTATCATCTGCACGAGCAGGATCAAGTGAGTTAATAATGTTTTGGATTGCAGAATAAACTAAGCCAGCAGTTGTAGTCGCATCGTTTGTATCAGTGTTAAGAATTGTTCTTGGGTCAGCAGAAGCAGCAGCAGCGAATGTAATTGTTACACCATTAATTGAAAGTGTACCCGCAGCTGTAATATCCGCAGCGTTCGCAAACTTAATCACACCTTGAACTGCAGTAGAGTTTGTTCTTGCATAAGTAGTTAATTCAGATGGAGAGAATAAGCTACCATCAAGGAGTTTAATGCCGTTGAAGTTTGTTGTATCAGCAATACGGTCAATTTCTGAAGAAAGATTTTGGAACTCAAGGTCTAAGTAACCACGAGTAACTGCATCTAATGTACCAGAAGTAGCCTGTGTTGCAAGAGCTTTTTGACGTTGTAAAATTTCAGTAATGTTTTTTAAAGCACCATCAGCCACACCTAATAAGCTGTTCGCTTGTTGAGTGTTCATCCATGCTGCATTAAGGGTAATTACGTTACCTTTAAGAGATGTACCGATAGCTAAGTCAGACGCACCGTCTGAAGCTTTAATAATTTTTTCACCTGTTGAAAGTTTCATAGCGGAAGATGAAGTTTCAAGGTTAGCTTTTCTAAGGCTCGCCTGTACACCTATCGCTGTTGTGTTTGTAATAATACCAACCATATTTTTCTCCTACTTGGAATTATGTTGACTATATGTCATTTTCTTAAACAAAATTAGGGAACTATATATTGAGCCATTAAGACAACGATATATACTTCACCATATTAATATAATGTTAACATATATTTTCTTTAATGAATAGTAAAAATTTTCATAAATTTATCAAATACTTATGTTTTTTTGAAATTTTAAATAGGTAAATTATTGATTTTATTAGCGTAATATTTATTAATAATTACTACTTCTTAGGTAAGTTACTCAATATTAATGTTTTAATTTTTAAAGGTAAATAATTAATAAACGCAGCAATTGCATACATAATAAATGGAAAATTAATTTGTAATGGTTTAGAGGACAATTTCTTTTTTATAATTTTAGCAGCTTGTTCTGCAGATAACAAAAACGGCATATGAAAATTATTTACCTCAGTCATAGGGGTAATGATAAAACCAGGGTTTACTACTGTAACATTAATATTATATTTTTTTAGCTCCATTCCTAAAGCAATGCCATAATACCTTATTGCTGCTTTACTACTAGAATAAGCTGGGCAACTTGGTAAAGGATTAATTCCTGCAATAGATGAAATTATAACTACATGCCCCTTAGTACCTTTATTTAACATTAATTCATATGCAGGAGTTATAGTGTTAATTACACCATAGAGGTTTATATCAAAGATCTCTTTAATTTGCTTATATGATTCTCTTCCCTTTGAAGTACCTGCTGAAATACCTGCATTCGCAAAAACTATATCGATTTGAGGAAGAGATTTAATAAAATCATTTAATAACGTAAAGTCTATGACGTTAATTACTTTATAATTTACGTTAGCGCCCTTTTTTGCACATTCTTCACTTACTTCTTTTAAGCGCTCTTCATTTCTACCAATTAAATACAGGTGATTACTAGGATCTGCATACGCATAAGCCAAAGCTTTACCTATACCACTAGAAGCACCTGTAATTAAAATATGAGACATTTAAGAGTTTTCTTTAGGACTTTCTTCTTCTTTTAAAGAATTAATTAGATAATCTAATTCAACTTGTCTACATAACCCCAATAATACAGGATCTCTTGGACGTATATTAGTTGAGTTCCAGTGACTTCTATCTCTTACTGACTGAATAGTTGATTTAGTAGTTCCAATTAATTTTACTATTTGAGAGTCTTTAATATTTGGGCAATTTTTTATTAACCAAGCAATTGCATCTGGCTTATCTTGTCTTCTTGCAACAGGAGTATATTTAGCGTTTTTCTTACGCTTAGTCTCAATATGCCTTCTAGCTTTATCTGAAAGTTCAAGATGGGCTTTTGGGTTTGCTTCACATCTTTTAATTTCTTCAGGAGTTAACTGCCCACTAACTGCTGGATCAAGCCCGATTATTCCTTGCGCAACTTCACCGTCTGCAATACCTTGAACTTCAAGAGGATGCATACAACAAAATTCGGCAATTTGTTCAAAAGTTAAAGTTGTATTTTCTATTAACCAAACCGCTGTTGCCTTAGGCATGAGTGGAGGAATTTTATTCATTTCTTAACCCTTTAATATTACCAATTATTAAAAATTTCTTACAAACTAACCTACTTCACATTAACTTGTCAATTTGATATAAATATCTTGCAATACTAATTTAAGGTACTTTTATGCAATTACTCGCCAATAGAGCCATCATAACTCTTTCAGGTAACGATAAAGAACACTTTTTGCAAGGAATTATAACGAAAGATATAAATAAGATTAAATCCGAAAAGATAATATATACTTTAATCTTAAATCCGCAAGGAAAATTCCTTTTTGATCTTTTCATATTTGAAAAAGATCATATGCTTTATATTGATTGCTTAAAAGATAAAAAAGAAGATTTAATTAAAAAATTAACTGTTTACAAATTAAGATCTGATGTTGTTATTAAAGAAGAGCAAAATATAAAAATTTATTTTTCAAATAGTAACTTAAATGAGGAAAATTGTTTTATAGATCCACGAAATAAAAATTTTGGCTTTAGAGTTTATTCAGAAAATGAATCATCTGATTCCAAAGGATTTTATGAAGAGTTTAGAGTGGATAATGCTATTCCTGAAGCAGAATTTGAATTAAAATACGAAAAAAGCTTCCCTCTTGAATGCGGATTAGATAAACTAGCTGCCATAGATTTTAATAAAGGTTGTTACGTAGGGCAAGAAGTAACAGCTAGAACTAAAACTAGAGGAGTGATTAGAAAGGCTCTATATAATATATATACAAATCACCCTATTGAAATAGGAAATGAAATAATAAATAATAATTCTTCAATAGGTTTAGTTACTTCTTTTTACAATAATAAAGGAATAGGACTTATTCGTGACGATGAATTAACATCAGAAGAAGTATTTATAAATAATAAACCAGTAAAGGTAAAGAAAGCATCATGGTACACGGATTAATATACGACATTGCAGGAATGATGGGAGCAACCATGGTATTACTCTCTTATCTTCTATTACAAATAAGAAAACTTTCTTCTCTTTCTTTTTCATATTCGTTTATAAATTTCACTGGCTCGTTACTTTTAATTTTTTCTTTAAGTCACAGCTTTAATTTAGCATCGATGTTTATTGAAATATTTTGGCTATTAATTAGTACCTATGGTCTAATTCAATACACGTATAAAAAATGCAAAATCAAACATTTTTTTTGAAAAATTTACTATTAATAAACATTTATCATATAATATCCTTGCAATTAAAAGAGTTTACTGCAATATTATTAATATATTTACCTATAACGGTTGCATTCAATGGCAGAAGAAGAAGATACACAGGATAATACACAAGCTGATGAATTAGAAAAAATTGCTTCAGGTGAAAGTGACACTAAGCAAGACGACAAAACAGCTTCAAGTTTAAGAAAAAAAAGAATTATAATAGTTGTTGCTATTAGTCTTTTAATTATTATAGCAGGCGCAGGGGGATTTTTTTACTTAAGTAAAACAAAATCAAATCACAAAGAAAAGTTAGATAATGCTTCGCAAGCGGTCAAAACTACTTTATATATTGATCTTGAAGATTTTATAGTAAATTTAAATTCTTCTACTTCTCAACCACGTTTTTTAAAACTTTCTGCTTCTATAGAAGTTGGTAGTGAAATAGATAAAAATCAAGTTATCGCAAATATGCCGAAGATTAGAGATAGTTTTCAGGTTTACTTACGAGAATTAAGACCAGATGACTTAAGAGGATCACAATCTTTATTTAGACTCAGAGAAGAATTACTTTATAGAATTAACAAAACTATTTACCCTACGGTTGTTAAAGATATACTATTTAATGAAATAATAGTTCAATAAGCAAATTATGGCAGAAGAAGAAGGTCAGATAGATAAACAAAAAAAAGCCGAAGACACCGTTGCTGCTTGGGAAGAAATGGTCTCTAAAGAAGGAGACAAAAAAACTCCTCCTAATGGTGAAGGCCAACTTGCTGAGGAATGGCAAAATTTAACTTCTGATAATGGTGAAAACAAGGGTTTAAAAAAAGACGAAATTGCTAATATACTTAATGGTAAATCTTCTAAAGACACTGAAAATTCTGGAATCCAAGCTTTAATTGATAAAGCTATGCAATCATATCAAAGATTGCCTATGCTTGAAATTGTATTTGATCGATATACAAGAATTCTTTCAACAAGTTTTAGAAATCTTACTTCAGAAAACGTTGATGTAGATATAAGAGGAGTTCATTCCTTAAGATTTGGAGATTATATTAATTCAGTACCTATGCCTGCTTTATTGATCATGTTTAGAGTGGTTGAGTGGGATAACTTTGGATTAATAAGCTTAAGTGGAGAACTAGTTTATTCAATGGTTGATGTACTTTTTGGCGGAAGAAAAGTTTATAGACCAATCAGATTTGATGGCAAACCATTTACAAATATTGAACAAATGGTAGTTAGGCAAATTTGTGAAACAATGTTAAATGATATCGGAACAGCTTTTGAACCATTAAGCCCTTCAACATTTGTATTTGAAAGAATAGAAACAAATCCACGTTTCGCAAGTATTGCACGGCCTGGTGATGCTGCTATTAAAATTGATATGAATATTTCTCTCGACGCTAGAGGCGGAACTGCCGAAATTTTATTACCATATGCTACTTTAGAACCTGTTAGAGATTTATTATTACAAGTATTCTTAGGGGAAAAATTTGGTAAAGATCCAGCTTGGGAATTACATATTGCAAATGAACTTTATAATACCACTATTGAACTAGAAGCTGTTTTAGCTGAAAAAGAAGCTAAATTAGTAGATATAATGAAATTAGAAATAGGACATACAATAATTCTTGATTCTAACCCCGGAGATGATGTAACAATTAATTGCGCTGGAATAAAAATGTTTGCTGGTAAATTAGGCAGCTCCGGTGATAAAATAGCAGTAAGCGTTGAAAAACCTTTACATAAAAAATTAATTGAGATGATGGGATGATATTTGTTGATATAATTATTGCAATCTTACTGGTAATTACGATTGCATTTTGTCTAAAATTAAATAGAAAAATTATTGAACTGCAAAAAAGTAAAAAGGATTTAGCAGTCTTATTTAAATATTTTGACAACGCTACAAAACGCGCTGAAGAAGGAATTGAGAGCTTAAAATATACTACTCACAAAGCTACCGCCTCTATTGACAATAAAATAAATGAAGCAAAAATGATTTTAGATGATCTTTTACAAATGAGAGAGCAATTCGAAAGAATTATTGAAGATGTTAAGCAAGCTTCTTCTGAAACACGTCAGGCTAATATTAACAATAATATTGGTAGAACCGTGCATTCTAATTTTTTCCAAAACCCTTCACGTATTTCTACTCATCCGGCAACTATAAATAACCCTGTTATTAATAATCCAATTATAAGAACTCCTAGTAATGATGAATTTGCAACTTCTAATTCATCTATGTCAGATAGTAAAAAAAATGCTATCACTGAATTATTAAATAAAATTTCTGAAATACAAAAAAAGACTAATAATTAATATTATGTTAGATTTAAATGCCGTGTTGATAGTAGCAGGCGGAATAGGTACTAGGTTTAATAATCCGCTACCTAAGCAATATTTTAAATATAATAATAAAACTATTTTAGAAAACACTTTAGAAAAATTTATCAAACATTCATTAATTGATAAAATATATGTTGTTGTAAATCCCAATGATAATTTTATCGATCAATTAAATTTATCTCCCAAAGTTGCTATTTTAAAATGCGGTGGCGAAACCCGACAAATCTCTACTTTTAATGGATTGAAAGCTATTAAGAATGATAATATAAAAAAAATCTTAATCCATGATGCTTGTAGACCTTTTATAACTCATAATTTAATTACAAATATAATAAAGGAACTTGATTTTAATGAAGGCATTTTGCCAGTACTAGATATTAACGATGCACTAAAGCAAGTTGATAAAAATTTATTGTTAGAAAATTTAAATAGGGATAATTATAAATTAGCTCAAACACCGCAAGGTTTTATATTTAATAAAATTTATTCAGCTCATCAAAATATTTTAGATCAAAATAATCATGATGATGCTGGAATTGCATTATTAAATAATATAAAAATTAAAACAATACAGGGCGAAACTAGTAATATTAAAATTACCATTAAAGAAGATATTAAAATGCATGATATAGAATATAGAACTGGTAATGGATTTGACGTTCACGAATTTCAAACAGGTGATCATATTTTTTTAGGCGGTTTAAAAATTCCACATGATAAAGGTATTAAAGCTCATTCTGATGGTGACGTTGTTTTACATGCAATAATTGATGCATTATTAGGAGCATTAGGAGAAAATGATATAGGATATTTTTTTCCTCCCAGTGATCCTAAGTGGAAAAATGCTGACTCAAAAACGCTATTAATAAAAACTTTGGAAATTTTAGGAGACAAAAATTTCACTATTAGCAATATTGATGTCACTATAATTGGTGAAGAACCAAAAATAAGCCCATATCGTAATGAAATTAGAAAGTGCATAGCTAACATTTTAAATATAGAATTTGAACGAATAAACGTTAAAGCTAAAACTACAGAAAAATTGGGTTTTTTAGGAAGAAAAGAAGGCATAGCTTGTTTAGCAACTTGCAATATTAAAATATTTGGTAAAAATTATGGATAAAAAAAGTAAATTTAATATACATTCTTTTGTATCAACTTTCTTTTATATAGGGCTTATTCCTAAAGCTCCAGGCACTTACGGTTCAATAGCTGCCTTTCCATTTGTTTGGATAATAAACAAATTAATTCATTTATTTTTTTTGGATAACCCGACTCAACTAGACAAAGGCGAAGCTTTAAGTTTAATGCTTTATCATCTACTTTTTATAATTGCATTATTTATAATAGGAGTAATAACTTCTGATAAATATTCAAGAATAACTAATAAAAAAGACCCTAAAGAGGTAGTAATTGATGAAGTAGTAGGACAATGGTTGTTATTTTGGCTATGCGCTCCTGGCATTCAATTAATTATCGATAAAGTTAATGATCTAATAATTTGCTTAATTATGCTTATATTATTTAGAATATTTGATATTATTAAACCATGGCCAATTTCAGTAATTGACCAAAAAATTAGAGGCGGTTTAGGTATAATGTTAGATGACATTTTTGCTGCAATTATGGGTAGCATTATGTTTTATGCAATCGTTGCAATATTAACATGAAAAGTTTAACCCTACTTTCTTGGAATATTAATTCAATTAGAATTAGGCTAGATTTACTTAAAGAAATATGTAAAGAGATAAAGCCTGATGTAATATGCCTACAAGAAACAAAAGTTATTGATGAACTATTCCCTATTGATTATATAAAAAATGAATTAGGTTTATATCATATTTGTTTTAGAGGTAATAAAGGATATAATGGTGTAGCCATTTTAAGTAAGTTACCATTCATAGAACTAACTGATAAAGAACTTAATAAAAAAGAAGCAAGAGACATCGCTGTAAAAATTGAAGATATTGAAATACATAATTTATATGTACCTGCAGGTGGACCTATTCCGGATGTAGAAAACAACCCTAAATTTGCTCAAAAACTTAAATTTTTTGAAGATCTAAATAAATGGACCTACGATAATATTGATTCTAATAAGGGTAAAGCTTTATTCGTAGGAGATTTGAATATTGCCCCACTTGAAACAGATGTTTGGTCCCATAAACAATTATTAAAGGAAGTTAGCCATACCCCTATTGAGATCGAACTAATGACGAAATGGTTTATAACTAATAATTTAATTGATTTACCTAGAATTTTTATCCCTAACGATCAAAAACTTTATAGTTGGTGGAGTTATAGAAATAAAGATTATAAAAAATCGAACAGAGGAAGAAGATTAGATCATGCTTTTTCAACTATTTTATTAAAAAATCAAGTAAAATCAGCATATTACCTTCATAAAACGCGCGAAATCCAGCAAACTTCTGACCATGTACCTTTAATTATAACCTTAAACTACTGAGAAATCCTTGTCATAGCGTAAAAATGTGTTATTTATACAACACAGCTTATTAAATGAATATTAAAATTCTTTATTATAAAAGCTTTAATTTCAAAACTGTAAAAAACTGGCTTATAAACTAATTTAGATATAGTTGAAACTATATTTATAAATGTTTAACCATTAGGATTAAGGACTAAACTATGACAAACATGAAAAAATTACTCCTTACCTCTGCTTTAATTTCAGGATTCTCAGCTGCTGCTTTAGCTGATGCTCCAACAATTACTGCTGGTGGTAAAATTGATTGGAAAACAGCTTTCACACATCAAAAGCAATCTTTCCAAACAGCTATTGACAGACATTCACGTAAACAACACATGGAAACACAAAACAACGTAAACATTAAAGCTGAAGGTCAAACAGACTTCGGTATGAAATACGGTGCGGTTGTTGAATTAGGTCATGATACAAGATCTACTGCTAATTCTGGTAAAGATGTATTCTTCAAAGATACTTTCTTATTCATGGAAAGCAACATGGGTCGTTTAGAGTTAGGTAGCCATGCTGGTGCTTCTGACACAATGAAAGTTGACGCTTCAAATATCGCTCGCGCTACTGGTGGTGTTGACGGTGCATTCGAAGATCACGTTAACAGTACAGTTGGTTATTTAGATACAGGTTTAGGAAAACGTATTGCTGCTCAATACATTACAGCTCCAAACTTACCACTTACACAATCTTCACAATACGCTCGTTACAACAAAGTATCTTACTATACTCCTGAATTTTCAGGTTTACAACTTGGTGTTAGCTATGCTATCGACACAGGTGACAATGGTAACTACAGAGGTTTAACAAGCAAATTCTTAGAATTAAACGATGATAACGATGGTGTTACACCAGGTTCTGCAAACAACTTCTCTAATGCATTCGAAGTTGGTTTAAAATATAAGTATCAATTCGACCAAGTTGGTTTAGAATTAGGTGCTACAGGTCAATTCGCTAGTGCACAAAAAGTTGCTCCAACTGTTACTGTAACAACAGCTAAACAACTCCGTTCAGTTAAAGCTTACAACGTTGGTGGTACATTAACATACACTAACTTCTCTTTAAGCGGTTCTTACGGTTCTTGGGGTAAAAGCACTAATACAAAACAAACCGAACAATATAACCACTCATCTTCACGTTACTACACTTTAGGTGGTGCTTATGTTCAAGGTCCAGTTGGTCTTAGCGTTACATACTTAGACAGTAAACGTTTAATGAACAAATTCCACAACATTTCTGTTGGTGCTGATTACCAATTAGCTCCTGGTATGTTACCATATGTTGAAGGTAACTTCTTCAAATATAAACCACATGCTGGTGCTTTCTTAGCTTCTACTGGTGGTACTGCTGGTGATGCTAAAAAGAACAACGGTAACGTTACATTCGTTGGTGTTAAATTCATGTTCTAATTTGAACACAATTTAATGTTCTTAAAAGGCGTGCTTTCGAGCACGCCTTTTTTTATTTCCTTTTAAAAATATTTTTCGCTTTACTATTAGCTTATTAAAATTTACATAGTAATATGTTAATATAAGAAATTTTATAAAGATTAATTTAAATTTTTCTTTCTATTACTATATTTATTTTAGTATTAGCTTTGGAGTTTTCGTGAAAAATATTTTTAAATATTTAATTATTATTGCCATAATAATTAGCTATACCTATCCTTCATTTGCTACTCCACTAAATATTCAAATTACTGGTAAAGTAGGTTGGAAAACCGCTTTTACTAATCAAAGTAAATATTTTCAGGTAGACCATTTAGACAGCAAAAAATTTTATAGCAGCAAACAAAATATGACTACCGAAACAGGAATTAAAATTCTTGCAAATAATGAAACAGATTTTGGTATGAAATATGGGGCTAGTATAGAATTTGGAGATGACACAACTTTTGGAAAGAGTGGTAAAGATATATATTTTGAAAATACATTTTTATTTCTTGAAAGTAATTTAGGTAAATTGGAATTTGGTAGCCATATTAGCGCATCAAAAACAATGAAAGTTGATGCTTCCAATATAGGACGTGCAACAGGAGGAATTAGTGGCTCATTTAATAGTTTTATCAATAATAAAGTAGGATATTTAGATACTAATCTAGCTGGAGCGGAAACTGGTAAAAGAATAGAAGCAACATATTTAACTGGTCCCCATCAACCATTTAACACTAGTTCACATAATGGTAGGTTTAATAAAATCTCCTATTACACTCCCGAAATTTCCGGTTTACAGTTAGGGCTTACTTATGCTTTAGATTCAGGTGATAAAGGGAATTATAAAGGCTTAACAGGGAAATATTTAAATTTTAATACAAACACACCAGGTTTATATAAAATTAAAAAACAATATCAAAATATTTTTGAAGTTGGGATGAAGTATAAATTCCAATATCAAAAAATAGATTTGGAATTAGGTATAGCAGGACAAGTTGCAAAGGCAGAAAAAGTTAATCCATACATATATCCTAATCCTGAACTTCATCAAAAAATTCATGGAATTAAAGCTTTTAATAGTGGAGTAATTCTTACTTATAATAATTTAAGTTTAGCTGGTTCTTATGGGAATTGGGGAAAAAGCCTTAATACTAAACAAACTGATATGTATAATAAATCTACTACTTCATATTACACATTAGGTGCAGCCTATATTCATAACCTGACTGGCGTCAGTGTAACTTATTTTAACAGTAGTCGCTTAAAAAATAAATTTACTTATCTTGCTTTTGGGTCAGACTATAAGCTACGCGAAGGAGTATTAGCATATGCAGAAACAAGTTTTTTTAAATTTAAGCCTGCACAATATGCTTATTTAAAGCCTATTGGAGGAATTCAAGGTGACGCAAAAAATAATTTAGGAAATATTACATTTGTTGGCATTAAATATATGTTTTAATTTACATCTAAAAAGTTACCTTTCTATTGAATATTTTTAAAAGAAAATTATTATTACATTTTAACTTTAAATAGTAATTATATGTCACTTAAAATTTTCATAATAGTTGTAATCATTTTCTTTAATATAATATCTAATACTTATGCTATAAATCCCTTAGAGCCTAACAAATCAAAAATAACAATAGTAGATGCGAATATTGTTGAAGGCAACCCTGAATTACTTAAAGAACAAGGTCAATTAATAATAGAAGATATACTTTATTATTATGAAGAAGAAAGCTTAGTTACTTTAAGAGATTCAACGGCCACAGAAAAAGTTATACTTAAGCTTCCTACATCTTATATTAACGATGCCGATCTCCATATAGGTGAATTTGTAAACGTACTTATAAAAGATGATAAAACTATTCTGGAAGCAGTAGGTGAAACTTTAATGTTTTTACCTGAAAAACATAAATAAGCTTTTAAATTTATTACAAAAGTATTAAGTTTCATTAATTTATTTGCATAAAACTTGACTTTGAACTTTGTTTATTTAAGATATAAAATCAATTTAAAAGGTAAAAACATGAAGTTATTTAAAATCTTATTAACATTAGGCGTTTTTCTAACGTTAACTTCTACTATGGTTAAGGCTAATAGTACAATGAGTGCTGCAGGTTCTGAATTATCAGTTATAGGTGCTTCTAATATAATTGAAGGAAGCGCTAATATAATTACTGCTGGCGCCAATTTAACTGTTGAATCTGTTAAAATTGTTGGTGATTCAATGGTAATAGTTTTAAAAGATATTAGCCATGCATCAGCTGAAACTTTAAAATTATCATTAAAAGCAGGCGGACATTTATCGGTAGCTGCGGGTCAAACAATAAAAGTTGTTACAACTGCCACAGGTTTAGTTTTAGAATCTGCAGGTAAAGCTATTGCTTTTTTACCAAATGAAGTAGGTGAAGAATTGATTCATTCATCAAAAAGTCATTAAGCTTTATAGGTATATTTTATGTTAAAAACAATTCTTTGCTTATTTTCTATATTACTTCCGATAACCAGTTTTGCTGGAACAAGCTGTGAACAAAAAGCAATTTCAGCTCAAGAAATATTAAATGCAAGTAATGCCGCTATAGGCTTAAAAAACTTTTTAAATAAACATGATCCAGAAGTAGCTATTATTGCACGAGTCGGTTCAAATGCTGCTAAATATGGGATAAAATTTACCCATGGAGCATATGTACTTAAACAAGGTAACAGTAGTGCATGGAAAGTTGTACATTTATTAAATAAATGTGGTAGTAATAAATCAGACATTTATGATCAAGGTTTAATGAATTTTTATCTTGATGATTTACATACTATGGAAACTTTAGTAATCATTCCGGAAAAAAATTTACAAAAATCATTAGCTAAAGTTTTAAATTCATCGACTAAATTAGTTGTACACCATCCGCATTACAGCACTATTGCTTATCCGTTTTCACTCAAATATCAAAATAGTAATCAATGGCTACTAGAAGCTTTAACTATGGCTGAAAATCAAAGTATTAACAATCGACAAGAAGCTCAGCATTATTTAAAAAATAATAATTATGTACCTTCCAAAATTGCTATAGGTGGTTTTGAGCAATTAGGAGCCAATTTATTCAAATCAAGTGTCAGTTTTGATGATCACCCTAAAGAAGAAAATGCATCTGGAAAATTTTCTGTAGTTACAGTTGATTCCATACTTAATTATCTTAAGAAAAATAAGCTACTAATTAAAGCATACGCTTTAAAATAATTTTAATTAAATAAGAGGAGAATTAGTTTTTCCTCTTATTTAATTCTATTCATAAATATATTTATTATCTTTTTAAAGTTATCAGATAATTAACTTCTAAATCATCTGACAAATACCATTCATTTTTAATTGGGTTAAAACTCATTCCCTTCATATTAGAAACTTTTAAATTGTAATTATTAGTTACATTTATAATTTCAGAAGGTTTAACAAATTTTTTCCATGAATGCGTTCCTATTGGAATCCATCTTAGAATGTACTCAGCTCCAAGAATTGCGAGTAAATATGATTTTATTGTTCTATTTATTGTAGTAATAATAATTATACCATTATCATTTAAAAGGTTTACAAGTGATTCTAAAAATTCCTTAATATCACTTACGTGTTCAATGACTTCAAGAGCTAAGATACAATCAAATTTTTGTTCTTCATTTGCTAAAGAGATTGTATCTATACATCTATAATTTATATTTAAATCTAATTTTTTGCTATGAAAACTCGCTGTTTTAATATTTTTTTCACTCGCATCAATACCAGTAACTTCAGCCCCCAAACGATGCATCGGTTCAGAAATAAGCCCTCCTCCACATCCTACATCTAAAAATTTTAATCCAGTAAAGGGTTTATTATCTAAGGTGATATTAAAATAGTCTAGCACATGTTTTTTAATATAATTTATTCTTAAAGGATTAATTTTATGCAAAGGTTTAAAAGGACCTTCCTCATTCCACCATTCTTCAGAAAGTTTAGAAAATTTTTCTATTTCTTTTAAATCAATAGTCATCTTTTAAGCCATTAATTTCTTGTTTTTTAAGTTCATAAAATAAATTATTTATAAATATAGCTCTTTCTAAAGCTAATTCACGATATATACGTTCTTTCTGCATAGCAGTATCTACACTTAAATCTACTCCACCCATAATTCTATGATGTGCGATCATTTGCTCTAAAGTAAAATCTTGAGAGTAATTTAATATAGTGTAAATCATTAAAAAAGTAGTTGTACGTCCCTTTCCTGCTCTGCAATGAATGTGTACCCAATGATTCTTAGGAATATCATTTAAGTAATCAACAAATTGTTTAACCATAGAAATATGTGGTTTATGCAAATCTCTAACTTTAATTGAAATATATTCTATATCATGCTTTCTTGCTAACTCTTCTTCGGTCCAAAATTCTTTTACTAAAACTTCTGTATATTCTTTTGAATCCCTAAAATATATTTTAACTTTTTTTCCTAATATTTTAGATTTATCAATTTGAACTGTTTCACCAAATTTTTTTGCAACCAATAAAACTGGTAAACCATTTATAAATCCATGAGGCTCACCTCTAAGATCTATTATCACTAATTGCTTATTTCTTTTACTAGCAAGGTCTTTAACATATAACAATTGCCTCTCTGAAAATTGTCCGCTTGCGGAAACTGGAGCTTCTAAATTTGGTAAAATATCTGACGGACCTATAATTCTAAAATTTTTTGGTACTAAAGATAGAAAAGAAGTGATGTCATAACGAAAAACATAATTCTCTGCTGTTTCCGCTAAAACATTGCTAGAAATTAATAAAAATACTAAAAATTTTAATATATTGTACACTTTTATAAAAATTTATTTGTAACTATCACTTGAAGTCCAGGACTTCTGTTATTATAATATTAATCAGGTATTATATACAATTCCGAATATTTTTCAAATTATGTTTGAGGTAGTCTTATGAAATTTAATCAAAATCAATCTTATTCATATGCTAAGACAGGCCAAATCGATTATCACGAAGGCTTAAGAAAGTATATGCTAAGAGTTTATAATTATATGGGATTGGCTCTTGCAATCACTGGTCTTATAGCAATGTTTGCTTCTTCGTCCCCAGCTTTTATGCAAATGATGTATAACCCAATGGGCGGAATGACAGGCTTAGGTTGGTTAATTGCGCTTGCTCCAATTGGATTTGTAATGTTTTTAAGTTTTGGACTTGAAAAAATGCAATTACAAACTGCTCAAATGGTATTTTGGGGATATGCAGCAGTTATGGGTCTTTCCTTATCTTCATTGTTCCTCGCTTATACCGGTGAAAGTATTGCAAGAGTGTTCTTTATAACAGCATCAGTTTTTGGCGGTATGAGTATTTATGGCTATACAACTAAAAAGGATTTAACTAAATTTGGTTCATTCTTAATGATGGGCTTATTTGGAGTAATCATTGCAAGCCTAGTTAATTTATTCTTAAAAAGCTCTGGTTTAGTATTTGTTACTTCTTTACTCGGAACCTTCATTTTTATTGGCCTTGTAGCGTATGATACCCAAAGAATTAAACAATTATATTTTGTATTAAGTGGTAATCCAGAAGGTGAAGCAAAAAGTGCTATATTAGGTGCTTTAACTCTTTACCTTGATTTTATCAATATATTTATTCATTTGCTTCAATTCTTAGGCCAAAGAAGAAATGACTAGTTTTTAATTTAATCTAAATTTCACTATTTAGGGGCTTTAGAGCCCCTTTTATTTTATAATATTATGCATTTAACCGAGCTACTTAATATAACCAAAATTCAATTCATCGATATTGGAACTAAAGATGGAATATTTAAGCCATTAGAGAATTATAAGCAATTTTTGGATATCGCACTTTTTGAACCCAATAAAAAGTTTTTTGATAGTTTAGAAATTAAATACCAGGATTATTCCAATATTAATGTATTTAATTTAGCTGTATCAAATTTTAAGGGTCAGGCTAATTTTTATCAAACTAAAATGAATAGCGCTTGTTCCTTACTTGAACCACTTTCTAGTGAATTAAATAAGCTAAATATGAAAGCTTTTAACGTTAAAGAACAAAAAGAAGTTGAAGTAAATTTTTTAGATAATTTAGTATATAAAGAAAATAAAATTAATTATAAATTACCTACTATTTTAAAAATTGATGCCCAAGGCGCTGATTTAAAGATACTTGAGGGTGGAAAAAAATTTATTTCCGAATCCGTGTTTGGGATTATTTGCGAGATTAGCTTTATAAGCAGATATAAAGGTGAGCCTAAACCTTATCAAATATTTGAATTCATGGAAAATAATGGGTTCATTTTGATTAAATTTACTAATCATAAGTATCTTGAAAATTTACCAAATGGTTTAAAAGAAAAATTATTTTTCAGCGATGGAATATTTATAAAAGAAAATTTGTTTGGCGAAATCAATGAAACAAATAAGAATTTAATTAATATAATAAATGAATTGTTTTTAATTCAATAATTTTACGGTTCTAAGATTATACTTCTTATATTTATTAGTTTTTAATTTTTAATCTATTAATGATTCAAAAATGATTCGTTTAAAATAGAAATAAGCGTAATAAATAAATTATAAAACCAAGTGTATATAGCTATAAAAAATTATCTTTATATCTTTTCATTTAAGCCTTTTAAAAATTGAAGTATTTAGAATTTTAATTTTAGTATTCTCAATAATTTCTTAGAAAAGATTTTCAATATTTGTTGATTCTTTATTATGTTTATAGCGAGATATATATTAATCTATTTAAGTACCTTATAACTACCATAAGTTGCCTAAATAATTGATGCTTATATGATATGATTAGTAATATTGTTATTTTACGTGAGATAAATAGGTAAAATATTTTAGATAGCATATTTAAACTCAATTAGAGTTTAAATATGCTAATGCCAACATATAACTTTATTAAATTATTTTGAAGCAGATAAACTTAATTCTTCTTCTTCTTCTTCTTCTTCTTGTAAATCACTAAATTGTTTTGACTTTACCATTGAAAGGAAAGCTAAAGCACTAAGTACCATTAAATACATTGCAGGCGCATAATGGCTTCCTGTTACTTCAATTAAGTAAGGCGCAACTATCGGTGTTGTACTACCAATAATTCCTACACCTAAACCAAATCCAAGTGATACCGCTCTACCACGTTTATTAACGCTATATAAATTTACAGTAAACGCATGTACTGGCCCTACGAAAGCACCTGTAAATAATGTAATTAAAATTTGGAATGCAGTGAAATTTTGTTTTACTAAAAACCCAAATAATGGATAAGCGAAAACAATCAATCCCATACATGCAATTAACATTACTTTAATTGGTTTAAATTTATCTGCGATATATCCCATTACTACACAAGAAATAATATAAGTAATAATTGCAGTTAAAGTTGCATCTAATCCTATCTCATTAGGTAACTTTAAGGTTTTAGTTACGTAAAAATTTGTAAAAGTTATTGGGATCCATACTAATGCACCAACTAAACCACCCACTGCTATAAGAGCTATGAAGTTACGGTAATCTTTAAATATTTCTTTAAATCCTTCTGTATCCGCACTACGTTTAACTTTTTTGTTAGCTTCGAAAAGTTTAAATTCATCACTTTCCATGATTACTCTTCTTAATCTATATGAAATTAAGCCGAATACACTACCGAAAATAAAGGTTGCACGCCATAACCATTCAATCTCACGGAACATTAAAACAATATATACTAATCCAAGAGCTATTAAACTACCAACTTGGCATGAACTTGAAAGTATACCACTGACTATTCCTTTATTCTTAGGGAAGTTTTCCATAAGTAATAAACCTGAGTTATTGTATTCTCCCCCCATTGCAACACCTTGCATGAAGCGAAGACCAATCATAATAATAGTAGCTAGTACTCCAATAGTTGCATATGTAGGCATTAATCCAATAAGTAATGTTGGAAGACTCATTAGTAATACAGTTTTAGCTACAGCTTCTTTACGACCTTCTTTATCAGCCATACTACCAAAATATATTGCACCTACAAGGCGTGAAATATTACTTAATGCAAAAACACCAAGTATAGCTAAGTGAGATTTATCAGGACTATCACTTGGGAAGAATAAAGGACCAATAACAGTAGAAAGATGAGCAAATATCATAAAATCATAAAATTCTAAGATATTACCCATTATAACAGCAAGCAGCATTTTATATTTCATTGAACTCTCCAAAATTATAGAATATTTGTAATAATTATTTAAGATTTAACAATTGTATCAAATTTTTTTAGAAGTGAAAGTAAATTTTCAAGGTTATCAACTTTTAGCATGCATGGACCATCACTTGGAGCATTATCAGGGTCATTATGTACTTCCATAAATACTGCTGCCACTCCTACTGCGATAGCTGCACGAGCCAGAACTTCTACAAATTCTCTTTCTCCACCACTCTCACTACCCTTACCACCAGGCTGTTGCACTGAATGTGTTGCATCAAAAACTATTGGCGCACCAAATCTGGCCATAATAGGCAGAGCTCTCATATCTGAAATAAGAGTATTATAACCGAAGCTTGTACCTCTTTCAGTTATTAAAACATTTTTATTTCCAGTAGAGTAAACTTTTTCAATAATATTTTTAATATCCCATGGGGCTAAAAACTGCCCTTTTTTAACGTTAACAACTTTTCCTGTATTACCGGCTGCTAATAACAAATCAGTTTGTCTGCATAAAAAAGCTGGGATTTGTAAAACATCAATTATTTCAGCAGCTATTTTACATTGTTCTTCTGTATGAACATCTGTAAGCACTGGGCAATTAAATGTTTTTTTTATTTCCTCAAATACAGGTAATGCATTTTCTAAACCTATGCCTCTCTTACCATTTAAAGAACTGCGATTAGCTTTATCAAAAGATGTTTTAAATATGAATTGCATATTCAATCTATCGCATATCTTTTTTACATGCTCAGCCATTTTCATCGCATGGTCCCGAGATTCCATTTGGCAAGGACCTGCAATTAAAACTAACGGTAAATCATTACCAATTTTAATATTACCTACATTAACATGATTTGCCATCTTTAACCTCTAACCATTTTTCTTCTTATTATATTTTTTTGCTGCTTCTATATATGAAGCAAATAATGGGTGTGGAAAAGTTGGCTTTGATTTAAGCTCAGGATGGAATTGAACTCCTATAAAAAAGTCATTATTTCTATTTTCCACTATTTCAGGTAGTTTATTATCAGGTGACATACCTGAAAAAATTATTTTATGTTTTTTGAAAGCTTGTATATAAGCTCCATTAACCTCATAGCGATGCCTATGACGTTCTTTAATTGCGTTTGATTTATATATTTTATAAGCAAGACTTTTAGTTTCTATTACACAATCATAACTTCCAAGTCGCATGGTACCGCCCATGTTTTTACTGTCTACAAAATTTTTACTGCCATCATTTAATTGCCATTCAGTCATAAGACCAACTACAGGATGATCGGTATTTTGATTGAACTCGGTTGAATTCGCATCTTCAAATCCTAGTAAATTCCTTGCAGCTTCAATTACAGAAAGTTGCATTCCTAAACAAATTCCTAAATACGGTATATTGTTTTCTCTTGCATATTTAATAGCAACAATTTTACCTTGAACACCATCTTTCCCAAAGCCGCCAGGTACTAATATGCCATCAATATCAACCATTTTATCTTCGATATTATCTTCATTCAAGCTTCGTGCATTTATCCATCTTAAAGTAACTTTTGTATTATTTGCGATACCGCCATGATTTAAAGCTTCGATTAAAGATTTATAAGCATCTTTTAATCTATTATATTTCCCAACTATTGCTATTCTTACTTGATGTTTTGGTGAATTAATTTTTTCAACAATTTCTTCCCATGTACGTAAATCAGGAACTTTATATTTAATTTTAAAATGCTTTAAAACTTGTTTATCAAGACCATATTCATGATACGAAATAGGAGCTTGATAAATTGTACTAACATCAAGAGCAGGAATTACGCTTTCTACTTCAATATTACAGAATAAAGCTATTTTTTCGCGCTCAGAAATATTAATATCACGATCTGCTCTGCATAAAAGTATATTTGGTTGAATACCAATTGCTCTTAATTCTTTTACAGAATGTTGAGTAGGTTTTGTTTTAAGTTCACGAGCTGCAGCTACATATGGCACTAATGTTAAATGCATATATAGAGTATTTTCTTCACCAATTTGATATCTTAGTTGTCTTATTGCTTCAAAGAATGGAAGAGCTTCGATATCCCCAACTGTGCCTCCAATTTCACACAACATGAAATCTACATCATCAGGATCTTCTAGAATAAATTCTTTAATTAAATCAGTAACATGTGGAATAACCTGAACTGTTTTACCTAAATAATCACCTCTTCTTTCTTTTTCTAATAAATTAGAATAAATTTTTCCTGTGGTTACGTTATCACCTTTTCTTGCATTAACACCGGTAAATCTCTCATAATGTCCTAGATCTAGATCTGTTTCTGCTCCATCTTCAGTAACAAAAACCTCACCATGTTCATATGGACTCATAGTGCCAGGATCAATATTCAAATATGGATCTAATTTTCTTAATCTTACAGAATAGCCATGAGCTTGTAAAAGTACAGCAAGGCTGGATGAGGCGAGTCCTTTCCCTAAAGAAGATACAACTCCACCGGTAATAAAAATAAACTTTTTGGCCATTTTATAATAAAATTATAGTTATTTTCTGATATTTTCTATATCTGCGTTCTCTTTATCCTCAGCAGATTTACTTTCAATTTTTTCTATAAGAGAATCTGAATGATTTTTTTTATCCATAACAATTGATAAACCTAAACTATTTATCATGAATATAGCTGCTAAAATTGCAGTAGTTTTAGTAAAAAAGTTACTACCACTTGAGGACTGAACAAAATTATTAGCTCCTCCGCTTAAATTACCTACGCTATCACTGCCAGTTTTTTGAAGTATGACTACTACAATAAGTAATAAAGTTACAACTATTTGAATTATAAGTAATATTGTTTCCATTGCTACCCTTCTAATTTGTATTCTGGAGGATGTTTTAATGCCCAAAATAATTCTATATTATTCGGCAAAACTAATTATTTTCTTAAAATCGGGAAGCTTAAGACTTGCTCCCCCAATCAAGGCTCCATCAATTGGCCATGAATTTAGTATTTCATTAGCATTACCTGTATTTACTGAGCCACCATACACTATTTTTAAATTTTTTTCAAATAACTTATTAATAATATCTTTAACTTTAGAAATATATTTTAAATCCGGTATAAGGCCCGTGCCGATTGACCAAACTGGTTCATAAGCAATTATTACTTTTAATTGATCAGTAACTGGTAAGTTTTTTATTATTTTTAGCTGATCTTCAAGTACTTTTGCCGTTAATTGCTTATCATATTCTTCTTTTGTTTCACCAACGCAAAATATTGGTTGTATATTAAATTTTAAAGCATTTTGTAATTTTTTATTTAAAATTTCATTATTTTCATTGAAATATTGTCTTCTTTCAGAATGACCTATTAAAACATGCTCACAACCAGAGTATTTTAATAATTTACCACTTATTTCTCCTGTATATGCGCCGTATTCTTCTTCAATAACTGAAATATCTTGCGCTCCTAGATTTACTTTTTGATGATCAAAATAATTAAAGAAAATGCTAGGGGTACAAATAATTATTTTATTTGGCGCATTTACCATTTTAACTAGATAATTATTTATTTCATGAGCTAAAGAAAAATTACCGTTCATTTTCCAATTAGCTATAATAATTTTACCTGGCATTCTTACCTTTTATTTAAATTTACTAAGTAATTTTTGTGAATTAAAAATGATATTACATATTTTGTTCGTAAGCTGCTAGTTTTTCTTCAAGATTTTTTACAGAAATTCCTAAAATTTTTGCAGCAGCAATATGATCGCCCAAGCAATTTTTTAACGTTGAACTAATCGCTTCTTTTTCAAGATCGGCTAATGACTTTGCTCTAAAACTATTTTCCGCGCTTATCATTAAACTATCTTTGCTAATAATGCCGTTCTCTGCTAGTAAACAAGCTCTGTACATTGTATTTTCAAGTTCTCTAACATTACCAGGCCAATTATAATTCTCTACTATTTTAAGAGCTTCTTCATCAAATTTAGGTATTTTCAGACTGTTTTGTTTACTATATTTTTCAATATAAAATGAAGAAATTTTTAAAATATCTTCTCTCCTTTCTCTTAAAGGTGGAAGACTAATATTTATAACATTTAAACGAAAATAAAGATCTTCTCTAAATCTCCCGTTTTTAACTTCTTCAGATAGAGTTCTATTACTAGTAGCTATAATTCTTATGTCTAATTTAACTTTATTATTTCCACCTATTCTTTCTATTTCTTTTTCTTGAATTGCCCTTAGTAACTTTGCTTGTAATTTAATATCAATTTCACTAATTTCATCTAATAAAAGGGTTCCACCATTAGCTTCTTCAAATTTACCTACTCTTCTTGCAACAGCTCCTGTAAAAGCACCTTTTTCATGTCCAAAAAGCTCGGATTCTAGTAAATTTTCTGGAATAGCAGCACAGTTTACAGAAACAAAAGGTTTAGTTTTCCTTTTACTTTGAGTATGTAAAAACTTAGCCATTACCTCTTTACCAGTTCCTGATTCCCCAGTTATCAAAATAGTAGCATCAGAACTTGCTACTTGTTTGCCGAGTTGCATAATTTTTTGCATTGTCTCACTTGAAGCTATGAAATCTTTATTATCTATAGATATTGCTTCAATGATTGAAACTATTAAATCTTCATCAGGAGGAAGAGGTAAATATTCTTTTGCACCAGATTTTATAGCAGTTACTGCATCATCTTTATTTTGATCGAATCCGCATGCTATTACATTTGCAAAAATCTTTTCTTGAGATAATTGATCAACTAATTTTTTTATATTTTGTTTAGCATCAATAAAAATTAAATCTGCACTATTGCCAGATCTTAAATCCTCTAACGCATTATCAATATTATTTGCTTGCCTAACAGATGCACCTCTTTTTGATGCTACCTGACTTGCCTTATATAATTCACCAGATAAATCACCAATAATTAAAAGTCGCATTTTTACCTTTTATCTACTTGTTATCAAAATAATGTACTTTTTTATCGTGAGGTAAAATATTATTTAATGTAATTTCTAATAATCTTGGATTTTGTTTTTTAGCGATAGAAATTATTGTTTCATAAAATAACTTATTTAAAATTAATTCTTCTTGCGTATTTCTTTCTAATTTTGAAGCAAGAGGAAACATAAAAACATAGGAAATAATAGCACCATAAAAAGTTGTAAGCAATGCAACTGCCATAGCAGGCCCTATTTTTGAAATATCGTTCAAATTATTTAACATTTGAACTAACCCAACAAGTGTTCCTATTAAACCCATTGCTGGTGCAATTTCTCCCGCCTTTTTAAGAATAGCGACAGTTTTTTTATGTCTTTCGACCATAAAAATTAAATGTTGTGTTAAATTGTGATCTAAAAAATCCATTGCTACACTATCACTTACTAATTTTACTCCTTCCCAAAGAAAAGGATTAAAATTATAAATTTCTCTTTCTTGATTTGCTAAATCAAGTACCCCTTTTTTATAAGCTCTTTCTGAACATTTAATACAAAAATAAGCTGAATCTGTTAAATCATTAATAGTATAAAAAACTGTCTTAAGAGAAATTTTTATTGAAGCAATGATTTCATCCCATTTAAAACATGCAGACGTTACACAAAAGGTACCACCAACAACTATAAGCACTGATTGCGCATCAAGAAAACTTAATACATTACCACCTACTATTATAGCAGCAAATATTAATGCTATACAAAATACGATACCAAAAAAACTTGTTAAATCTGTAGAAGTTTCATTCATTTTATTCTTTATCTTGTCTCATAATTTCAGTTAATGTCACACCAACTTTTTCATCAACTATTACTACTTCACCACGAGCAACTAAGCGGTCGTTTACAAAAATATCAACTGCTTCCCCAACTTTTCTATCAAGTTCAACTACTGAACCTTTACCTAGTTTAAGAAGTTGACCTACTGACATCATCGATTTGCCGAGTAAAACTGAAATTTGTACAGGAATATCATATACACTTTCTATTTTGATATTTTCATCAATAGTTTCTTGATTTTCTGTCATAATAAACTCGAACCTATATTTGGATAATATTTAATATATTAATCTAAATTATAAATAATACAAGAGTATTAAATTGTAAATTTTTTTATTTTAGTAGATAAGTAAAAAAATATTTATAACTTTTTTTAGGAAGCTTTTTGTAAAATTAAGCAAACCCAATCACCATTAATTATTCTATCAAATAATTTTAATCCAAAATAAGAATATTTTTCAAAAACCATTTTTTCTTGATTTAATAAAAAACCTGAAAGAATTATATAGCCATCGTCTGCAAGAACATTTGCAGCATCTTCAGCCATATCGATTAATGGTTGCGCTAATATATTTGCAAATACTAAATCATATTTATTATGTTTTATTTGTGCATCTTTAAATCCATCACAGGCAAAAGCTTTAATATTTGAAATATTATTTAATTTAAAATTTTCTTTAGCTACTTCAATTGCCACATTATCTAAATCTGTAGCGGTAATATTTGAATTAAAAATTTTTGAAGCTGCAATTGCCAAAATACCTGAACCTGTACCAATATCTAATATATTTTTAAACGTATTATTTTCTATCAATTTACTTAAAGCTTCAATACATGCTGCAGTAGTTTCATGACTTCCCGTGCCAAAGGCTCTACCTGCACTAATTTTTATATGATATTTTTCTCTATTATCATTCATTTCTTCTGAGCTTATAACAAATGGTGGGATTATAATTGGTGGAATATTTTTTTGAACCTCACTAACCCAATCTATGTCTGGTACTTCTTCAAAATTTAAAATTTCAGCTTCAATTTTAAGCTCATTAATATAATTTTTTGTTCCTTCAATGACTTCCTGCTTTTCTTTTAAATCAAAAAAATATGCTTCAACTTGCCATTTATCCTCTGGGTATGGATCTACATGAGTAGTTATATCAACTTCGTAAGCACTAGTAGAAGCTTCATAAAATTCTAGGAAATCGCTTAAAAGCTCAACATATTTGAATTTAGTAAGAATACTCAATTTTGAGATTTTGCTTGCACCTTTAAAGGGGTTTTCAATATTATCCATATCACTACATTTGAAGAATTTGATCTTACTAAATAATAACTATTGCTAAAATGCAAGTTATATGTTATCTAAAGTAACTCAATTATTCATTATACGGATGGGTGACCGAGTGGTTTAAGGTACCGGTCTTGAAAACCGGCGTGCGGGGAACCGTACCGTGGGTTCGAATCCCACCCCATCCGCCACATTTTTAATCTCTTGTTATTTAACAAAATTGAAAATTCTTTACTAAATTAATCTTAAATTTTTATATCATTTTTTGAAGATAGTTTAATTTTATAATTATGAGTAACAATAGAATAATATTATCACCAACTGGTAGTTACAAAGTTGGAGTATGTAAATATAATTTATACAATGAATTCAGGAAAACTTTTGAATATCCTGAAGGACAATTAATACCTATTCAAATATATTTTCCTTTATCAAAAGGACCTCATACTCCAAAAGAAAAAATATATGAAGAATTTGCACCTAAATTATTCCCTATTTTAAAAAATAAAGTATTTGCGGAACAAGCTAATGTAAAAAGCATCTCTTCAGGTAAACACCCTGTTGTAATCTTTAATCATGGTAATGGAGCAATAATGACTGATTATGCTATCCTTAATGAAGAATTAGCTTCACATGGTTTTATTGTAATATGCATTCAACATCAATTAGTAACTGACAAAACTCAGCCGGAAATATGGAATAATAGAAGCTGCGCTAAACATAGTAATATCATAGATAATATTCTTTATGTATTTGACTGGATAAAGAAAAATAAAAATGAATTTTCTGGAAATATTGATACCTCTAAAGTTGCACTTATTGGGCATTCAATGGGTGGCAATGCATTATTTATGCTTGCTAATCGTATTACTAGTATATTTAGATCAGGAGTTAATAGCTTATTACCACATGAACCTACTCATTCAAATGTTAAAGAATGTATAGTATTTATTGATGGAGAATTACAATTTCCTTATCCCACAAAATATCCTATCCTATTCTGCTTATCTGAAGAAAGACAAATTTATCAAAAAAATACTGGTATTATGGAATTACTTAAACAGTCAGGTTATAAATTTCATTACTATCCTGGTTCACGTCATATTAGCTTTATGGATCATGCCTATTTGAATGAATCATTACCACATAATTCTAACGAAAAATATTTTAATGGCACTATTAGCGACTGCAAAGCATTTTATAAAAATCTTAGAAAAGATATTTTAAATTTTTTAAATGAAAACATTAGATATTAATCTATCTATTCATATAATTATTATTGCAAATTATTTACCCAAATTTTCTGATAAAAAATCTACAATTTGTTTACTAACCTGCTTTTGTAATTTATTCCTATTTAGATTACTATTACATAAATGCGGGGTGATTTTCTTACCAAGCTTTGAACAATTATTCATAAAATCGAAATGTTCAGCATCATTTATAATTATAACCTTAGAATTATTCATATTTTTAGCATAAAATTCTGCATTCACTTTTGCAGGTGTAATGAAATCTTTAGTGCCTACAATAATTAAACTAGGAATCTTACTTTGTTTGAGTCCATTTTTATCAAAACCCTCACCTAAATCTGGAGCTATAGAAAAAATAGCTTTAATTCGCTTATCATAATATAAATTTTGAGCATACGACCAATCAACCTTATTAGCTTTTTCTTTCGCATATTCAGGCCAATCATTCCACCTTGAATATTTATGATCCATTGCATTTTTAAAAAGGTCTTTATCTGCTTTAATGCCACTCAGCCAAAGCGAAGTGAGTCCACCAAGTGAAAAACCTCCTGCAACAATCTTTTCCTGATTTATTACCTTACCCCAAGTTTTATCATTTAAAAGATATGTCAAAAACTCTGAAACATCTAAAGGTCGTTGCCACATTGAAGTATAAAGAAACAAATCACTATGTTCATAACTTGTATTATGCGTATGTTCAATCATAGCTACAATATAGCCTTCTTTAACTAAGCTCTCAGCAATCCATGAATTTCCAAACCTATCCCCTTGCCAGCCATGCGAAAATATTACTAAAGGGTAAGTTAATGATTTGTTAGATAAAGGAGCATTTTTCACATAAAATTTTCTATGCCAAATTCCATGTTCTATAGTTTTAGAATTTATTTTTTCATCAATTGGATAATAAATTTCTGTTATTATTTCTCTATCACTATTAGGAAGAGTAAAAGAAATTTCTTGAGTACCAAGAGCATTTGCATCAAATAAAGGTATTACATTTATTATGATGCATGCAATAGCCAATAAATAAAAAGTTTTTTTAATTTGTTTCATCATATACCTAGTAAAATTTATTTTTATCAATTAATTCGCTTTTGCGACTTTAAGTTCAGGTTGTTTATCTAGTTGTAAGAAATCACTACCATTTTTAGCTAGATATTCCTCATATTTACCTTTAAAATCGGTGACTCTTCTTGGAGTTATTGCAATAATTCTATCAGCGACGCTCATAGCAAAATCTCTATCATGCGTTACCATAATTACTGTACCTTTAAAATCAACTAGTGCGCGTTTTAATTCATCCTTAGTTTCAATATCAAAGTGGTTAGTTGGTTCGTCTAAAATTAGCACATTAGCTTCTTCTAAAATCATTTTTGCAATTAAAAGCCTACCAGCTTCGCCACCACTTAAGTTTAATATATTTTTTTCAATTTCCTCTTTGCGGAATAAAACATTTCCTAAAATAGTTCTTACTTTAGGTTGCTGGTCATGCGATGTGTAATTTTGCATCCAATCAAAAACAGATATACTTTCATTAAGTAATTCATGGTGATCTTGTGCGAAATATGAAAATTTTGTTTCATATCCCCATTCAACATTTCCTTCATCAGGCTTTAAATTACCAACTATAATTTTAAGTAATGTTGATTTACCAATACCATTTGGCCCAACAATAATTACTTTTTCACCACGTTGTATATTAATCGAAATATTATTTAAAACTTTTTTCTCTTTAAAACTTTTACTCACATTACTTACAGTTAAAACTGTTTTTCCTGAAGGACGCACTTGAGTAAAATTAAATTTAGGGTTTAATCTTGAGCTTTTATCGATAGTTGGCAATTCCATTTTATCAATAAGTTTTTCACGTGAAGCACTTTGCTTTGAACGAGTTGCTGATGCTCTGAATTTTTCGATAAATACTTTCATTTTTTCAATCTTTTTTTCAAGATCTGCACGTTCACTTAATTTAGCTTCCGCCAGCAATTGTTTTTTAACTACAAAATTATCATAGTTACCTATGTAAGGTCTTATTTCACCATAATCGATATCTAATATGGTAGTTGCTAAATTATTAAGAAAAACTGTGTCATGTGAGATAACTACAAGAATTCCTTTAAAAGTATTTTTTAAATAATTTTCTAGCCAATAAATTGTTTGTAAATCTAAGTGGTTTGTTGGTTCATCAAGTAATAAAACATCAGGATTTTCAAATAAACTTTGTGCAAGTAATACCCTTAATTTATAACCACCAGACAGTGCTGATAATGGCTGATGATGATACTCCTCTTTTATCCCTAAACCTACTAATAATTCTGCTGCTATAACTTCTGCAGTGTAACCATCATTTTCAAAAATAACTTCTTCTAATTCACCAAGTTTATAACCATCTTCTTCAACGAATTCTTCTTTAGCAAGAATTTCTTCTTTTTCCTTCAATGCTTCCCATAAAGCTTTTTTACCTGCAATTACGGTATCAACAATTCTAGTATTTTCATAAAGAAATTGATCTTGTTTTAACCATCCAACTTTATATCTTTTTGGAATACTAACTTCACCATCTAACGGTTCTTCTTCACCTGCAAACAAACGAAGAAATGTTGATTTACCAGAACCATTAGCACCGACAAGCGCATAGCGATCACCAACATTTAAATTTAATGTTACATCAGTAAAAAGTAATTTTGAGCCGTAGCTCATTGCAAGATTTTTAATACTTATCATTTAATTAATTTTATCTCTTTTAAATATGTTAGTTTTGTATAACCCGTAATTGAAATTAATCAAGCTTTTTAAATACATCCAACCTTGCAATGAAACTTTCTTAAGCTACGTCCAGCATATAGTAGTCTGGTGCCTGAATTGGATTTTCAGAATATTGATGATCAGTTAAATTTTCTAAGCTTGTTACTAATTGTGCAGAAATTTTTCCATCAATATTTTCTGGCATATAATGTATTTGAAAAGCTTTAATTGTAAATTCTGTTTGCGGATCATAAATATCTGTTTGTTCAATTTTATAACCATTATCCGCTAATAATTTTTGAACATTTTTTAAACTTAAATCAATCTCATCTTCACGAGTTCTTTCTTCTTTTGGCCACACTCCAATTCCTTCTTTTGCAAGTAACTTCCATGGAAATTTTGCACCTGGATCAGTTTTACCTAAAATTGCATTTCCATCTTTATCAAGTCTCCACGGCGCAATATCAAAGTGACCAATAACATTTTCTTTAGGAATATTATATTTATTCATAAGTGTTTTGATTAATTCAACACCTGCTTGAATTTGATCTTGTTGGAAACCATCAAAATGATACCAATCTAAATTTCCATCACCTGTTATAGCATTTGCATAATTTGGTGAATTAAACTCAATACCAATTGAAAATGAATTTAAATTCTCATCTTGATACCACTTACTAGCACCTGCATGCCAGGCTTTTTTATTATCACTAACAAGGTTATATATAGGGTATCCATCAAGCGTAGTATCTTGTACTTGAGGAATAAAATAATGTGAGCTTACTCCGCCACCCCCATTTTCAACAGTTTTTGTAAGAATATCTAAAGCTTTTATATCATCATATCCTATACAATGAATGACTATATAACGTGGGGTTATTTCTTCATCTGTAAAATTTACACTTGGTCTATCAATAATGTTTATTTTCATAAGTTTCCCCTTCAAATTAAGTGACTAACCTTTTTGTGATGGCGAATTGGAAATTAAAGCTACTTTTCTTTCAAGAATATATTTTCTTGCTTTGCCAACTTTATTACCAACCCAGCCACCGAATTCGTTTAATTTAGGCTTAATATTGCTTGTTTTATCTTTAAGTAAATTACTAGCTGACGCTACATGTTTTGGGAAGAAATAGCAAATAGCAATCGAGATAAAAGCAGCTGTTGCAACACCACATATTATTTTAAGGGTTTTTACAGTTTTTTCTAATGAATTTTTAGACGCTTCTAACAGCTTAATATTTTCCCCATTGGTTGCATTTTCTCTAACTTGTCGTTCAGCTGCTGCTTTACCATTTTGAGCCTCTTCAAGTTGCTGTTTTAATTTAGTAACTTCTTCTGTAAAGTTTTTATCAGTTTTAGCTGATTGGAGCTCCTTAAATTGCTTCTTCAATTGAGTAATTTCTGTTACAGCTTCTTCATTAGCTTTTTCTTTCTCACTAAGATTTTCTTTAAATATTTGAGATTCATCTTCAACACTTTTTCTAGCTTTCTGCTCTTCTTCTAATTGCTTTTGCAAATTAGACGCTTGTTGTTTTAAACTTTCGATCTCAGATTCTAAAGCTGCACTTTGTTGAGTAAAATCATTTTTATTTTTTTCTTCTTCTCTTTTTAGTTTCTGCGCTTCTTCATGTAATTGTTCAATCCTTTTTGTTTCTTCTCTTATTAAGGTTTCAAGATCACTAATTTTCTTTTGAAGGTCTTGAACTTGATGTTCTTTTTCTATTTTAATTACTTTATTTTCAGAATGAAGTTGCTCACTTTGTTTTTTTAAATCTTCAATTTCAGTATTTAACGATTCTTTTTCTTTTTGAGATTGTTCAAGCTGTTGTTTTAACTGCTTAACTTCTTCTAAAACTTTTTGATTTTCACTTTTGAGTTCTTCTATTTCTGATATTGCCCGCTTAATTTCTTTTTCACTTTCATCTAGCAAATTTTGCGCTTCATTATGAGTTTCTTTAGCATTTTCAATCGCCTTTGCTTCTTGCTCTAATTTATTTTTAGCTTCAGTAACTTCTTCAAATTTTTGCTGTAAAATTATAAGCTGATTAGCAAGAGAAGTTTTTTCTTGCTTTAAAGATTCTAATTCAGTTGTTTGTTTTTCAATTAATGAATTATATTCTGCTGCTTCTTCATTATGCTTCTTTATTTTTTCCTGCTCACTTTCAAGCGTAGATTTTAACTTATCAATATTTTCCGCTAATTCCTGTTCTCTTTGAGTAAGGTTTTTCTTATATAATTCTTCTTTGTCTTCTTTATTCGCTAATTCTTGTTTTAACTCTTCTAACTCTTGACTTTTTTGCTTCAATTCTTCTTCTAGTTCAGAAAGTTTAGCTTCAAAAATTTCTTTATTTTTAGCAATTTCTAATTCTAATTGTTCTTTAGTTTCATTAAATTGTTGCTGATTATTTTGAAACTTTATTTCAGCGTCTTTAAGTTTAGCTTCACTTTCCTGAAGTTGGCTTTTTAATTCTTCAGTATTCTTTTCATAATTTTCCCTAAACGCTTCCATTTGCTTTTTTTGCGCTGTATATTCGTTTGTATACTTTGCTAATTCTTCAATATAATTTTGCTGTATTGCCTCAATTTTTTTTGCTTCATCTTCTAACTGAATTTTATTTTTTTGCCTTTCAAAGCCTATGTTAAATTGTAAATCTTTAAGCTCTCCATCTTTTTGACTTAATTTTAATTTGTATTCCTGGGTTAATTGCTCTATTTTACTTTCAAGATCACGAATATTTCTTTTTAAACCATGCTTTTCTTCTTCAAGTTTTCTTTTATCAGATGCTTCGTTTTGATTATTTTGACTTATTTCTAGCTTAGTTTTTTCTAATTCTTTTTGCGTACTTTCAATTTGTTCTAAATGTATTTTATTTTGCTCTTCTAACTTCCTAACTTTAGTTTCAGCTTCTATTTTTTCTTTTTGTAAAGTTTGAAGTTGAGTTTCATATTCAGTTAGTAAATTTATTTTTTCCTCTAATGCCTTAGTTACATCTTCTTCTTCGTTCTTCTTATTACTTATACTATTTTTATCATCTAAAAGGGGAAGATTAAGCGCTTTACGGAAACTATTAATCATTTTAAAAAAAACTTTATTTTTTTTAACTAACATTTCATTAGCAGTTCTGCTAATTCCTAACTCTTTAAGTAAATCTTCATTTTTAGCCTGTAAATTCTTAAACTCTTCTTTAAGCTTGCCTTCAACTTCTTTTACTTCTTGAATCTTTCTAAAATTATCATTAAATGATTTTTCGCTTTCTCCCTTAAGTCTATCCAGTTCACTAGATAACTTTGCAATTTCGCCCTTTAAAATTTCATTTGTTTTAGCTAAATCTTCACTTCCATTATTGTTTGTTTTGAACAACTTACTTCTTGAATTAGCTTTCATATCATTACCCTTTTTTTTATTATTATTTTCTTCAGGTTTTTGATTATTGTTAGTTCCATCTTTTCTTGGTGAATTTGTTGGGGTAGTTGCTGGAGTATCAGGATGATCTTTAACTTGAATAGTTGGCTTAGCAACTGGTTGCTCAGATCGCTTAATTTTTTCAAGTAAACTACTCAAGCTATTTTTTATCTCTTTACTTTTTGATATAATCTCTTTGTTTGTGAATTTGTTATTTTCAATTTTTTGTGCACATGTATGCACTAATTGTGTAATTTTAATAAAAGTTAATCTGTCATTATCAGCAAATCTTGAAGTTATTTTTTTTATGAATTCGGAATCCTTTGTAATCTCTTCAGGTTTAACGCTTATACCTATGGTTTTAGTAAATCCCTTTAAAGCTCTTTTTGCTTTTTCGATGTCATCATTTTCTATTACTTCTTCTAACTTTAAATTAAAGTTATTTAGCTCACTAAATTTATCTTTACTTAACTTCGACATCCCTATTTCCTTAATCTTTTATTTTTTGCAAATTATACACTAACAAATAGTTAATATAAAGTTTTATTTGTTCATTTTGTTAATATTTTATTTATTTGACTGTTATTAAATAAAAATTTAAAACTTGAACATAAACTTTTGATATATAAAAATTATGCTTATCCGCTCATCAATACTTATAAGCTTTTTTACCCTTATTTCACGCATGCTTGGGTATGCTCGGGAAATCCTTATGGCAACCGTGCTAGGGGCCGGCCCTATTGCTAATGCTTTCCATGTAGCCTTTAGGTTTGCGAATGTTTTTAGAAGTTTCTTTGCAGAAGGAGCTTTTACTTCTTCTTTTGTACCTATATTTACAAAGAAACTTAATAATGAAGGTATTGAAAAAGCAAGTTTTTATGCAAGCCAAACCTTCTCGATGCTTATACTTGCCTTAATAGCTTTATCTGTAATTGCTGAGTGGCAAATGGATAAGATTATGACAGTTCTAGCTCCTGGCTTTAATAACGAACCTGAACTATTCAATTTAGCAGTTACTTTTGCTAGAATCACCTTCCCTTATTTATTCTTTATGTCTTTAAGCGCGCTTTTTGGTGGAATGTTAAGTAGCGTTGGGAAATATTCTAGTATTGCTATTTCTCCTATTATTTTAAATCTTTGCATGATGGTCGCTTTAGTAATTAAAAGTGATGATAAAGAATATATAGGCAAGTTATTATCCTTAAGTATTGTAGTTTCTGGGTGTTTTCAGTTAGTTTTAGTTCTTTATATAGCTATTAAAAATAAACTTTTCGTAAAACTTGTAAAACCTTCACTAAATTCTGATACTAGAAAATTTTTAAAAACTATGATTCCAGGAGTTTTAAGTGCCTCAGTAGTACAAATTAATTTATGGGTAAGCACTTCAATTGCAACTCTTTTTGAAAAAGCCGTGTCTCTTATGTATTATTCTGATAGGATAGTACAATTGCCTCTAGCTCTTATTGGCACCTCTATTTCAATGGTATTACTCCCTGTTTTATCTAAATATCAATTAACTGATTCCTCTAAAACTAATGATATAAAAAACCGCACTATTGAAATTACTATGCTTTTAACCCTTCCAACAGTAATTATCATTATTGCGCTCGCTGAACCAATAATTGTGTCGACATTTGAATATGGAGCATTTACTAAGGAAGATAGTCAGGCCACAGCTAACCTTATGATTATAATGACATTAGCTTTACCTGCTTACATTCTAAATAAAATATTTACCCCATGTTTTTATTCTATTCATGATACTAAAACCCCCTTTAAAGTTGCTTTAATGTCGCTTTTATTAAACATTGCTGTAAATATGTTATTTTTAGGATTTCACAAAACTTACTTAGGAATTGCTATTGCAAGCACCATTTCATCTTGGTTTAACGTTACTCTTTTATATTGTTATTTAAAAAGATTCGATTTAATCAAATTCGACAAACGCTTAAAACGTAAATTATTAGCGAATTTATTTGCATGTTTGATTTTAATCGCTATTATGTTTCTAATTATTAAAATTAATATTGCTCTTCCTACGCTAATTTTAACATTAATTAAAGTAGGGATAGCTTACTCGGCTTTTATAATTATTGCTTTCTTATTTAAAGCTTACGATTTTACTGAAATTAAAGGCATTTTGATTTATAGGAAAAAATAATTATATTGCTTAATAAACAGTCATAAATAGTGATTTAACATAATATCAGTCGCTTATTTTTGAATTTTAATCATTGACTGTTTCTATATAAGATATTATTATGCTCACAAAAATTTATTAATGGGTTCAGAAATGGCAAATCATAAATCGGCTGAAAAAGCTCACAGAAAATCACTCAAAAGAGCTTCAATTAACCGCGCTAGAAGAAGCAGAATTAAAACTTTTATTAAGAAAGTAGAAGTTGCGATTGCAGCCGGTAATAACGATGACGCTCGTAAAGTTTTATCACATGCTCAAAGCGAAATTATGCGTGGCGTTACAAAGAAAGTTTTAAGCCTTGGTACCGCTTCAAGAATGGTTAAGAAGCTTGCAGCGAAAGTTAAAGCTATGGCAGCGTAACTTTTAAAATTTGGTAAAATTTATTAAATGACAGCAGAAAAAATTTTCGAATTTGATGTTACTCTTTTAGAAATCCTTGCTTGTCCGCTAACAAAGCAGCCTCTTAAGTTCAATGAAATTACTAATGAACTTATAAGCGAGGCTGCTGGACTTGCCTTTCCCATAATTGATGGTATACCCGTTCTTCTTACAGACCACGCTAGAAAATTATAATTTTTAATTTTTAGGTATATGTAACAATTATTTAAGGTTTATCACCTTAAATAAAAGTAAATATATTAATTATCTCATTGACATATTGGTTAATTTTTAGTATAAATCTTTTCAATAGTTAATTATTTAATGAGTTTTAAATGTTTGATTTTTTAACTAAAAAATTGTCAAGTGTATACGATAGCACAATAGATAAGATAAAAGAAGGAACAAACCATTTTTTAAATAAAGCCTGTCAAACCTTAAAAAAAGCTAGCAATTATTTTCTTGGAAATGTTTTCAATGCTCTTTCCCTAGATGAAAATAAATATGAAAGCCCTTACGGAAAAGCCTACGCAAGAATGGCAAAAAGCATTGTATATCTTACCCCTATTATTTTCAGCGCTTATTTTGCAAAAGAAGCTTTCACTGCCTTTGCAGTAATTGCAAGTAGCTTCGCTACCGTTTGTAGTAAATTTACTATTCTTTTAATTACAATAAGTACAGTAGTTACAACTTTATCCTTTTTAGCAAGTTCAAGTGACGCAGATCATAAAGAAGCACCAAAGAAAGCAGAATTAAAAGATGCTCAAGACCAACATAAAAGAGATACAGAAGCTGCTAAGTTGAAATTAAAACAGACGCAAGTAGAAGTAAATCAACAGTTAATTAATTTGTTTAAAAATCAATTTAATCCTTTTAATTTCCAACCTACAGCCCCAATAGTAAGCGAACCTGTAAGTCGTGATGAAATTATTGATGCAGATTCAAAGGAAGTAGAAGTAAAAAGAGCTATTTTTGACCAGGCTCAAGTTTTACATGTTAATAATTACTCTACGAAATCTCCAGTGCGTACGGTCTTTGATTTAAATAGACAAGCCGACAACTTTTTAGGAACAGATATAAAATAATTTAATTAATAATATACTGGGTGTTTGAATTCTCAGTATATTATTTTAATAATTCTTCAATCTCTTTAGATAAATATTCAAAACCATGAGCACCCTTATAAGGCTTACCATTAATAAGCATAAATGGTATAACATCTATATTTAATTGACTAGTGGCTTCTTTTTGAGATCTTAGTAATTGATCTTGCAAATATTCATTATTCATACATTTTTCAAATTTGTTTTTATCATATCCTGCAAGAGATGCTATATTTTCTAATCTATTTAGATACTCTGATGATATAACCCAATGTTCAAATTGCTTGGATAAAACTTTAATTATTTTATAATAATCTTTTTCACCTTCACAATAAGCAAGCATTGTTCCGGCTAAACTTACACGATCATTTAATATAGATCTATTTACGAAAGCTATTTTATTATTATCAATATAGGCCTGTTGTAACTTAGGGAAAGTTTTCGTATAAAAAGTAGCACAATGAGGGCAAGTTAAAGAAGAATACATTATAATTTGTACTTTAGCATCTCTATTACCCAAGACATAGTCACTATCCAATAACTTATTGTAATCCAAAGCTAAAGATATTTTACTTACCATCATCATTAAAATTAAAAAATACTTCTTCATAAAATTCCTTAACGTATCCTCTAAAATAAGTTTACAACTAAACTAAATCATGATATTAGCGTTAGTTTAATTTAATAACATAGTTTTGTATATAATATACGAAAAATTTTTCATTAAAAAATAATATTTTAATAACAATGCAAATTTTAGCTTGTAACAGTAATAAGGTCTTAGCGGAAAAAATTGCAACCAATTTGGGTGTAAAATTAATAAACGCTAATATAAAAAGATTCCTTGATAACGAAATTTTCGTAGAAGTTATGGATAATGTCCGTGGCCAAGATGTGTTTATTATTCAATCTACAAGCTTTCCTGCTAATGACCATTTAATGGAATTATTAATTACAATTGATGCATTGAAAAGAGCTTCTGCTAAAAGAATCACTCCTGTTATCCCTTACTTTGGATATGCAAGGCAAGACCGTAAACCCGGACCAAGAACCCCTATTTCTGCTAAATTAGTTGCCAATTTAATAACTGCCGCAGGCGCTAATAGAGTTTTAACAGTAGATTTACATGCAGGTCAAATTCAGGGCTTTTTTGATATCCCTGTTGATAACTTATATGCAATGCCTGTATTTGTAAGCGATATTTTAGCTAATTTTAAAAGTAAAAATTTAACAATTGTTTCTCCTGATGTTGGAGGAGTGGTAAGAGCTAGAGCCTTAGCTCAAAAATTAGGAGTTGATTTAGCAATTGTTGATAAACGTCGTGAAAAAGCTGGCATTTCAGAAGTTATGCATATTATTGGTGATGTACATGACAAAGATTGCATAATGATTGATGATATTGTTGATTCTGCAGGAACTTTATGCAATGCTGCTGCAAAATTAATTGAACAAGGAGCTAGAAGTGTTAGCGCTTACGTTACCCATGGAGTGTTATCGCAAGGAGCTTTAGAAAAAGTAAAAAATTCTAAATTGCAAAATTTAGTGATTACCGATAGTATCTACAAACAAGAAATTAACGAGATAAGTAATATTAGACAAGTTTCAATATCAGGACTTATGGCGGAAGCGATAAGAAGGGTATCAGAAGAAACTTCTGTCTCTAGTTTATTTGATTAAAGGAGAAAATTTAATGTCAATAGCTGCGCAAATAATTGAAGGTGAATATAGAACTAACTTAGGTAAAGGTTCTGCTCGTGAATTAAGAAGGAACAAAAAGGTTCCAGCAATAATTTATGGTAAAAATAAAGAAAATGTGAACATAACACTTGATGCAAAAGAAATGACTGTTCGTATGCATAAATCAGGGTTTATGGCACAATTATTAAACATTAAAGTTGGAAAAGAAACTTATCTAGCTCTTCCATATGAAGTTCAACTTCATCCTGTAAGTGATAGTATTGAACATATTGACTTTATTCATGTTGATGAAAAATCAGAAGTAAAAGTACATGTAAAAATTCATTACACTAACCAAGATAAAACTATTGGTATTAAACGTGGTGGCGTACTTAACATAGTTCGTCGTGAAATTGAGTTAGTTTGTAAGGCTCAAAATATCCCTCACTTTATTGAATTTGACCTTAGTACTTTAGACATTGGTAGCAGTATTCATATTAATGATATTGACTTACCGGCTGGTACAAGATTTGCAGGCACCGAAAATGTTACTCTTGTAACTATCGTTGGTCGTGTTGATGACGCGGAAAATCCAGCTGCTCAATCTCAACAATAACAAATAAATGAAGTTAATTTGTGGGCTTGGTAATCCAGGCCCTGAATATACTTTAACTAGACATAATATTGGCTTTTTGTTCATAGATTATTTTACAGAATACTTGAATCAAAAGGCCAATTCTTCTATTTCCTTTAAACATAAATGGCAAGGCGAAATCGCCACTACCAACTACAAAGGTAATGAACTTGTTCTTTTAAAACCCATAACTTTTATGAATTTATCAGGTAAATCGGTTCAACAAGTTGCAAGTTTTTATAAAATAAAGGTAGAGGACATTTTAGTAATTCATGATGACATCGATCTTGATTTTGCAAAAATCAAAGTTAAACAAGGTGGTAGTAGCGGCGGACATAACGGTTTAAAATCAATCGATAGTTTAGTAGGAAATAATTATTTCCGCTTAAGAATTGGAGTAGGCAAAAAAGGGAATGCTTCAAGTCATGTATTAGGTAAATTTAAAGAAGCCGAGTTAGATGAATTAGAAGGATTATTTTTAAATATAGCTAATAATTTTCAAACACTTTTAAATAAAGATTTAAATAATTTTACAACCAAAATAGCATTAGAAAAATAGAGGGTTTTATGGGTTTTGCATGTGGCATAGTTGGCTTACCAAATGTTGGGAAATCTACATTATTTAACGCACTTACTGCGACCCAAGCTGCAGAAGCTGCAAATTATCCATTTTGTACAATTGAACCAAATGTTGGAAAAGTTTCTGTACCAGATAATCGCTTAGAAACTTTAGCAAAACTTGCAAGTTCACAAAAAATTATTCCTACTCAACTCGAATTTGTTGATATTGCAGGTCTTGTAAGAGGCGCAAGTAAAGGCGAAGGTTTAGGTAATCAATTTTTAGGACATATTCGTGAAGTAGATGCTATTATCCATGTTTTAAGATGTTTTGAAGATGAAGATATTACTCATGTTGATGGCTCAGTAGACCCGCTTAGAGATGCTGAAACAATTGAACTAGAACTTATATTAGCTGATATGGAAAGTTTAAATAAAAGACTTCCAGGTTTTGAAAAAAAAATTCGTTCAGGAGATAAACAAGCTAAAGAACAATTTGAATTAATAAAAAAAGTTCTTCCTGTACTTGAAGCAGGTAAGCCAGCTCGTTCAATTACTTTTGATAAAGATGAAATTCCTACACTTAAATTACTTCAATTACTTACAACTAAAAAAGTATTATATGTTTGTAATGTAAAAGAAGATGAAGCAAGTAAAGGTAATAAATGGACTGAAGAAGTTGGGAATTTTGCTAAGAAAAATAATTGTAAACATGTAATTATTTCGTCAAAAATAGAATCAGAAATCGCAGGCTTAAATTCAGAGGAAGAAAAGCAAGAATTTTTATTAGATTTAGGCTTAGAAGAAACTGGATTAAAGAAAATTATTAAAGCTGGCTTTGAATTACTTGATTTAAGCACATTTTTTACTATTGGACCAAAGGAAGCTCATGCCTGGACTGTAAGAAAAGGCGCTACAGCTCCTGAAGCGGCAGGTGTTATTCATACCGATTTTGAAAAAGGATTTATCAGAGCTGAAACAATTTCTTACGAAGATTATGTTAAATGTAACGGTGAGAATGGCGCTAAAGAAGCTGGTAAAATGAGGCTTGAGGGTAAAGAATACACCGTACAAGATGGTGATATCTTCCATTTTAGATTTAACGTATAATAATTATTGTTTATTTAAGTAGATTAAAAGATTCAATATTTACTTTTTCTAAATTAGATTTACCAATCTCTTTTATTATTGGCATAGTAATTTTGTTTTGTTCTTTCTTTTTATCAAATGCTATGGATTCTATAGCTTTATTTAGCAAATTATTTTCTAATTGATAGGGTAAATTATAAAGTTTTAAAACTTCTAAAGTTTCTTCCACAATATTGTTAGGTGTAATACCAAGCTTACTAGTAAGTTGAATTTCATAGGCCATACCGATGCTTACAGCAAAACCATGCGAAATACTAAAGTTACTCGCAGTTTCAATCGCATGTCCTATAGTGTGGCCAAAATTTAAAGCCTTTCTCTCACTTGCATCATTTAAATCTTTTTCAACAAATTTATTTTTTAATTCAACACCGGTTTTGATAATATGAATTAAATTTTCTTTCTGAAATTTTACTATGTTTTGATAATTAGTTTTAAGATAATTAAATAAATCTTTATCGCATAAAATAGAAATTTTAATTAATTCTGCAATACCATTTAAAAATTCTTCTTGAGAAAGAGAATTCAAAAAAGCAACATCAGAGATTACTAAACTCGCTGGATAAATAGTTCCAATGTAATTTTTATATGAATTAACATTAACACCATTTTTTCCGCCAATTGAGCTATCAACCTGTGATAAAAAGCTAGTAGGTATTTGAATAAAATTAATTCCGCGAAATAATATACTTGCAACAAAACCTGTTATGTCCCCTACTACACCTCCACCTAAAGCTATCAAGCAGCTATTTTTTGATAAACCTAAGTTAGTAAGATGTTCACATAAATAATTCACTATTTGCAAAGTTTTACTTTCTTCCTTTTCATCAATAACAATAAAATGAACCGGAGAAATTATAGAAAAAAAGTTTAAAACAGTTTGTAAGTATAACTTACTAATTGTTGCATCAGTTATAATTATAAATTTTTCAATGTTTAGAGAATTTAAGGTTTCTATTAATAGTGAATTTTCAAAATCGTCAAATAAATGTGAACCAATTATTATTTCACCTTCTTGAGTTTCATGACATTTGAATTTAATAGTTTTCATCACCAAAATATTGATTAATAGCGTTAATAATCATTTTTACAGTTTCAGCATGAGTTTTATTATCACTAGAAATTGTTATATGTGATTCAGCATAAACTGGATATCTTTCTTCCATTAAAGATTGAAGAATTTGTCTTTTATCTCCATGTTCTAATAAGGGGCGTGTATTTCTGCGTGATACCCTTTCTACAATTACATCTAAACTTGCATTAATCCAAATTGATAAACCTTTTTCATTAATAAGATTTTTTACATCAGGATTAATATAAGATCCACCGCCTGTAGCAATAATTTTGCCTTCCGGTTTTTCAAGAAGGGCTTTCATTGTTTGATGTTCAATTTTTCTAAAATAAGCTTCTCCGGCATAATAAAATATGTCAGAAATTGAACAACAAGCTGATTTTTCTATTTCTTTATCACTATCAAAAAAAGGTAAACCAAGTTGTAAAGCAAGACGATAACCAATGGTAGTTTTCCCTGATCCCATGAGTCCTACAAGAACTATTGGCTTGTTAATTTTTAAAATATTCATCTTGCTTTAATATTTAATTGTTTTAATATTAAAAGAGATAATGGTTGATAAGCACCTAAAAGACAATAAGTTTTTAAAAAAATTATATGAAAAAAGGCATAATTAAGCATTTAAAATATTCATCATTAGTTTTACTTGGGCTTATATTAATTATTATGTTATATTTGCTCAAACAACCTGAACCAAACTTTCTTCCAATAACTAAGGAGCTGAAGTTTGACACATACCAAATTGAAAGATAATTTATTAGAAATATTTGATGAATATTTAAAATCTGAAGTCGGGGCAAGTGCTAATACTACCGCTTCATACTTAAAGGATTTAAATAATTTTTCAGAGTATTTAAATAAAAGCAAAGTAAAATTTGAAAATGTTCAAAGTACAGATATCGAAAATTTTATAAAATACTTAAATTCTAATAGTTTTAAATCTTCTACAATAAATAGACATATCTCTGCCATAAAAAGTTTTTATCAATTTTTATTTACTGAAAAAATTATCTCATCATCTCCAGCCTTAAATATTGACCATAACAAATTACCACAAAAACTTCCTAAATTTCTCTCAAAAGAAGAAGTGAATCAGCTAATGGAAATTATACGAAAAGCTGAAACTCTTGATGAAATAAGATTACTTGCAATGCTGGAAATTTTATATGCAACAGGAATGAGAGTAAGTGAACTTGTAAGCCTTAAACGCAATTCAATAAAATTTAGTGAAAAAGGTGAAATTGAACCATATTTAAAAGTATTAGGTAAAGGTAATAAAGAAAGAATGGTACCTTTACATAACAAGGCAATTTCTGCTTTACATAATTACATAGCAAAAGTTTTAAAAAATAATTTACAAAACCAATACTTATTTCCTTCAAATTCTAAAGAAGGTTATATAACACGGCAAAGATTTGGCCAATTACTGAAAGAATTAGCTATTAAAGCAGGCATTGATCATAAACGTATTTCTCCGCATGTAATAAGGCATACATTTGCTACACAATTATTAGAAGGAGGAGCGGATTTAAGAATAATTCAAGAAATTTTAGGCCACAGTGACATTGCTACTACTCAAATTTATACGCATACTACCAGTGCACGATTAAAATCTGTTGTTTATTCGCATCACCCTCTTGCAAATGATCATATTAAATAAAAAATTATAATTTTACATTTGCTACAAGAAAACATTAGGCTTTTTCTGTAATTTACTCTATAAAGATCTTTAGCAAACAAGAGAAATCTAAAATTTATTAAAATAAAAACTTTGGCAAATAAGAAATATTTGGTAAAATAATTAATAAAGAATTTAAATTAAGAATAAAAACATGTTAGTAGAAAAAGTAAAATTTTATTGGAATTATTTTAATCAAGAATCAAGAAAATTTATTGAGGAAATAAAATATCGCGTTAAGCACATAGCAGAAGGAAATGAAGAATTATGCTATTTTTATTTTTTCAATAAAAGCTATAAGGATTTAGAATTACGATTAAAAATTTTAAAATATTTTTATCCTAATTATGCTCCTTATACTTTCTTTGATGGAGTTATTAGTTTTTTTAAAGGCGATAAAGTCAAAGCTAAAGAATGCTTTTTAAAATTTAAAGAAGTTGATCCCCGTCACGCTATAAATAATTATTATTTAAACATATTAGATAATGTTGAAAATATTACCTTACCAGAAGATGTTGTAAGATTATATTTTGAAGTATCCGCTAATTTTTATACACAGTTAAACAATGCTTCTATTGAATTATATGTTTCACAAATAGGCGTTAATCAAGACAAATTAAAATTAGATCAAGAAAAAGTTTCAGTGTTAGATTTAGGATGTGGCACTGGAATATTCACCAAAAAGATTTATAAATTTTTAGGAAAAAACCCTGAAATTATAGCAATTGATTTTGCAAGTAACATGCTCGAGAAAGCTATTAAAAAATTTATTAAAGAAGAAAAATATTTATACTTACAAACTATCAATAAAAATGCTTTTGATTATTTAGAACAGGATAATACTAAATTCGATATTATTATTGCCTCAGAATTAATTCCTTACGTAAACGATTTAGAAACATTATTTAAAAGCTTAGCTAATAAAATGTTTGATAGTAGTAAGGTAATTTTAACATTTGAATTTAATGATAATAAAGAAAATAGAAGTTTTTCTACTGATTATTTTAAATATATTTATACAAGAGATTACATAAAAGAAATTTTGCATAAAAATAAATTAAAAATTGTTTCTGAGCCGCTTAATGCGAGTTCAGGTCATACCGTTATGATAATTAAAAAGGAAATATAAATACTAATGGTGGGCGATAGAAGACTCGAACTTCCGACCTCCACGATGTCAACGTGGCGCTCTAACCAACTGAGCTAACCGCCCTTAAGTAATAGTTGTATATAATAAATTTTTAGAAAATATTCAAGAAAATAATAAAAAATAGCTATGTTAAAAATTAACATAGCTATTTTTAAAACTTTATTTAACTAACTTATAAAACTAGCAACTTTATTGAATACTTTGTTAATTACTGCATTTGATTCTAGATTAGTGCGTGCGAAACTTGTAGTAAGTTCTGCAGGATAATGATCTTGTACAGTGGCATCTAACTTCTTTTCTAAACCATTTTCTATTACTACTTTTTTAGATTTACTTAATGTCATCGTCTCTAGCCCAGTTTTAATAGCTGTACCTATAAATGGTAAACTAATAGCCGCCGCTAATAATCTTGGTAAATTATCAACAAAATTAACTAATGCAGTTGGAGCACCACTTAAAGCTCTCCTTGCTGTTTGTGCCGCAAAAGAAGTGTTTGTAGCTGCAAGATATGGTGTAAATGACGGAATAAAGGTAAATAGTGAAGCTGCGAGTCCTAAATTTGCTGCATAATTCACTGTTGATTCTGCTTGATTAAATAAGTTTGGCTTATAACCCTCTTTCTTTTCTTCTTTAAGCATATTAATAGCTAAAGCACTGCCTACACATATTGCGCTTGTAATAGTAAATGAAGGTAAAATATAACCTAACATTGGAGCGAAGCTATTTAATACTAAACCAATGGTTCCTGCTAATGTTAATACATTAATGCCATCGTTAAAATAACCTTTAACTTTTTTGTCATTAATTCCAAGGTTATTTTTAGTAAATATAGTACTTGCTGAATCCCATAATGCAGCAATACCTGCACCCATTGCCCATAAAGGTAAATTTCCTTTTGGTGTAACATTAAACCAGCGTAATGCTTTAGTTGCAACAAATGTTTTAGTGCCTAAATCAACAGCGCCTGTAAAAAATTCTTTCATAATAATTCTCCTTAAAGTTTAATAAACAGTAACTTGTATTAACCAGGATAAAGATAAGATTAAATTAAGCAAGACAAATATTTACTCGAATTAAAAATTTATTTTTATGAATAAAGATAAAATTAACGATTAAACTTTTTAAAAAATTACGTATGAAAATAGATTTTAGTCTATAAAAATCCCCTTTTATAAACTAAAATTTAATTTCGATTATTTAGCCATTTCATTTGGAATGAATGCAATAGCTTTACCTGCAGTTTCTAATATCATACCGCTTGAAGTTTCTACTACTTTTACTGTATGACCGACAACTAAATTTATAGCTTTATTAGTATCTGAAAAAAATTTTATAGTTGCTGAATTTGATGTTTTGGCATCTTTTAATACCACGATCATACCATCAACTGTGTTTTCAATAGAATCTATAACTAATTCTGCGCCACCAAAAATTATTTTTTCCCCATTATCTAAAATAGTTTCAACCATTTGAAAAGGGAGATCAAGTATTGAAAATATATCTTCATTTGCATAAGAAATATTGATTGGTTTACTAATAAATAAACTTACAAATATAAGAATTTTTAAAATCTTAAACAGAAACATTTAAATTAAATTTACAAAGAACATTAATTTATAAATTTAATTTATAATAAAGTGTTAGTCAATGCAGTTTAAAATTATAAACTTACCTTATTATCAGTAGATTGTTCTAACATATTTTCTAACCTTGAACGCTCACTATTTAAATTTATTGTTTCATGTTTATTTTTAAGTGCTTCTTTCCGCGTATTAAACATTATAACTTTAGATTGTTCCAGGGGTAACCTCTCAACTTTTTTTTCAATTACTGCCTTATTATAATGTTCATTCATTAAAATTGCTGTTTCAGAAAAAATAGATAAAAGCTCGCTATTTTCTAACTTTGCTTTGTCTCCTGCAGGATAGATTTCAATTTTTAATTCAATATTACTTTCTAACGATTTTTGAGTAAGCACATTATTAAAATTGACTACTTGCCTAGAAATATATGGCTGCCTACCCAGTAGAATAACCTTACATGTTTTAGCCTTAAATTTACCTAACGCTAATAAATCATTATAAAAATCTTGAGCATTGCTAACGGTGGTTGGGCGCGCGCCATTTTCATTTTGTTTAGAATCAATCACTCTTATTTTACTAAATAATTCTTTTGCATCTCTTTTTAAAAGGTAATTAGCTGCATCTGTTTCTGTAAGAGTTTTAGGTGAGTTTAATACTATTTTTTTTGGGTTACCTTTTTCTATAAATGGCATATCCTTGTTGTATGGTAAGTTCAAGAAGCTCGCTAATTCAAGTATAAATAAATCACTATCTAAACCTACTGTTAGTTCTCTTTGGCCAGTTAAAAAATATAATGTATCAAATTTTATATTTGGAGCTATTATGCTTTTTGTATATTTAATAAATTCTACCATGCTTCCTGCGGTTGCACCTAAAATAGCTATAATATCTACTTTCTTAATATCGGTTTTTAACTCATTAATAATATTCAATTCTTTAAATGCTTGTATAAAATATTCTTTGTTGCTACCTTCCATCCATTTAGGTAGAACTTGTAATTGAGCACGTTCCATACCTGATTCTCTATTGAATGCTGTTTGTGATAAATACAAGATTAACGCAAGTATATCTTGCTCTGTTAAGGTGTTTTGAATACTTAATTCTTCAATTTTTGTAAGAACATTATCTATATTAATGGTATTATTTAAATAAGGCTCAAGTTTAAAATATATCGTCTTAGCTTTTTCAGTTGGGTATATATTATTCAATGTAACCCAAAAAGTTTCTTTATCTAAATAACCTGCCATTTCAAACATTTTAAAATATTGTTTAATTTGATTTGGAGTAAAATCTAATTTATTTATTAAATCGCTAAATTTTGACATTTTCAAACCTATAATAATTGTTATGTCACTAATTATCTTCACTTGAAGTGTTAATAATTAGTTAATAATCTATAGGTTATTTTAGTAATAATCAATTGTAAAAAAATTGCAAAAATTTAAGCTAATGATATTTTTTCTTCAATTTCATTTGCAAGGTTATTTATTAAATTTGAATCTTTACCTTCGACCATTATTCTAATTAATGGCTCGGTACCAGATTTCCTAACTAGTATTCTTGCATTACTAGAATTTGTAGTTTGGACAGAATTAATAAATACTTTTATTTCTTCTTTTTCTAATGGATTAGAATTTTTAAATTTAACATTTTTACATATTTGAGGATATGGTTTAAACACTCTACATATTTCGCTGGCTGGCTTCTTTTGCTCGGCCACTACTGCTAGCACTTGTAAAGCTGCTATTAATCCATCTCCAGTAGTCGCATAATCACTCATAATTATATGGCCAGATTGCTCACCACCAAGATTTACTGAATTCTCTTGCATAGCTTGCATTACGTAGCGATCGCCTACTTGAGTACGTATTACATTTATATTTATTTTGTTTAAATAATCTTCCATAGCTTTATTAGCCATAACAGTGGAAATTACTGTGTTTTGCTTTAATATCCCAGTTTTTTTCCAATAACTTGCTATTAATGTAAGAATTTGATCTCCATCAATGACATGACCTTTCTCATCAACTATTAAAACTCTATCACCATCCCCATCTAAAGCAATGCCTATATCTGCTCTAAGTTTTTTTACATTTTCTATTAATAGCTCAGGATGTGTAGCTCCACATTTTTCATTTATATTATATCCATCTGGCGTATTAGCAATAGTAATAACTTCTGCACCTAATTCCCATAAAATTGTTGGCCCTATATGGTAAGTTGCACCATTAGCACAATCTAATACTACTCTTAATCCATTTAAGCTTAATCCTTTTGGAAAAGTGTTTTTTACAAATTCAATATATCTGCCTTGTGCATCTTCTATTCTTTTCGCTTTCCCTAAATTATCAGGAGTTGCAAAATAGTTTTTCCATGAGCCATTTAACACTTTACGGGAAATTTCTGCTTGCATATCATCAGAAATTTTATAACCATCACCGCCAAATATTTTTATTCCATTATCTTGATAAGGATTGTGTGAGGCTGAAATCATAATTCCTAAATCAGCTCGTAATGATTTTGTTAACATACTAATTCCAGGTGTAGGCATTGGTCCAACTAAAAACACATCTGTACCACTAGCGATAAATCCAGCAGTAAGTGCATTTTCTAATAAATAACCTGAAAGCCTTGTATCTTTCCCTATAAGAACCTTATTATGTCGACCTGTTGATCCTAAAACTCCAGCAGTAGCAATTGCTATTTTTAAAATATTGTCAGGCTCTAAGCTTCCACTATTAGGAACACCTCTTATACCATCTGTACCAAATAAGTTTTTAGTCATATTTAAATTTATGTGCTCGATTGTTGGCCAAAATTTGTATCAATATTATCGCTAGATGCTGTATCACTTGAGCTAGTTGCTAATGACGAACGCTTAGGTTTATCATCATTATGATCTCTTTTTATCTTTTTCCCAGCTAAAATATCTTTTATTTCATCACCGCTTAAAGTTTCATATTCTAAAAGAGCGTTAGCAAGTAAATGTAATTTGTCTAAGTTATCTTTTAAAATTTTAGTAGCGCTTTTATATCCATCATCAACAAACTTTTTGATTTCATCATCAATCAATTTGGTTGTATCATCTGAGCGAGATTTCTGACTACCGGTACTGTGTCCTAAATAAACATCTTGTCCTTCACCACCATAATGTATAGGGCCAACTTTATCACTCATTCCCCATTCAGTAACCATTGCACGAGCCATTTTAGTAGCTTGTTCAATATCTGACGAAGCTCCACTGGTTATTTTTTCTTTACCAAATATTAGTTCTTCAGCAACTCTTCCACCCATTGCCACTGAAATGTCAGCTTTAAGTTTTTCTAAAGTAACATTATATCTATCAGTTTCAGGTAAACGCATAACTAAGCCTAAAGCTCTACCACGAGGAATAATTGTAGCCTTATGGATTGGATCAGAGGCAGGACAGTGTAAAGCAACTATGGCGTGACCACCCTCATGATACGCAGTTAACTTCTTTTGATCTTCAGTCATAGCCATTGACTTACGTTCTACACCCATCATTACTTTGTCTTTTGCTGCTTCAAAATCTTTCATAGTAACGATTTTTCTATTTTTTCTAGCCGCCATAAGCGCGCCTTCATTTACGATATTTGCGAGATCAGCACCACTAAATCCTGGGGTACCTCTTGCAATTACTTTAAGATCCACATCTGGAGCAACTGGAACTTTTCTTGCATGAACACTTAATATTTGTTCACGGCCATTAATATCTGGTGCTGGAACAACTATTTGTCTATCAAATCTTCCAGGTCTAAGGAGAGCCGGGTCTAAAACGTCTGGTCTATTTGTTGCAGCAAGAATAATTACCCCTTCATTTGCTTCAAAACCGTCCATTTCAACTAGTAACTGATTAAGAGTTTGTTCTCTTTCATCATTACCGCCTCCAAGGCCTATACCTCTATGTCTACCTACCGCATCTATTTCATCTATAAAAATAATACATGGAGCGTTTTTCTTGCCTTGTTCAAACATATCTCTTACACGGCTTGCACCAACACCAACAAACATTTCAACAAAATCTGAACCTGAAATTGAGAAAAACGGTACATTCGCTTCTCCTGCAATAGCTCTTGCAAGTAAGGTTTTACCAGTACCAGGTTGACCAATTAATAAACATCCTTTTGGAATTTTACCACCAAGTGATTGGAATTTGCCCGGGTCTTTTAAGAAATCAACTATTTCTGTTAATTCTTCTTTAGCTTCATCAATACCTGCAACATCTTCAAATGTTATTTTAGATTTTTCAGATAACAATTTTGCACGTGATTTGCCAAACCCCATTGCTTTACCGCCACCACCTTGCATTTGCTTCATGAAGAATACCCATACCCCAATAAGTAAGAAAATTGGGAACCAAGAAAGCAAAATTCCTATTACCGAATTCATTTTACTATCGGTAGGCACAGCTTCAATCCTAACGCTATTAGTTCTTAATTTATCAATTAAATTAGGATATTCAGGAAGAAAGGTATTAAATCTCGTACCATCAGTAAATTTTCCTTCAATATTTCTACCTTGGATTAATACGCTAGCCACTTGTCCTTCTTCTACTTTACTTAAAAAGTCAGAAAATGGATATGTTGAATAAGTACCGGTGATAGACCCGCCTTGAATATAGTTATAAATGCCTAATAGCGTTAGAATAACAAAGGCCCAAACTAACAAATTTTTCCCGAAATTTCCCATATAAACCTACAAATATGTTTCCATTTAAGTGTAATATAAATTTATGTATGTAACAAGTTTATTAATTCTCTTGAACGCTCTTGACTATTTAATTTACTCAAGCTTTGCCTTGGTTGCCAATACATTTTTATATTATTATTTTTTATACATGTAATCATTGTACTTGAAATATTCAAGTTTGAATCCAATATTATTGGCAAAAAATACCTAATCTTTTCAACTATTTTAGGTATATTTTTAAATTCTCTTTTTATCTTTTTCCATATTTCTGGCGTTAATGGAGTTATATTATAGTGTTCATTAATAGATATATTTTTAACATAAAAACCCTCTATTATTATATTTTCTTTAAAATAAACAGTCTTTTCTTTATTAAACTTATATTCGGGATAAACATGTAAAATGTTATTATTAATTTCCAATAAGCAATTACCTAAAGTTTTAAACTTAAATCCCGATTTTATACTGTTAATAATTTCTACAATTGAAGAAAATCTAGGAGTATACTTTACTTCACCTATTAATTTAATAATATCTGCTATTATTCTACCTTGATCAATAACTGAGTATTTTAGAAATTTATTCAAATCTATTTCTGCTAGTTTAAAAGGATGGATTCTTATACAATTTACTTCTAATTCATTCAATCTATTTTCATAATTTATATTAGTTAAAGATAAATTTAATATTGTAGTAAAAAGATTTTCTAAATTAAGGTCTAAAACATTCAAATTTGCTCTTATTCTATTACGTAAATATTTATCATTAAAGTTACTAGCATCTTCTTTCCAAGAAATTTTATGATATTCTAAATATTCAATAAGATTTTTCTTATTAAAATTTAATAATGGCTTTATTAATTTTATATTTTCAGAAATATTATAATTTTCGAATTCTAAAGAATTAGCTACTCCTCTTAAGCCACTTCCTCTATTAATTCTTATAAAGAAATTTTCAATTACATCATCTTTATGATGTGCTGTTATTATATTAATGATGTTATATTGTTTACAATATTGATTGATTAAATCATACCTAACTTCTCGAGCTTCATTTTGGTTACGAGCAAGAGGACGATTTTCAGGCCATGCTAAAATTTCATGCCTAATTTTATTTGAGGCACAAAATGAATTAACAAAATTAGCTTCTTCTTCAGCTTCCGGTCTTAATTTATGATTTATTGTAATTACATGCAATCTATCATTATTAACAGCATTAATTAATAATGATAGAAGCGCCATTGAATCGGCTCCTCCTGAAACAGCTACACAAATTTTGCTGCTAGGAAAAAAATCAAATTTTTGCCAAATTTCTTTAAATTTAGTTTGAAGCTTTTGTGCATCCAAGACGTTTATACTCTTTATCTGCTTTACTCTTTATACTTGCTGATGCATCTGGAAACCGATCATAGAGTTTATCTATGGTGCTACATGCTTCTTTAAGTTTTTTAAGTTGTCCTAATGACATTGAAAGTTTTAATAAAGTATCTGGCGCTCTTTTCCCTTTAGGAAATTGTTTATAACCTTTTAGATACTGAATTGCAGCTTCTTGGTATTGTTTTTTAACATAAAACACTTCACCATACCAATAATATGCATTTCCAACTAATGGATCATCACCATATTTACCAATAAATGTTTCTAAAACTTTTGCTGCCTTATCTAATTCAGACTTTTTTATTAAATTAATTGCTTCATCATATGATTTCTTTTTTTCATTATCGCTTTCAATGCTTCCAGTTTCTATTGCTTCAGAACTGATTCCTTTACCTTTTTTAGCTTCAGAATCTTTTAACTGCTGATTTAAAGGTTTTTCTTTATTATATTTAGTTTCACCTATTTTTTTATCAAAAGCTTCTTGGTCATTTGTAGCAGTTATAGTTTTAGAAGTAGTTGACTCAGTAGTTAAATCATCTTTAGCACTTTCACTACTTGGGGTAGAAGCTAGCTTTTTACCTTTCTCTATTTGTTCAAATCTAAAATCTATATCTTTATTTAATATATCAACTCTATCACTTAATTGTTTATTATAAAATTGAACTTCTTCTACTTTACCATTTAAATCGCGCATTTGCTCTTCGATCATCATAACTCTTGATTCTAAGTCCGCAGCATCAGTATTTAAACCAGAAGCGTTACTTTTTTTAGATGAACCACCGGTACGGTAAAATTGTTTTTGAAGTATATTTAAATCTCTTTCCAACCTTTCCATTCTATCGGCTAATCTTGATTGAATGTTATCCTCAGCTAAAGCGTGATTTGTCGTAATTACAAAGGTTAAAAAAAGAGCTTTTAGTAAATTAGAATTTATTTTCATTACGTGTCCTTGTATAAATTACATGCTACTACGTAACTTATCAAAAAAAAAAATAGCTGGCAACTATGTTGTTACCAGCTATTTATAATACGATCGTATTAGACTATTGATTGCTTACAACAGTTACACCACGACGATTTTGAGCATGAGCTTCTTCGGTATTACCGATAACAGCTAAACGCTCTTTACCGAATGAAACGGTTGAAAGACGATCATTAGAAATACCAAGGCTAATTAAGTATTTTTTTACTGATTCAGCACGACGTTCACCAAGAGCAATGTTGTACTCACGAGTACCGCGTTCATCTGCATGACCTTCAATTGTTATTCTTGTGTTTGGGTATTGTTGTAACCAAGCCGCTTGACGTTTTAAAGTTTCTTTAGCTTCTTCTTTAACATCTGAACGATCGAAATCAAAAAATACTCTATCACCAACGTTAGCTTCTAAATCAGCTTGTGTACCTGGAATAATTTGAGCATCACCACCTGCACCATCAACTCCGCCCATTCTTGAACCTGTAGTACAAGCTGAAGCAAATAAGAGCACGAATGCTACAGAAAGAAGTTTTTTCATCATAACCTTTCTCCAAAATTTAATTTATTTACAAGTTAGCATATAACATGAAGTTATATTACCTAAATATACCTACGTACATTTAATTCATGTATACGTCAATAACTTTTGTAGCATTCGTTAGTAGAAATTGCTAATAATCAAATGAATTATTAACCAGAAGTACTTAAAATTATTTTTATGGTGTTGTAAATTTGCTATTAATATATTATTTTTTAAAAACTTTTTAAACTTTCATTCAATATTTAGGTAATATATGTTTATAGATTGTATAGTTTTCTTATATCTTTTATAGAATGTTTACCTAATAAATATTCTTCACCAGGATCTACCATAATTTTGCCTGCCATGGCTTCTCTTCCTAGTAACATTTGATACCGCATTGTAGTTCTATTGGCAAGAGTTAACTCTATTTCCCAACTATTATCTTCGCTTATTTTTAAGAGTGTTTTGATTACATATCTTAATTGCCTGTGCCCCCCTGAATCACTAACAATTCTTTCATCAACAATTTCAGCAATCGCACTATGCTTTATTTTTGAAAAAGGCATCATATTAAATTTTACCCATGGAGCACCTTTGTGAGTAAAATGTCTAATTTCACTAACTCCTATCGAAGAGGTAGTGGCGCCAGTGTCAATTTTAGCTTTTATGTATGGAATATTTAAATCAGGCAATGAAAGCCATTCATGCCAACCGATTATTTTTTTACTTTTTAAAACAAGCGTTTCTTCCATTCAGATTTACTTAATAATTAAAAATGCGAATCCCATCTTAACACATTATTTATTGATTTTAAAACCTTTTTTAACTTTAATTATTTTTTTAATGTTACGATATAAGCTCCTTCTCCTCCTTGCTCTTCATTAGAAAGACAAAAATTACCAATTATTTTTTGCTCTTGAAAATAATTTAACCACTTGGGAGCTTCATTTTTAATCTTCCCAGTATATTTTCCATCAATAAAATGACCTTTTCCTGTAATAACTAATACGGTTTTACATTGGTCGTTTCTGGAATTAATAAGAAATCGGTATAAAGCCTTATACGCTTCTTCAAGGGTAAAGAAGTGCAAATCTAGTACTCTATCAATTTCCTTACTTTTAAGTCTTTTTTGAAGTTTCCTATCAGATACAAGCGTATCCTTATTATAACCAAGTCCCTGATAATCAATAATTTCTTTAAAATCTAAATTTTTCTTTTTAAATGAAACCTTTTTTGATTCTTCAACAACCCTTTGTTTTTTCGTCACTTTTTTAACTGTATTTATATATTCTTCCCAATCCATTTTTATAATAATTACTTGAATTTATTTACATACTAGCACTTGAAAGAATTTATTAGAACTATTATAATATATGTGAAAATAGTAAATTAGCTATTTTTATTTAACCTAATTTATTAAATTGGTAGCATAATATGTCATTAATATTAGCAACATCACCTTCGGATCAAATTAGCTTAGCTCGTTATCTAGAAGAGATTAAAAGAATCCCTAGCTTAGACGCTGAAACAGAATTTATGTTAGCAAAGGATATGATTGAACATAAAGATATTAAGGCTGCACATAAATTAGTTTTAAGTTATCTTAAACTTGTCCCTAAAATTGCTAGAGTTTATAAAAATTATGGCCTTCCTATGATTGAGATGATTTCAGAAGGCAATATCGGCCTTATGCAGGCAGTAAAAAAATTTAATCCTGAATTAGGTTACAGGTTATCAACATATGCAACATGGTGGATTAAAGCTGCTATACAAGAATACATTATTAAAAGCTGGTCGTTAGTAAAGATAGGTACTACATCTGCTCAAAAAAAATTGTTTTTTAATCTTAGAAAGTTAAAATCTAAAATCACAAAACTTGAAGCTCGCTCTGAATTAAATCATGAAGATATTAAAAAAATAGCAGCTCAATTAAATGTACACGAATCTGAAGTTATTGAAATGGATCAGCGCATTCATTCTTCTGATATTTCATTAAATAATTTTATTAATGAAGATAAAAATGAAGCAATTGATCTTATTCCTGAATCTCGTCCTAATCAGGAAGTTATTTTTGAAAAAAAACAGGAAAAGAAAAGAAAGCTTAATTTATTTCATAAAGCTTTAGCTTTACTAGATGTTCGTGAAAAAGAAATCATTGAGCAAAGACATTTAAGTGAGAACGCTTTAACTTTAGAACAAATTGCTAAAAAATTTAATGTCTCAACTGAAAGAGTAAGACAACTTGAAACACGAGCTTTAAATAAACTTAAAGAAGCCGTAGCTAATAACTAAAATGCTTTCTCATAAAAAACGCCTTATTTCTTATAAAGTTTTATTATCCAAAGAAATTTGGCGTTTTTTTAAAGTATACCATCAGACAATTATTTCTCCTATTATATCCGCGTTATTATTTTTTAGCATTTTTACAATAGCTATAGGTAAGCATGTCGATTTTATCGGAAGCATTAAGTTCGAAGTATTTATGTCGGCAGGTTTAATTGCGATGAGTATAATACAAAATGCTTTCGCAAACACTTCATCTGTAATGGTTATTAGTAAAGTAAACGGTGCTATAATTGACTATTTACTTCCACCTTTCACTCCTACTCAAATGATTACCTGTTTTGCAATTTCAAGCTTGATTAGATCAACTATAATAGCTTTTATTTTATATATAATCTTATTCTTTATTACTGGAATCCCTATTTATAATCCGGGTACCTTACTTGCATTTATAGCTCTTTCTTCAATTTTATTATCCAATATTGGATTACTAACTGGTATTGCTTCAAAAAGATTTGACGATTTAGCTGCTATTACAAATTATATTGTAACCCCTTTATCATTTCTTTCAGGAACATTTTATCCTATTAGCAATCTTTCACCTTGGTTTAATAAAATCATTTATTACAACCCATTCTTTTATATTGTTGACGGAATAAGGTTTAGCTTTACTAATTTCAAAGAATGTAATATTGTCACAGCCTTAGCTAGTTTAACTATCTTAAATATCTTTATCTGGGCAATTTGCTATTTCGTTTTAAAATCAGGTTGGAAATTACGTAAATAAACATGACAGAATACTATTTAGTTATTAAATCACTCCATATTATTTCTATGGTAGCATGGATGGCCGGTCTTTTTTATTTACCTCGTTTATATGTTTATCACACTCGAACTGAGCAAAATTCTGAACTTGATTTAACCCTTAAAGTAATGGAAAAAAAACTTCTTAGAATAATTATTAACCCAGCTATGATATTTACATTTATTTTTGGCTTAATGCTAATTCATATATTAGGATTTAAAAATTTAGGTATTTGGTTTCACATTAAGTTTTTATTAGTTATACTACTTTCCGGCTTCCACGGAATGCTTGCAAAGTGGAGAAAGGATTTTGAAAAAGGACAAAATAAGCATTCAGAAAAATTCTATCGAATTGCAAATGAATTTCCTACTGTAATGCTTGTTCTCATTGTTTTTTTAGTGGTTTTAAAACCATTTTAAGAAAATACTAAGAACTTTTACCATAGCGACATAAATGTCATAATATGATTAAATTTCTATATTTTCACTAAAATAGCAGTTGACAATAGAGACACATATATTTAGCTTCTAAAATATATTTGTTTCTCCCCTATTCATTCCTTAATAAAGTTTTTTGTCACAAATGTTAATTAAGAGTAAAAATGAACAGAAATACTAGTAATATAGAACAAGAGCCACAAAATTCAACTGGCCTTGAACAAGAATTACCATCAAATTCTGCACCCGCAGAGATTTTATATTTAAAAGATATAAAGAAAAAAACACCTACTGAACTTGCTGAACTTGCTGAAAGTTACGGAATTGAGAAAGCAAGTGAGCTTCGTAAACAAGATATTATTTTTGAAATATTAAAAAAAATAGCTGAAAAAGGTGGTTCAATTATCGGTGAAGGAGTTTTAGAAGTTTTACCGGACGGATTCGGTTTTTTAAGATCTCCTGAAGCAAATTATTTAGCTGGACCAGATGATATTTATGTTTCTCCAAATCAAATTAAAAAATTTGGTTTAAGAACAGGGGACACTATAGAAGGGCAAATTCGCGCTCCTAAACAAGGGGAAAGATATTTTGCTCTTGTTAGAGTTACGAGCGTTAATTTCGAACAGCCTGAAAGAATTCATCATCGTATAAATTTTGATAACTTAACACCTCTTTACCCAAATGATAGATTAAAGCTTGAAAATGATAATGGCGACGGTAAAGATTTAAGCACAAGAATTATTGACCTTGTTTGCCCGTTAGGTAAAGGTCAAAGAGCATTAATAGTAGCACCTCCAAGAACAGGTAAAACTATGCTGCTACAAAACATCGCTCATGCAATTACTGCAAACCATCCTGAAATATATTTAATGGTATTATTAATAGATGAAAGGCCAGAAGAAGTAACTGACATGGCTCGTTCTGTTAGAGGTGAAGTTGTAAGTTCTACATTCGACGAACCTGCAACCCGTCACGTACAACTTGCGGAAATGGTTATTGAAAAAGCAAAAAGATTAGTTGAGCAGAAAAAGGATGTAGTAATTTTACTAGATTCTATAACACGTTTAGCAAGAGCATATAACACTGTTATTCCATCATCTGGTAAAGTTCTTACCGGTGGTGTGGATGCTAACGCATTACAAAGACCAAAAAGATTTTTTGGTGCGGCTCGTAATATTGAAGAAGGTGGCTCTTTAACAATTATTGCTACTGCACTTATTGATACCGGTTCAAGAATGGACGAGGTAATATTTGAAGAATTTAAAGGTACTGGTAACTCAGAAATTATTTTAGAAAGAAAAGTTGCAGATAAAAGAATATTTCCTGCCCTCGATATTACAAAATCAGGTACCCGTAAAGAAGACCTATTATTTGATAAATCTACATTACAAAAAATGTGGGTATTAAGGCGTATTATTATGCCTATGGGTACAGTTGATGCAATTGAATTCTTAATTGACAAACTAAAACCAACTAAGAACAATGGCGAATTTTTTGATGCAATGAATTCATAAAAATAATACAGGGGGTATTAATGCAAGATCGTAAAAAAATTTCTCTTATCGGTAGCGGTAACATTGGCGGAACACTTGCTCATTTAGTAGCAATGAAAAAATTAGGTGACGTAGTACTTTTTGATATCGCTGAAGGTACTCCACAAGGAAAATCACTTGATTTAGCTCAAGCATGTGCAGTTGAAGGTGTTAGCGTTACAATGGCAGGTGCAAATAATTACGAGGCTATAAAAGATTCGGACGTAATTATCGTTACTGCTGGTGTTCCAAGAAAACCAGGTATGAGTCGTGATGATCTTGTTGCAATTAATACGGATGTAATTAAAACCGTTGGCGAAAATATTAAAAAATATTCTCCAGATGCTTTTGTGATAGTTATTACTAACCCGCTTGATGCGATGGTTTGGGTAATGCAAAAAGTAACAAATCTTCCAAGCAATAAAGTAGTTGGTATGGCAGGTGTATTAGACTCAGGTCGTTTCAAGCATTTTTTAGCAGAAGAATTTAAAGTATCTGTAAAAGATGTAAATGCTTTCGTATTAGGTGGACATGGTGACACAATGGTACCACTTGTAAGATATTCTACCGTTGCTGGCATCCCAGTACCTGATCTTATTAAAATGGGTTGGTCTACTCAAGAAAAAATCGATAAAATAATTCAAAGAACAAGAGATGGCGGTGCTGAAATTGTGGGATTACTTAAAACCGGTTCAGCATTTTATGCACCAGCAGCCTCAGCTATTGAAATGGCTGAAAGCTATTTACATGATCAAAGAAGAATTCTTCCATGCGCTGTAAATTTAAATGGTGAATATGGAATTAAAGATCTTTACGTAGGTGTGCCTGTTGTTATAGGCAAAAATGGCGTAGAGAAAATTGTAGAAATTACTTTAAATGAAGAAGAACAAAAAGCTTTCAATAATTCTGCAAATGCAGTAAGAAGTTTAATAGAAGGTATTAAATTATAAGGAAGACAAAATGAATATTCATGAATATCAGGCAAAAGAGATACTTCGAAAATACGGCATTCCCGTTAATAAACAAGCGGGACTTATTACCGATTTATCACAACTTGATAATGTTGTAAGTAAGCTTGAAAATAATAAATTATATGTTGTGAAAGCGCAAATTCACGCAGGTGGCCGCGGTAAGGCAGGTGGAGTTAAACTTGCTAAATCGCCAAATGAAGTAAAAGAATTAACTGAAAAAATGTTCGGAATTACTCTTGTAACTCATCAAACTGGTCCTAAAGGTCAAAAAGTTAGAAGGATTTATATTGAAGAAGGCTCTGATATTAAAAAAGAATATTATTTAAGTTTAGTTCTTGATCGTGCTACTTCATCAATAACAATAATTGCATCCTCTGAAGGTGGCGTTGATATTGAAGAAGTTGCTGATAACCATCCTGAAAAAATAATTAAAGCTTCAATAGATCCTGCAACAGGTATTCAACCTTTCCATACACGTAAACTTGCTTTCGCATTAGGATTTGAAGGCGAGCAAATGAAGAAATTTTCTGATTTTGTTATAAAATTATATAATGCTTTCCTTGGAACTGATGCAAGCCAAGTTGAAATCAATCCAATGATTACAAATGACAAAAATGAATTTGTAGCATTAGATGCTAAATTTAATTTTGATGATAACGCACTTTATCGTCAGGCTGAAGTTTCAACAATGCGCGATTTAGATGAAGAAGATCCTTTAGAACAAAGAGCGAATAATTCTGGGCTTAGTTACGTTAAAATGGATGGTAATATTGGATGCATGGTTAACGGCGCAGGTCTTGCAATGTCAACTATGGATATTATTAAACTTTACGGTGGCGAACCTGCTAACTTTTTGGATGTAGGCGGTGGAGCAAATAAAGAGAAAGTAAGTGAAGCATTTAGAATTATCCTTTCTGACCCTGAAGTAAAAGGAATACTTGTAAATATTTTCGGTGGTATTATGCGTTGTGATATTATTGCTGAAGGTGTAATCGCTGCTGCTAAAGAAGTTTCATTAAGTGTACCGCTTGTTGTAAGACTTGCAGGAACTAATTTTGAATTAGGTAAGCAAATCTTAAATAACTCAGGTTTAGCAGTAATTGCAGCCGATGATTTAGCAGATGCAGCAGAAAAAATAGTTAAAGCAGTTAATAAGGGCTAGTATTATGACCATTTTGATTAATAAAAATACAAAAGTTATTTGCCAAGGTTTTACTGGTTCCCAAGGAACTTTCCATTCAGAGCAAGCGATTGCATATGGAACAAAAATGGTAGGAGGAGTAACTCCGGGCAAAGGAGGGTCAACTCACTTAAATTTACCAGTGTTTAATACAGTTGAAGAAGCAGTTAAAACTACAGGCGCTAATGCTTCAGTAATATATGTTCCTCCAGCTTTTGCAGCAGATTCAATTTTAGAAGCAATCGACGCTGAAATTGAATTAGCGATCTGTATCACTGAAGGTATTCCAGTACTTGATATGATGAGAGTAAAAAGAGCTTTAAACGGTTCTAAAACTAGATTAGTAGGACCTAACTGTCCTGGCGTAATTACTCCTGAAGAATGTAAAATTGGTATTATGCCTGGTCACATCCATAAAAAAGGTAGAATAGGTATTGTATCTCGTTCAGGAACTTTAACTTATGAGGCTGTGGCACAAACAACAGCTATTGGACTTGGACAATCAACTTGTGTTGGTATTGGTGGTGATCCTATAAATGGAACAAATTTCGTTGATGTTATAGAAATGTTCTTAAACGATCCTGATACTGATGCCATTATCATGATTGGTGAAATTGGTGGTAGTGCTGAAGAAGATGCAGCTGAAGTAATTAAAAATTCCAAAATTAAAAAACCTACAGTAGGATTTGTAGCAGGGCGTACCGCTCCTCCTGGTAGAAGAATGGGCCACGCAGGAGCAATTGTTGCCGGTGGTAAAGGTGGTGCAGATGATAAAATGGAAGCGATGAGAAGCGCTGGCATTGTTGTATCTGATTCACCAGCTGAAATTGGTAAAACTATGGGTAAATTATTAGGTAAGATTTAAAGCAAGGTTAAAGTTTATTGTATGTCGGATTTAAAAGGAACTAGTTATCTTTTCGGTGCTAATAGTGTTTTTATTGAAGAATTATATGAAAGATATTTAGAAAATCCAAATTCTGTAGATGAAAACTGGCGACAATTTTTTGCTAATTTTAATGACAATAAACAAGCTGTTAAAACAATAGTTAATGGTCCTTCTTGGTGTAACAGGGGAGTTACAATTACCAAAATTAAGGAAGAGCCAAAACCATTAGATAAAAAAACAGCAAATATTGATGTTCAAGAAGTTCTTTATTTAAAAGCCATTAGAATGGTCGATAATATAAGACTTCATGGGCATAAGATAACTTCTTTAGATCCACTAAACTTAGAAAAATTACCTCTATTAGAGGAAGTAGGGTTAGATTTACCACAATTAGGTTTTTCTGAACAAGAAATCGATTTAAATGTCGATTTAAAAAATTATGTTGAGGGAATAGGTCAAGTAAGAATTAGAGATTTACATTCTTACTTATTAAACGTTTACTCTTCAACTTACGGTGTCGAAACCGCACATATCCGTGATGAAAATGAAAAATTATGGTTATATAAAAAATTTGAAGCTCCTGATTTTCAAAATTCACTAAATAATGAAATAAGAAAACAAATTGCAGAAACCATTCTTCATGCAGAAGGGTTTGAACAATTTTTGCACGTAAAATTTCCTGGCGCAAAACGCTTCTCGGTTGAAGGTGGAGAATCTTCAATTATGGCGGTAGATCAAATAATTGAAAAATCAGCAGAACTTGGTGTTAATAGATTAATTATGGGTATGGCTCATAGAGGTAGGCTTAATATGCTTACTAAAATCATGGGTAAACCATATGTCGCTATGTTATCACAATTTCAAGGTAATTTAGCTTTCCCAGATAGTTTAGGTTTTGCAGGAGATGTAAAATATCACTTAGGTTATTCGTCAATTAGAAAAACGAAATCAGGTAATGACATATCGCTATCAATGGTCCCTAACCCATCTCATTTAGAAACTGTTAATCCAGTTGTTATGGGTAAAGTTAGAGCAGAGCAAACTGAAGCAGAAAAAAATGGTAATAATCGTTCTTCTGTTGTTTCTCTTTTAATCCATGGTGACGCTGCAGTATGTGGACAAGGTGTAGTTGCAGAAAGCCTAATGTTGGGTGATATTCCAGGTTATGAAGTAAAAGGAACTTTACATATCATTGTAAATAACCAAGTTGGTTTTACAGCAAATCCATGGAATGGCCGCAGTTCTAGATATCCATCTGAATTCGCTAAAGCTATTTCTATTCCTATTTTTCATGTTAATGGTGATGATGCAGAAGCTGTAGCAAAAATTGCAAGACTTATGGTTGAATACAGGCAAACTTTTAATAAAGATGCCATAATGAATTTAGTTTGTTTCCGCTTACATGGTCATAATGAAACAGATGAACCTTTCTTTACACAACCTGTAATGTATGAGCGCGTTAATAATCATGAAGGCGTTGCTACAAAATATAGTAATTATCTTATCAATTCAGGTGTAATTAATGAAACTTGGGTTGAAAACTGCAAAAATAATTTTAAAGAATTTTTAAATAAAGAATTAGAACAATCTAAAACCTATAAACCTAATAAAGGCGATTGGTTAGAAGGTAAATGGTCAAAATTTAAACCGGCTGATGTTAATAAAAAAATTGAACCTATTACAGGCGTTGATGAAAAAATATTAAAAACAATTGGTCAAAAAATCTGTGAAATACCAAATGATTTTAATATAAATAGCAAAATTGCAAGACAATTAGATCAAAGAAAAAAATTAATTGAAAGTGGTGAAAATATTGATTGGGCTACTGCTGAAGCACTTGCATATGGTTCCCTTTTGCTTGAAGGAAATTCAGTAAGACTTTCAGGTCAAGACGCTGGGCGCGGTACATTTTCTCATAGACATTCAGTTCTACATGATCAAAAAAATGGCAATAGACATATACCACTAAATAACATCTCAGATAAACAAGCAAATTTTGAAGTACATGATAGTAATTTATCAGAATATGCAGTTATGGGATATGAATATGGCTTTGCATTAGGCAACCCTAACTCATTAGTTATTTGGGAAGCACAGTTTGGTGATTTTGCAAATGGCGCCCAAATTATTATCGATCAATATATTGCTGCAGCTGAAACTAAATGGCTTAGAATGAATGGCTTAGTTCTTCTATTACCACATGGGTTTGAAGGTCAAGGTCCAGAACACAGTTCCGCAAGACTTGAAAGATTTTTACAACTTTGCGCTGAAGATAATATGCAAGTTGCATATCCAACAACCCCTGCTTCAATATTCCATTTATTACGTCGCCAGGTTATTAATAATTTTAGGAAACCATTAATAATAATGAGTCCTAAATCATTGCTTAGACATAAATTAGTAACTTCTAACATTAAAGAATTTGGTAATAAAACTTCATTTAAGCCAGTTATTGGTGAGATTGATAAATTAGATCCTAATAAAGTTCAAAAAGTTGTTTTCTGTACTGGAAAGATTTACTACGATCTATATGAAGAAAGAGAAAAAAGAAAAGATCAAAATGTAGCATTAATTAGATTAGAGCAATTATATCCATTTGCAGAAGGTTTAATAAAACAAGAAGCAAATAAATATAAAAAAGCTAAATTTATATGGTGCCAAGAAGAACCAAAAAATATGGGTTCATATACATTTATTGCACCAAAATTAATGGAAACATTAGGCGAAAAAATTGAATATGTAGGTAGAAAAGAAGCTGCTTCACCAGCTACTGGTTATTCAAAAATTCATACTAAAGAACAACAAGAAATTATTCAAAAGATATTTAGCTAAAAGGGAGAGTTTACATTATGTCAGTTGAAATTAAGGTTCCAGCACTGGGTGAGTCTGTAACTGAAGCAACCGTTGGTAAATGGACTAAAAAAGAAGGTGATTTTGTTAAAGTTGATGAATTACTTGTTGAACTTGAAACTGACAAAGTAACAATGGAAGTTACTGCTCCCGCATCTGGTGTAATCGAAAAAATTACAGCTAAACAAGGTGATACCGTTGGTATTGGCGCACTTCTTGGTTCAATTAAAGATGGGGCAGCGCCAGTAGCTTCAAAACAAGAATCAAAACCAGTCGCTGCAGCTGAAGTAGCTGTAAATAAAACTCTTGCACCAAGTTCAAATACTGCAGCAGGATTTATGATGCCTTCTGCTAAGAAAATGGCTGTAGAAAATAATTTAAGCGAAAGTAATCTAAGTGGTACTGGCAAAGATGGAAGAATAACAAAGGGCGATGTTATTAATGCTCTTGAAAACCCATCTACTGCTACTACTTCTAAAGCTTCTTCGTCAAGAAATGAAGAGCGCGTTAAGATGACTAGACTTAGAAAGCGTATTGCAGAAAGACTTAAAGAGTCACAAAATAATGCTGCTATTTTAACTACCTTTAACGAAGTAGATATGACAAATATCATGAATCTTCGTAACCAATATAAAGAAAGTTTTGAAAAGAAACATAAAGTAAAACTTGGTTTTATGTCGTTTTTTGTAAAAGCTGCTGTTACGGCATTAAAAGAAATTCCTGCAGTTAATGCTGAAATTGATGGCGATGATATTATATATAAAAATTATTACGACATAGGTGTGGCTGTTGGAACAGAACAAGGTTTAGTTGTTCCTATTGTACGCGATGCTGAGCAGAAAAGTTTTGCTGAAATTGAACAAGAAATTGTTAATTTAGGTAAAAAAGCTCGTGATGGTAAGCTTACTATGGCTGAACTTACTGGCGGTACTTTCTCTATATCAAATGGTGGTGTGTATGGTTCACTTCTGTCTACACCAATCATTAACCCTCCACAATCAGGTATATTAGGTATGCATAAAACTATGGAAAGACCAATGGCGGTTAATGGTAAAGTAGAAATAAGACCAATGATGTATTTAGCATTATCATATGATCATAGAATTATTGATGGTAAAGAAGCAGTTACATTCCTCGTTAGAATAAAAGAGTGCATTGAGAACCCTGAAAGATTATTATTTGATTTATAAATTTAAGGTGAAATTTTATGGCTGATACAGATTTTGATGTAATAGTAATTGGTGGTGGTCCTGCAGGTTATGTTGGCGCAATAAGGCTTTCACAACTTGGTTTTAAAACAGCCTGTATTGAAGCAAGAAAAACTTTAGGTGGAACTTGTTTAAATGTTGGATGCATTCCTTCTAAAGCGCTTTTACAATCAAGTGAATTATTTGAAGAAGCAAAACATACATTTAAAAATCATGGAATTAGTGTATCAGGTTTAAAACTCGAACTTGAGCAAATGCTTGCGCGTAAAGATAAAGTTGTCAATGACTTAACTAAAGGCATTGAAGGTTTATTCAAAAAGAATAAAGTCGCTCACTTTATTGGTACAGGTTTTATAAAATCTGCAAACCAAGTTACTGTTAAAGATGGTAAAAATGAAACCATTTTAAATACTAAAAATATAATGATTGCAACTGGTTCAGAAGTAGCCACTCTTCCAGGTATTGAAATTGATGAGAAGCAAATAGTTTCATCAACAGGTGCTTTAAGTTTACCTAAAGTTCCTGAATCAATGATAGTTATTGGCGGTGGATATATTGGGCTTGAAATGGGTTCAGTATGGCGTAGGCTCGGATCGCAAGTTACAGTTGTTGAATTTTTAGATAAAATTGTTCCTACAATGGATAGTGAAATTGGTAAACTTTTGCATAAAGAACTTGAAAAACAAGGAATGCAATTTAAGTTAGGAACAAAAGTAATTTCCGCTGAAAAGAAAAAAGGTAAAGTAATTTTAACTGTAGAACCTGCTCAAGGTGGTAAGCAAGAAAAAATTGAAACAGAAGTTGTTTTAGTAGCAGTTGGAAGAAGACCATTTACTGGTAATTTAGGACTCGAAAATGTTGGTATTAAAACTGACAAAGCAGGTCGCATTGAAGTAGATGATCATTTTAGAACAAACGTCCCAAATATTTATGCAGTCGGTGACGTTATTCGTGGCCCGATGCTTGCTCACAAAGCTGAAGAAGAAGCGGTTGCAGCAGCAGAAATTATGGCAGGTCAAGCAGGACATGTTAATTATGATACCATTCCTGGTGTAATTTATACATATCCTGAAGTTGCATCTGTTGGTAAAACTGAAGATGAACTTAAAGCAAGTGGAGTTTCTTATAAAGCAGGTAATTTCCCATTCCTTGCAAATAGTCGCGCAAGAGCGGTTGATAGTACGGCAGGTAAAGTTAAAATTCTTGCTGATGCGAAAACCGATCGTATTTTAGGCGCTCATATAATTGGCCCTGATGCGGGTACATTAATTGCTGAACTTGTAGCGGCAATTGAATTTGGCGCTTCATCAGAAGATATAGCACGTGTTTGTCATGCTCACCCAACACTTAATGAAGCTGTAAAAGAAGCAGCTTTAAGTGTACTTGGCAGAACTTTAAATATGTGAGCTAAAGGGTAGTTTAACTACCCTTTTTTTATTTCCACCTAATTTTCATTATTAATATACTTACTGCTAGAACTAATGTTAAAGCATTCCATAATATTAATGAAATAGAATCCATGTAAACTCCATAAGCCACCCACGAAGCTAGTCCTGTACAAAATAATACATACATAAGTAAAGAAATATCTTGTACTGAACGACTTTTCCAAACTTTAATTACTTGTGGAACGAATGAAACCGCCGTGCACGCGCCTGCGATTAAGCCTATTAATTCAATAGAATTTTGCATAATTTTTACTCCTAAGATTTTGAATTTTAATCCGAGAGGGTAATATACCTTTAAATCACCTGAGGTAATAAAACAATATTTTTATTATTAAACTATATCCTTGCAATTTTCTATAATTTTATTAAAATACCTGACAAAATTACTAAGTTATTATACAAGAGGGATTTTATTATGTTTATCCAAGTTGAACTTACCCCTAACCCACTTACCTTAAAATTTATTCCAGGTGAATATGTTACAGGTAGCGAACCTGTAAACATTCCATCAAAAGAGACCGCATATAAATCTCCTCTTGCTGAAGAATTATTTAAAATTCAGGATGTAGAAGGAATATTCCTAGGATATGATTTTATTACAGTAACAAAAAATGAAGCTGCCGATTGGAATATTTTAAAAGCTGAAATTTTAACAACTATAATGGATTTTTACGTTTCAGGAAAAGCCATTTTAAATGATAAAGCTAATACTACAATTGAAGTTTCTTCAGAAAATGATACTGATATTGTTAAACAAATAAAAGAAATTATCGAGACTAGGGTTCGTCCTGCCGTAGCTCAAGATGGTGGTGATATAATTTTCGTCGAATATGAAGATGGTATTGTAAGGCTAGAACTTCACGGCGCTTGTTCAGGTTGTCCAAGTTCAACCATTACCTTAAAAAGTGGCATTGAAAATATGTTAAAATATTATGTTCCAGAAGTTGTGGCAGTAGAAGCAGTTTAAATATAAAAATACTAAGGTTATATATACTTAATCTAAGTATTTTTATAAGCCTTTATTATAACTGTACTATTAAATTTTAACTATTTCTTTACTTAATATTAAAATAAAATATAATAATTTTTAAATTATAAAAGTTAATTACAATGCGCAGAATTTTAATACATACATTATCATTTCTAACACTTCTTAGCAGCTAAGCTGCTATAATTATCTCTTATGTTTTCTTTACAATTAAATAAATTTCATTTCCACTTAAATAATAAATAAGGATATTTTATGTTTAATCGTTACACCTTATGGGCTTTCGCAAGTATATTTTATGCCTATCAATATATATTAAGAGTCTTACCTAACGCTATTAATTCGGAAATAGTAAATAAGTTTAATATGGGTGCTACAGAGCTTGGTCAATTTTCTGGTATTTACTATTTAGGTTATGTATTAGCTCACATTCCTATTGGTATAATGTTAGATAAATTAAGTTCTCGCATTGTTCTTTCCTTAATGTGCACTTTAACGTGCTTAGGTACCGCAAGCTTAGTTTTTTCTGACCATTATATTATAGCTATTTTAGGTAGGTTTTTAGTTGGTGTTGGCTCATCTGCTGCAATTATTGGTTTATTTAAAATTACTCGTGAAAGTTTTGAAGAAAATAAATATTCAACCTTCATGGGTATTGCAGTAACAATTGGCTTAAGTGGCGCTATTTTTGGTGGGTTACCACTTGAAATGTTACTTAAATCCTTCGGTTGGCAAAAAAGTGTTTTAATTTTAATTGGTATTGGAATATTTACATCCATCTGTATCTTAATTTTTGCAGGAGGCAATAAAAATACCCAAGCAATTTCTAATATCCAAATTTTTTCAAAAGATATTTTTCATCCTGCACTCATAACTATTTCTATTTTAGCAGGTTTAATGGTAGGGCCATTAGAAGGCTTTGCTGACGTATGGAGTAAAAGGTTTTTACAAGAAGTTTATTCATTACCTCCAGAAAATGCCAGTTTTATTGCTTCACAAATTTTTATCGGTATGTGTTTTGGAGCAAGTATTTTAGGATATTTAGCACGGTTTATTTCAGCCCCGGTTATTGTTATTTTAAGTGGCATTATAATGACTGGAGCTTTTGGCTTAAGTTTATCAGGAAGCATTAGTCCAACTACTATTATACCATTATTTATCTCTTTAGGAGCATTCTCAGCCTATCAGGTGGTTGCAATAAGCTACGCGGTAACAAAGGTTCCGGCAAGCAGAGCCGGCGTTGCTTCATCAGTGGCAAATATGATCATAATGGCATTTGGCTATGTCTTTCACACAGTCATAGGTTATGCGCATGATTACTCAAGTAAAATTACCAATAACCCTAAGGAACAATACTTAATTTCAATGGGAATAATCCCTATAGCTTTAACAATTGCTGTAAGCGGGTTTATTGTTATTTATTTAAGAGATAAACACAAGCTTTCGGTTAAGTAACTGAAATTCATAGAAAAAATTAATACTCTATCATTAATCTTAGTTTAACATTGACTATTGGTTAAAAAAAAGGTTAATTTCATAGCAACTTTTAATCAAATAAATTATCTTATTTAAGGAGAAAATTATGTCAAAAGAACAAGCAATTAAGTTGTATCATGATAGCGAATATAAAGAAGCGTTTTCAATGTTCGTTCAATTATTAAAAGACAAAAAATTTTCAGTAGAAAAAATTGCTATAAATATTAGTGATGATGAACTTAAAAAGTTCGCTGATGACACCCCTATTCAAAAAGTTGATGATGATTGTTTAACATTTTTATATTATTGCGGAAAAATATACCAAAAATTAGAACAACCTACCGCAGCAAGGTCAATGTTCCAAATATTAAATAAAAGTAATAATAACCGTAATTCCGATGCACATTATGAATTAGCAAAATCATATTATGAAGAAGCTATTAAGGAATTACGCAAATTAATAAATACTACGTTAAAACCTACAGAAATTAATGATGAAATTAATTCTTGTAAAAAACTTGCCGAAAGTTATCATACAAATCTTAAAGAAATTGATGATTCTTATCACGGCTTTTCAGAATTAAATAATTTAAAAGAAGAACTTATTAAAACTGAAAATACTATAAAATGTAAAGAAGCAATTGATTTATATAATCAAGGAAACTATGAAGAAGCATTTCCAGTATTTGTAGAAATTCTAAAAACTAATGGATTTCCTGCTGAAAAACTTACTATTACAACAAGCGAGGGTGATGTTCAGCAAATTATAGGTGAACAACTTAGTAAAAAAGCAGAGAATAATAACGATGAATTTTTAAATGCACTTCTTTATTGCGGAAGAATATATAAAAAATTAGGGAAAAATAATGCTGCTTTATCAATGTTTTTCATGGAAACCAATAGCAATAATAATGATCGTAAAGCAGAAGCTCACTTTGAAATAGCAAGCCTATATTATGAAGGAGCTATTAAAGGGTTAAATGCATTAATAAATAATCAAGTCGAACACAAAAAAGATACCTTTGATGCTATTAACTCTAATAGAAATAGTGCTAATGAATATTATGAAAAATTAAAATCCCTTAACGCTTCTTATAAGGAAATTCCTCAATTAGAAGAATTAAGCAAAAATGTTACTGAAAAATTTGAAGAATTTTATAATTCTGTTATTCAACAAGTAGCACCTCAAATTGAAGAATATAAAAATGCAAAAACTTACAAAGAAGCGGATGAATTATATTTTAAAATTCATAGCAGCTTCACAAACTTATTAAGTACATACGATAGTTTAAGTGAAATAAAAGTAAAATTACACTATGAATTCGCTAAATTTATGTATGGTCATGCAGAGAAAAAAATTGAAGCCTATAAAGCTGAAGAGATAGATTTAATAAATTCACCATTAAAATTAGCCTCAATAAATACAATTATAATGCAAGCTGTTTTACAAACTAGCTTTATTAAAAATCAAACCATGATAGATGAACTAAATTCTTTGAACGAAAAAGTAAATAAAGCTTACAACGAAGAAAATGAAAAATTAAAAACTGCGAAAGAAGCAGAAGCTGAGCGTGCTATTAAAGCAAAAGAAGATAATGCAAAACAAGCTACTGCAAAATATGAAAAATATACACGCATTGCTAAATATGTTGCCGGCTTTGCCTTAGTTGCACTTTTAGGTTATTTCGGTGGTAAGCGTGTATTAAACAGCGTTTCAGGGCAAAACTTTGTTAAAGCTGTAAGCGAAAAAATGCCTGAAATTAACGTTAACTTACCTAAAATTCGCCAAACTTTAGAAGACAAAATTAAGGTTGTTATTAACTCAGTTAGAACACCGCGCGCTTAATTTTTATTAAAATACTGAATCTCAAAATTAATTGAGGTTCAGTATTAATAATATTTTTATACCATCTTATTACATTAATATTTTCTCTACCTAATCCTTGACATAAAGACGCTAAAACGTAATATAAGTGCAAATATCAATAATCCTGGAAACACGTGAGTAAATAAATGAGTGGATATCCTAAAGTCAGCTCGAGTCCTAATTTTAGTGAAGTTGAAGAAAGAGTTCTTTCTTATTGGAAAGAACATAAAGTTTTTGAAAAATCAGTAGAAGAAAGACCATCAAAAATTGATGGTAAAAAAAATGAATTTGTTTTTTATGATGGCCCACCTTTCGCTAATGGTCTTCCACATTATGGTCATTTACTTACAGGATTTGTAAAAGATACTATCCCTCGTTACCAAACTATGAAGGGCAAAAAAGTAAATAGAAAATTTGGCTGGGACTGCCATGGCCTTCCTGCAGAAATGGGCGCTGAGAAAGAATTAAGTTTAAGCGGACGTGCTGCAATTATGAATTTTGGCATTGATAAATTCAACGATCATTGCCGAAATTCAGTCCTTAAATACAGAAATGAATGGCAAGATTATGTAAACCGCCAGGCTCGTTGGGTTGATTTTGAAAATGACTATAAAACTATGGATACAAATTTCATGGAGTCAGTTTTATGGGCATTTAAGCAACTTTATAATAAAGGCTTAGTATATGAATCAATGAGAGTAATGCCTTATTCCTGGGCATGCGAAACCCCTCTTTCAAATTTTGAAACAAGATTAGATAATTCCTATAGAGAAAGAGCTGATAAATCGGCAACAGTACTTTTCAAATTAAAAGAAAAACCAGAATCATTAAGTGATATTTCAGAAGATGTTTATTTAGCAGCTTGGACCACAACACCTTGGACCTTACCATCTAACCTTGCAATAGCAGTTGGGGCAGAAATTGAATATTCTGCAATTGAATTTGATAGTAAAGTTATAATTATCGCTACAAGTTCATTTTCGCAATATAAAAAAGAATTAGGTGAAGAGCCAAAAATAATTAAGAGCTTTAAAGGTAGTGAATTAAAAAATATAACTTACATTCCACTTTTTGATTATTTTAAAGATCATCCAAATAGCTTTAGAATTTTATTAGGTGATTTTGTAACAGAAGGTGATGGAACAGGCGCTGTTCACTTAGCTCCAGGTTTTGGTGAAGATGACCAAATAATTTGTGAAAAAGAAGGTATTACGCTTGTTTGTCCGGTTGATAGCCAAGGTAAATTTACAAAAGAAGTTTCAGATTTTGAAGGCTTGCAGGTTTTTGATGCTATTGATGAAGTAATTAAAGCATTAAAGCTAAAAGGTTTTTGGCTTAAAACAGAACAATTTATTCATAATTACCCACATTGCTGGCGTACTGATACTCCTCTTATATATAAAGCAGTGCCTTCTTTCTATGTAGAAGTAACTAAATTTAAAGATAGAATGGTGGAATTAAACCAACAAATTACTTGGATTCCTGATCATATAAAAAATGGGTTATTCGGTAATTGGCTTGCAAATGCAAGAGACTGGTCAATTAGCCGTAATCGTTTTTGGGGAACACCAATTCCGGTTTGGAAATCAGATGATCCTAAATATCCACGTATTGATGTTTATGGTTCAATTGAAGAACTTGAAAAAGATTTTGGGGTAAAAGTAAAAGATTTACATAAACCTTTTATCGATGAATTAACTCGTCCAAATCCTGATGATCCAACAGGTAAATCAACAATGCGTCGAGTTGAAGATGTATTCGATTGCTGGTTTGAAAGCGGCTCAATGCCTTATGCACAAGTGCATTACCCATTTGAAAATAAAGAATGGTTTGAAAATCATTTTCCAGCAGATTTTATCGTAGAATACACCGCACAAACTCGTGGTTGGTTCTATACTTTAATGGTTCTTTCAACTGCACTTTTTGATAGACCACCTTTCCTAAATTGTATATGCCACGGCGTAATTTTAGATGAGAAAGGACAAAAATTATCTAAGCGTTTAAATAACTACGCAGATCCAAAAGATATTTTTAAAAATTTTGGTGCCGACACTTTAAGATGGCTTATGATATCTTCTCCTGTAATGAGAGGATTAGAACTTCTTATAGATAAAGATGGAACAATGTTAAAAGACGTTCAAAGGCTTGCAATTAAGCCAATTTGGAACTCTTACCATTTCTTCACTCTTTATGCGAATGCCGACAAAATTGACGCTAAAATAATAACAAATAGTAAAGATGCACTTGATAGATATATTTTAGCCAAACTTAGAAACGTTGTTAAAATAGTTACCGAAAGTTTAGATAAATTTGATACAATCACGGCAACTAAATCTATTGAAGATTTCTATGAAATTTTAAATAATTGGTACATTAGAAGAAACCGTCCGAGGTTCTGGCGTAGTGGCTATGATGAAGATAAGCAATTAGCTTATGATACACTTTTCACAGTTTTAATAACCATGGCTAAAATTTCTGCTCCACTTTTACCACTTTTAAGTGAAGCCATTTATTTAGGTTTAAATAAATTTGATATGAGTGATTATAATCAAAGTATACATTTAACTGATTTTCCTGATTATAATATATTCCCACAAGAAGAAAATCTTGTAGTTGAAATGGATAGAGTACGTGATATTTGTACTTCCGCGCATTCCGTTAGAAATAATAATAACATACGTGTTCGTCAACCACTTCAAACCTTAACTGTAGCTGGTAAAAGCGTTACCATAAATGATTTAATTGAATTAATTAAAGACGAGCTTAATGTGAAAGAAGTGAAATTTACTGATGTAGTAAATGAATTTGTAAATTTCAAACTACAGCTTAATTTCCCATTACTTGGTAAAAGAATGCCAGAACTTATTAAAGATATTACCAAGGAAGTTAAGCAAGACAATTGGCAAAAAAATAATGATGGCACAATAGCAGTTGCAGGTAAAACGCTTCAAAAAGAAGAATTTACTCTTTTATTGCAACCAAAAGATCCAAAAAATACTGAAAGCTTATCATCACAAGATGCAGTTGTTATTCTTGATCTTAATATTTCGGAAGAATTATATAATGAAGGTTTAGCCAGAGATTTAGTAAGAGCAATTCAACAAGCAAGGAAAGATGATGGCTTTGAAATAAGTGATAGAGTTGATATTTCAATTGAGGCTTCAGAAAACTTTAAAACTAGCACTCAAAATTTTATTAGTTATATTGAAGAACAAACTCTTTCAAAACTTTCTTTTACAAATGAAGAAGGAAAACATAAACTCGAGAGTGATAAAGAAGTAATTTCATTTAGTTTAAAAAAGATATGAAGATAGGTATTATTGGAGCGGGAGCTTGGGGAACTGCGCTTTCATATTATTACTCGGCTTACTTTGGTGAAGAAAACGTTATAATGTGGACGCGTAATCAGCAAGTAGCTGACGACATAAATAGTCAAGAAAATTCAAAGTACTTACCTCTTCCACCTAGTCATAGGTTAATTTTAGGTTATGCAACAACCAATAAAACTAAATTTAATAATTTTAATAGTGATTTCATTTTTCTAACCATTCCTTCTCAAAATTTAAGAGAAGTTTTGATGGATGGTTTTGAGCTTGATGGTAAAAATTTAATTATTTGCGCCAAAGGAATTGAAAATTCATCTTTAAAATTTATGCATGAAGTTGTAGAGGAAATGTTTCCTAATGCAAATATTGCAGTTCTTTCAGGACCTAACCTTGCTCACGAAATTGTTAAAGACCTTCCTACAAACACCTTAATTGCAAGTAGACATGTAATTTTTAAAGAATTTGCCGATCAATCTTCTTCAGATAATTTTAAATTCCATTTTTCTGAAGATATTATTGGCGCACAAATTTTCGGTGCCTGTAAAAATATATTAGCTATTGGTTGTGGAATAGTCAGAGGATTAGAAATTGGTGATAACGGATTTGCCGCTTTTTTAAATAGCGCTTTCGAAGAAGTTAATGAACTAAATTTAGCTTTAGGTGGAAAAGCAAAAACAGCTTTTAGTCCTGCAGGATTAGGGGATACTATCCTTACATGTATAAGTCAAAAATCTAGAAATAATTCTTTAGGCAGAGAAATAGTAGCTAATAAAGATAAAAGCGTAAAAGAGATTTTAGAATTTAAAAATTTGCTAACCGAAGGTTATATGTCAGCTAAGCCAATATATGAACTTATTAGGAAACATGAGCTATCATTACCAATTATAGAATCTATATATAAGATACTTTATCAAAATGAAAATGTTGATATAATTAAGAAATTAAATTGGTTGTAATTAATGAATATAAAGAGATTTTATAGATCCAGTGCCAATGCCTTAATTGACGTTATAGATCATGACGGCATTGAACATGCGGGCTATTTAAGCTTTATATTTATTTTAGCTATTTTTCCATTCTTAGTTTTATTAATATCAATTGCAGGTTTCATCGGTGAACTTGCGATAGGTGAAAGATTTATTGAATTTTTATTCAGTAACTTACCTATTCATGTACTAAATTTTTTAAAACCACGAATTGATGAAATTATTTTTGGACCACCAGAAAGTATTGTTAGCATAGCTATTTTAGGTGCAATTTGGACTGCTTCCTCATCATTTGAAGGGCTTAGAACTATTTTAAATCGAGCTTATCGAGTTAATTCCCCGCCTGCGTATATTTTACGACGTATGTTAAGCATATTCCAATTTCTATGCTTCGTTGTAATTTTAATGTTTATTATATTTTGCTTAATATTTCTACCTCCGCTTATTAATGATATTTCGAAATTTTTAGACTTAAATATTAACATATCCCCTTCAGTTTATTACTTAAGGAATTTAGCGATATTTTTAGTTTTACTTATCTTCATTGGTAGTATATATTACTTCCTACCAAATATTAAGCAAAGACTTACCACGGTTTTACCTGGAGCTTGTATTACTTCTTTATTATGGTCAATATCGGGTAGCTTACTTTCTGCTTATATTAGTAATTTTAGACAAGTAAATCTAATTTATGGAAGTTTAGAAGGAATCATTGTTACATTGATTTTTTTCTATATTAATAATATAATATTAATATTTGGCGCTGAATTTAACTATCATTTTGCAAATTTTAAAAATAACCAACTTAGTAAGAATTAACTATGAACCTAGTTTTAGACCCGCTTAAAGCCATATTTGAATTTATTTTTCCAGTAAAAAAAAATGAATTAAAAAAGTTTTTCTTACTGAGTATCTTGATGTTCGGTATTCTTTATATCCATGCTACACTCAGATCTTTAAAAGATACAATTATTGTTCCAAATATTGGAGCTGAAGCTTTAAGCTTTATTGATTTATACTTAGTTTTACCTTTCGCTATTTTATTTACCCTCGTTTACACTAAAATTAGTAATATTATTCCTAGTGAAAAAATATTTTATATTATCAAATTCTTTTTCCTAACATTTTTCGTCGCATATTGCTTTTTAATTTACCCAAATATTCATCATTTACATCCTGATCCAGAACATATAGAAAATTTAGTAGCCTTAAATCCTAAGCTAAAATGGTTAATTAAAATTTATGGAAAATGGACATTTGCTCTTTTCGGTATTTTAGTAGAGTTATGGGGCCCTACTGTTACAGTTTTAATGTTTTGGCAATTTGCAAATAGAATTACAACTTCTGAAGAAGCGAGAAGAATTTACCCAACTCTTGCATTGCTTGGAAATTTTGCTTTAATTTTAGCAGGTTCAGTTGTGAAAGATAGTGCAAAACACGCTAAAAATGTCATCGTATATAATCTTGGCGTAGTAATCGGCGCAATTATATTTAACATAGTCATTTATTTTATAGCCAACAAGTTACTTGCTTCTCATAAACGTCAGCTTCCGCCAAAAAGTAATATCTCCGTATTTAAAAGCTTAAAAGTTATTATGAGCTCCCCTTATTTACTTTATATATTCTTAATGGTTGTGGCATATGGCACTATTAATAATATGATAGAAATTCAGTGGAAAGCTAATATCCGTGAGGTTTATAGCGATCAAAATAGCTATGCAAAATTCTTTGGTGGATTTACTCAATACATGGGTTATTCATCAATTATAATTATGTTATTTAGTAGTCAAATTCTTAGAAGATTTAGTTGGAGAGCAGCAGCTCTTGCAACACCGATTGTAATTGCAGTAACCAGTTTCTTTTTCTTTTTAGCTTTATTAAATAAAGATGCACTTGAACCATGGGCGTATGAAAATTTTGGCATTAGCGCTAGTAAATTAATTGTAATTATTGGTATGTGTCAAGTAATTTTAATGAAAGCAAATAAATATGCCCTTTTTGATTCAACAAAAGAAATGGCCTTTATTGCAGCTGATGAAGATATTAAAACTAAAGGTAAAGCAGCAGTAGACGTAGTGGGTATGAGGCTTTCAGATACAACCGGAGCTGCTATACAATCATTTTTATTATGGTTCTTCCCAAGCGCATTAACCTTTGGTATGACCTTCTCAATTGCTATTATTGCTTTTATAATAGTTATACTGTGGATATATGCTGTAAATAATTTAAGCGGAATGTATACAAGACTTGTTAAAAGTAAAGCTGAATAAAAGTGTCTTTATAATAATAAGCTTAATATCTGACCTTTATGGTTTGCAGTAATTATTTTTACAACTTTCAGGAAAATATTTCTCACAAAGTTTAAATGACTCTTTAATATTGCCATTAGGATTACAAACAAGAAATTGGTTATACTTACCTTTTATCCTTACTTGCCCTATTACATATAGATCTTTTGCAACTGAATACACTGCATTTTGCTTTTTATTTGAATAACATTCCATATAACAGCCATCAATACCTTGGTAATGATTTTTTGTAGGAAAAATAACTTTTTTAGAATTAGGCACAGGATAAATATTCATAATATTTCCTTCACCTGTTATGTATACTGTATAATCTTCTGGTAATATACCTGCATATCCTCCAGAAGAGGATTGTGATTTGTTATTTTTATTTTGTGTTGGTTCAGAGATCCCAATATCTTTTAAGATATTTTCTATTAAATTTTCATTTCCTACAAATAAAACTTCAAATAAATTTTTATTCAATGACAAAACTTCAGAAGTTTTATACTGATTTATTACACTTTCTGGCATATTCTTAAACCAAGGTTTGATTAATTCAATACTATCAAACTGAATTAAATACCTTAATTTTTCTCTTACTAATGCTTTATCAGGTAAGGTGATTTCATTTTTATAATCTTTATTAATAACACCATTTTCTAAAATTCGATTTTTTACAAGAATTGTTTCTAATGCCGTAAATTTACTATAAACTGGAAGCTTATTAACACCCCAAGGACCAAAAGATCCAAGTAGCAATATTATACTAAAAAATAACATGTATTTCTTATATGTATCTTTCTCTTTTTGAATTAATAAGAGTACAATTGGATAAATTAAAGATATTAGAATTAAAGCCTTAATATATTCAAAAAATGTAATACCCTGGGTATTAAATTCATTACCTATTTTGTAAATACAATATCCTAACGGAAGAATATAAAATATAGGAAATAAAAATTTAAAAGTTTTTATATATCTAGAAACATTTTTTTGTAAAATTTCATAACTATTGAATACTTGCATACCAATAAGTCCAGTTAAGATCGTATATATTGATATCCAATAATTATCTGAAGTACTGTTAGTAATTGTTTTAATAAATAAAATTTTGAGTAAATATATATTTAAAAGAAATAATAAAACTAAAATAGCCGGTATAATTATATATAAATTTGAGGCAAACAAAGTAGAGTATAATTTATAATCTTCTTTATTTGGCTCTTCATCAAATTTGTTTGGGACGCCAGCGAGCCACAATATATTAAAAAGGCCAAATTGGCAAAAACATGTGAACTTTAGTAACGTTGCATGTGATAACAAAGAGAATTTTAACAAGTGACTGCAAATTATATTAATTATAATTACAAACGTTATTAAGAGGATAACTGATTTAAATACATTTAAAGTATTTTCTCTAATTTTATTTTTAAACATCCAATAATTAGTAGGAGCATATTGCTCGTCAAGATATGGAATTAATTTAATTAAATGTCTTAACCCAAAAAAAATTAAAATAAAACTTAATGTAAGTGAAAATATATTAAGTAATTTAAAATAATAAAAAATAATAAAGAAAATTATGCTAGGAATAATATAAATAATAATAGAGGAATTTCTTTTTTTACTTTCCGTATATATTTTTGAAAGAGTAAATAATAATATTCCGGAAATTAGTATAAAAAATTCAAATAAAACTTTTGTTACAATGTTAATTAATAATATATTTTTATCTTTTACAATTTCCGTTGCAAGTAAGTTTATTGATGTAAATGAAATAATGCTAATTATAACTGCAAAGCAAAAAGCAATAGGAAAACGAAAGGCTGTATTTTTTGTTTTATTAAAAAGAGTTGATAAAGAAAGATTCATTTCATTAGAACTTTTATATTAAATTAATATTTTAACTTAGTTATAATATTATTGTCAATTTTTCCTTTATTAAATTCTGGGATAATGAAAATGTAATTATCTTCCTAAAAAAGATAATTACATCAGATAAAAATCTATTAACGAGATTCTTCCATTGTAAGCGCTATAGTTTTTTCTTTGTCTCTTTCAACTCTATAATTTAAATCATTTATCGCATTATTATTTTCCATTACTGGAATGTTTTTAGTATATTTTTCTTCTATAGAATTATTAGTAAAATACCATACAGGTGCTAATAATAAGTTACCTGCGCCTAATAGTAAATTCCCTACTCCTTTTACTAAAGTTACAGGTGCATAAACAACATTTGATAAAATAGAAGGTGTTTGAAGTGTAATTTCTACATTTTCTTCTATTGCTTTTGCTGTAAAAATATTATGGGTATTAATATATGGGTTTTCTACTAAAGTACTATAAGATAATGCCCATTTTCTGTTACTTTCAAGTTTTTCTTCAATTTTTTTATTAAGTTCTTGGCTTCTTATATCTTCCGGATAACACCCGGTTTCATAATCAATATATTGAATTACATCATTATTTTTTATAGCTTCCCATAAAATTTTCCTGACTTCACAAGTAGTATTTTGACTGTTAAATATACCAAGTGCTGTAAGCGTTTTATTAGTTTTTAAAACTTCACAAAACTCTTTAAATAATTCTAAATTATTAACTATAGAATTGCCCATATTAAAGCTAATTATTGAAGTATTATTTTGTAAAAATGCCTTTATAAAACCAACATTAGTTTTATTAGGATTACGGATTGCTAAACCTACTGCTTTTATTCGCGGTTTATTTTCTAGAAAATTAATTACACATTTAATTTCTTCTTCTGAAAAATCTTTGTCATTTAAATATAGGCTGCTTAAATTATTATTTTGATTTAAAGCATCTAATATTGGTTTTAAGCCCTTTTCAGTAATCGTGGTTGGTTTATTATAAATATCATTTGAACTAATACTAAAACTACTCAAACTGTTATTATTTTTTAAACCTGTCGCTAGAATTTGCAAATTTTCATCAGTAAGCAAATAATTTTCAAATGATAATTCTTTTAAAAATGTATTATTAGATACATATGCGCTTATTATTTTACATTTTTCAGAATCAAGATATTTATCTGGATTAATGTGAAATGTATCCCCTGCAAAATGTAATGCGAGAGAAAATTCCGTATCCTTTTTAAGTATTTGTAAAACTTCTTCAAGGTATTCAGTATCATTATATATAGTCAACTCAAGAAAGTTTTGATATTTCTTTTCTTTAAGAAATTTAACAAATAATAAATCTGTTTTTGTATCGCCACCAATTTCATCAAATGTTAGATTTTTTATATATTTATTTTCTCTAAGCCCATCTATTAAAATTTCAGCATGATTACTTTGAATGCCCACATAAAAAAGCTTTAAATTTTCTAATGTTTTATTTTCTTTAAGATAGGTATTAAATAAATTTATTGTTTCTAGTTGTTTTTCTCTTTCTTCTTTTTCTTGATTAGGATCTGAGTACCAAATTCCAAATGCAATTCCTATCTCTAAATCTTTTAAGGTAGTATTGTTTTTAGCAAATTCAGTAAGATACTTTAAACCAATATGATTTAAAGAAAACTGAGGGTTAAATTTAGTTATAGTTTTATTTGTTTCAAAAATTTTAAAAAGCAACTCAAGATTTTGTTGATTTATTAACTGTACATCGAAAATTAACTCTTCTGGTATACTAAGTTCTGTAATAGTTTCATTATCCTTAAACGCTTCATAAAAATAAGTAAGAATATTATCTTCTAATAGTTTAAGCGCTTTTGGGTAAGTAAAATATATTTTACCCTTAATCTCACCCTTTTTTATTTTTTCTAAATTTTCTATTGTGAATTCGATTTGTTGAATATCGGAAGATTTACTCATAAGCATCTCCATTGAATTGAATTATAAGTAAATTTTAAATTAGAATTTTCAACTAAACAAATTATTTATATTCTAAAAAGCCTTTAATTTTCTTTATGAAGTAATACAATCTTAGTTAAAAGAATCGCAAAAATAATACTTGCTAGCCACCATTGTTGCCAAAGCCCATATGATATGTTTGCAATAACAAAATAATTTGAAAAGGCTGCTGCTATATATGATTTTACTTTACCCTTTTCCTTTATAAATGGCTTTAAAACTTTATTAACAATAAGAGCATAAAATACTAGCCCAACGTAACCTAATTCAAAAGCAATTTGTAAAATATTACTATGTGGATGAAGAGGTAAAGAAGAGCCAAATAAGGGATGAAAAGTTGAAATGTCAGCTTCCCAAAATCTAGATACATTAAAACCATAACCAAAAATTGTATGGAAATAATTATTGAATATTAAGTTACTAACGTAATCCCAAATATAAACTCTATGTTCAGCTGAAGCAGGTAAATGAAAATTATTTAGTACATAATTTTTATCTATATAATAATATAATAGCGGAATTAAAAATATAGAGCTTAAGGTTAAATATCTAAAAATATTATAAAGATTAGGTAAGTATCGTATAATAACAAATATAATTGAAGACAAAATTACTGCCAGACCACTTGCCATTGAATCTAAACTTAGAGTGATGGTAGTCACAATAATATAAAAAGTAACAGCAATTTTTTTATTGTAATTTTCAGATATAAAAAATACGATCGGCCAAAGAAGAAGATTTATAAAACTTATTCCTCTATTTAAATCAGATAAAAACCAGCCGTAATTCTTACTTTTAAAAATATCAATTCTTATTGTTCTAAATAATAGCCCTTGAGTCAAAACTTCAAAAAACATTATAACAATTGCAACTAAAACAGCTAAAATTAATGGTTTAAATAGTTGATCTTTTAAAAAAACTTTATTTTGATTTATCAATTTATCTAATATGAAATACCCAAATTGAATAAGCAAAATAGTCGAAAGGGTAAAATAGCTGCTTTTATTTGTGAATAAAATAAAAATTGATAAAAGCGTATAAGTAAGCAAAATAAAAATAATTTGTAAATTCTTATTTAAAAAAAACTCTTTAAAAATAATTTTTGAACGAATTTTTAATAACGCAAAAAGTGAAACTATTCCAAAGAAAGGAGCTATAAATAAGCCTGCAAGAAAGCTTATTAACGAAAGCGTAAACATAGAAATTTGAAGTAGGTTATTCATGCTTCTAATAATTCTTCAACAAATTCATCTAATTTGTTTAACCTTACTCTTTTTGATCTTTCTACAGTAATTATTTCCTGCAATAATCTTAAACTTTCATTGATGTCATGATTAATAATTACATAATCATATTCTTTATAATGGCTAATTTCACCTTTAGCTTTTTTCATTCTTTTTTGTACTACTTCTTCAGAATCTTGCGCTCTTTTTTTTAGCCTATTTTCTAATTCCGTTAATGACGGTGGTAAGATAAAAATACTAACTATATCTTCACGACAATAATTATAAAGTTGTAGTGCCCCTTGCCAATCAACATCGAAAATTACATCGTAACCTTGATCCAGCATTTTTTGAACAACTTGTTTTTGAGTACCATAATGATAATCAAATACTTTAGCATATTCTAAAAGCTCATCGCTATCGATTAATAATTGAAAATCTGATTCAGAAATAAAATAGTAATCTACCCCTTCAGTTTCTGACAAACGCTTAGGGCGAGTTGTCACAGATACAGAAAGCCTCATTTTAGGGTCATTTGCGAGTAGCAATTTACATAATGTGGTTTTTCCTGCTCCAGACGGCGAGGAAATGATTATCATTATTGACTTGTCTCGATAGTCAAAGTTATTCATTTTATCCTTTAATATTACTTAAAACTTCATAACATAAAAATTCTTTATAAGGTAACAATAACCCCACATTCATAATTCACTTTATTTTAAAATGAATTGCATGTAAATCATAATTTATTAATAAATTTATTATTTTAGCTAAATAAGCAAATTACAAACTTTAAATTAAATACTAACCGGATAAATCATTGTTCCTGGTCTGTTATCAGATAAAATTTCAAAAATAAGCCCATGTTCGACATTTGAATTAACGAAGTGTGCTGATTCAGTATAATTATCGATAGCTGCTAAAGCAGATTTAATTTTATTAATTGCGTGATTCTTAAATGACTTACCCATATTTAATTTTGCCTGAATTGAAGAAATTTCTTCAATAATTTTTCCTTCTTCATCAAGAAATATATCTTCTTCCATCATAATTATAATTTTACATGCTGCAAGCGATGAGGCTACCATTGAAGCAACATCTTCAGGATTTAAATATAAAGCTGCACAATTATCATTAAAACCTATACTGGAAATTATAGGGATAAATTCTGATTCATCAAAATTTGATAAGATATCAGGGTTTATCATTACCGGAACACCTTCCAAATTTGCATTAAATAATGTTTGAACATCATTTAATTTTTTAGTCGTAGTTTTTATTTTACGCGCTTCTATTAATTTTCCATCTTTTCCTGAAATACCAATAGCAAGTCCTCCAGCATTATTTATATGAGATACTATTCTTTTATTTACTAAATGACATACCATTTCTACTAAATCTATATTAGTAGTATTTACATCAACTTCATTTTCCTCATTTAGTGCATATTCAATATTAAATTTATCTAAGTATCTTATAATATTATGACTTGCATCATGAATAATTATTGGATTTATTCCTGCATTTTTAAGTAGAACAATATCTTGGGCGAATGAAGTCATTTTTACATAATCATCTAACAGTAATTCATCAAAGCAAATTACCATAGTTTGCCCTTCATAAAGCTTAATATAAGGGATAGCTTCACTTAAAATATCAAACTCGAAATGATATGAATTTTTATTCTTTTCTTTATTTATTTCACTTATATTAGAGTTTGATGTTTGTAATAATCTCATGTCGGAACTCCGATATTGTATTTATAAGTTTTATGCTTGTAGCAATTAATTCTGGATACATTGCCGCATGTTTATCCATTTGACCTTTGATGAAATTTTCAGTTTTTGCTAATTCTTCTTTACTACATTTATCGATCTTTGTTAGTACTATTCTATACGAAATTCCAGAATCATCTAGTATTTTTGCTACTTGTAGGTCAGATTCTTTTAAACCAACCTTAGGGTCAACTAACATATAAATTCTTTTTAACTCTCTTCTACCTTTTAAGTATTTGATAATTAAAGAATTCCAATTTTCCATTTGAGATTTTGGAAGTTTGGCAAATCCATATCCAGGCAAATCCACTAAAACAAATTTTTCAGAGATTTTAAAGAAATTAAGTTGTCTTGTACACCCCGGTTTTACAGAAACACGTACTAAACCATTTCTGCCCACTAAGGCATTTATCATACTAGATTTTCCTACATTTGATCTACCAACAAAAGCAAATTCAGGTAAATTACCTAAAGACGGTATTTGCTCAATTGTAGCAGCTCCTGCAACAAACTCAGCGCTTGTAGTAAATAATTTTTTTATAAAATCTGCTGACACTGTTTTATTACTTTAATTAAAATCTACGCATTTCTTTTACTACTCTTTTCTGTACAAACCATTGTTGAAGAATAGAAAGAATGTTATTCCATGCCCAATAAATTACTAATCCTGCTGGGAATTTATAGAACATTACAACAAAAATTACTGGCATAAATTTCATCATTTGTGCTTGAACCGGATCAGTTGGCTCTGGATTCATTTTTTGTTGTAAATACATGGTTATGCCCATAATTATTGGCCATGCACCAATTGTTAAAAATGATGGCGCATCCCATGGAGCGAGTCCAAATACATTAAATATTGATGTTGGGTCAGGTGCTGATAAATCTTTGATCCATCCAAAGAATGGGGCATGTCTTGATTCAATACTTATATATAAAACTTTATATAAAGCAAAGAATACAGGAATCTGCACTAAAAGAGGTAAACAACCTGATAATGGATTAATTTTTTCACGCTTATAAAGTTGCATTAATTCATAGTTAAAACGTAATTTATCATCTTTATATCTTTCTTTTAACCTATTAATTACAGGAGTTAATTCTTTCATTTTAGTTATTGAGGTGTAAGACTTATTAGCAAGCGGTAACATAATAAGTTTAATAATAACTGTTAAAAGTAGGATAGCTATTCCAAAATTATGTGAGTAACTATTGATAAAATTTAATATTATAGACATAGGTTTAGTTAAGAAATATAACCAACCAAAATCAATCGCTCTATCGAAATTATCAATGTTATAAGTTTTTTCGTATTGATCTAATAAATCAATTTTCTTTGCGCCAGTAAATAAATGGAGATTATAAGTAAGTTTACCGTCTTGTGGAACTGTTAATCTTTGTCCAATAAAATCTACTTGGAATCTATCTAATTGATTAATTTGCTTATATAGGAAACTTGCATTAAAGGTATAACGACTATCTGGAACAATACTTGAAAGCCAATATTTATCTGTAAGGCCTAACCAACCGGTTTTATTATCTTTATAATCATTTTTAATTTCATCTTTCATATTTTTGAAGCTAACTTCTTGTAAAATACCATCAAAAACACCTAATGGACCTTCATGTAAAATTGAGGTGGAATCGCCAACATTTTTTTCTATTTTTGAGATTAAACCATATGGAATTATAGTTAAGGGTTTATTCATATTATTATGTACTGAATGAGTAATTGAAAACATGTAGTTTTCATCAATTTCAATTCTAGTATTAAATGTCACACCTTGACCATTTTCCCAGCTTAAAACTACAGGATGATTTACGGCTAAAGTTTTATTATCTGTTCTCCAAATAGCATGGTTATCAGGAACCTTAATGCTATTTTCAGTTGATAGCCAACCTAAATGAATATAATGCGCATTTTCAGTATTAATAGGGTTTAGTAATTCAACTTTTTTACTATTTTTTTCAATGCTTTCATCAAATTCTTTTAAAATTAAATCATCAAATACAGCTCCTCTAAGATTTATAGAGCCAGAAAATTTATTTGTATTAATTAAAACTCTGTCATGGATTGAATTTTGAATTGCATGTTCACGAGTTGTAAATTTGATTTCCTGTTCTTGAGCTTTATTAGAAAGGTTATCATTATTTTTCTTTGCAAAAAATAACTGCCATCCACCGATGAGTAATAAAACAATTACTGAGGTTGTAATAAGTTTTCTTATTTCGTTCATATATCATCTCTCAAATTCAATTTTATCAGGAACTGGATCAAAGCCGCTTCCCCCTAGAGGGTTACATCTTAATATTCTTTTAACTATTAATGCAATACCTTTAATTGCACCGTGTTTATTTATTGCTTCAATTCCATAATCTGAGCATGTTGGAAGAAATCGACATGATTTAGGGATTGCTGGAGAAAGCAGATATTTGTATATATTTATTAAAAATATTGAGATTTTGCTAAGAACTTTTGTCATGTTTTGACTTTGTCTTTTTAAAATTCATAATTGCATTTTCAAACTCAGAAACAATATCAGCATAATTTTCTTTTGCTAAATCACGTCTAGCAATTACTAATACATCAATTGACTGAAAGCGATCTTTTTTAAATGTTTCATACGCAAAAGATCTTATTCGTCGTTTGAGCAAGTTTCTTACAACGGCACCACCTAATTTTCTAGTAGCAATTATTCCTAAACGAGGATGTAACAAATTATTATCGGCAATGCATACAAGAAAAAAATTACTGCTAATTTTAAAGCCATGTTTTTTAAGCCTTAGAAAATCTTGAGTTTTATTTAAAGTTGTTAGTTTAAAACGTTGAGTTTTATGCACTAAGTCTCTTACGACCTTTTGCTCTTCTAGCATTTAAAACTTTACGACCATTAAATGTAGCCATTCTTTGTCTAAACCCATGACGACGTTTACGTACGAGTTTACTTGGTTGATAAGTACGTTTCATTAGCAACTCCTGAAAACTTATAAATTTGTTATTTTAAAGTCTTATATATTTATGTTGATAATAAGTCAACATTTTACTGAAATTTAACCTAATTTAATCTTCAATAGCCTGAAATTTATTACAAAATATGTAATAAATTTCTTTATTTATACTTTTTACATTTGTATAATTAGTTTAATAAATCCTATAAAATTCAACTAAAGGTATAAAAGTGCCCCATAAAAAGCCTGTCGAAAGGTTAAGTGAAAATATTATTAATATAATGTCAGCTTACCCAAAAATTATGTCAGAATTTTTTGGAAAACTTTCAGTGAATAATACTTCATACTATCAAACCCCTTACAATATTTTTAACCAATTTTGGCAAGATATTTATCAAAACCCAGACATGCTTGCAGAACGTCAGCAAGAATGGGTAAATAACCATAATTATATTATAAAAAATGTTCTAGAGAAGATTAATGGTAGTAACTCTAATAGCTTATATGAGAGTTCAAATAAAGATAACCGCTTCCAAGACCCCGCCTGGAAAAAAAATGCTTATTTTAATTATATAAAGCAAGTTTATTTGATGACTAATGAATGGGTACAAAAGCTTATAGCAACTAATGATAATTTTGATGCTCAAACAAAACATAAAATTAATTTTTTTACACGCCAAATATTAGATGCGCTTTCTCCTTCTAATTTTATTCATACAAATCCTGCGGTTCTTCGAGAAATTATTGACTCAAATGCAGACAATCTATTATTAGGTTTAGATAAATTACAAAACGACATTTGTAATTCTAACACTTTACAAATTACTACTGTCGATAAAACAGCATTTAAAGTTGGAGAAAATTTAGCTACTACAAAAGGACATGTAATTAAAAGAAGTAAATTAAGTGAATTAATTGTCTATACGCCTAAAAATAATGAAGTTTATGAGACACCAATTCTGATTATTCCACCATTTATAAATAAATACTATATCCTTGACTTGCAGGAAAAAAATTCTTTTGTTAACTGGTTACTTGAACAAGGCCATCAAGTATGTATAGTTTCTTGGGCTAATCCTGACAGCTCATATGCAGATGTAAATTTTGATGATTATGTTAATGAAGTAATTTCAAATATCGAAGCAGTCAAAGATATAACTAAACAACCTCAAATTAGCCTTATTAGTTATTGTATTGGTGGCACTTTAACGATTAGCACTCTTGCTTACTTAAAACAAATAAAAGATAAAAGTATTAAAAACGCTTGTTTAATTACTACATTAGTAGATTTTTCTATTCCTGGAGATTTAGGAGCGTTTATTGATGAAGAGCAAATCCAATTAATGGAACAAAAAATGCAAGCTCAAGGGTATCATGATAGTAATGATATGAGCATGACTTTTAATCTACTACGTGCCAATGATATGATTTGGTCGAATATTGTGAATTCTTATTTACTTGGTAAATCCCCCGTTGCTTTCGATTTATTATATTGGAATTCTGATTCAACTAAAATTCCTAAAAAGGTACATAGCTTTTATTTACGCAATATGTATTTAAATAATAATTTAGTTAAAGCTAATGTACTTAAAATTAATAATGTTCCTATTGATATCTCAAAAATTGATATACCAATTTATAAACTTGCCACAAAAGAAGATCATATAGTTCCATGGCAGGGAGCTTATAAAATTCATGAATATATTAAAAATGTTACTTTCGTTCTTGCTGAATCTGGACATGTAGCAGGGGTAATTAGTCCACCAAATAGAAAGAAATATGGCTTTTATACAAATGAAACTAGTTATTCAGATAGTGAAGAATGGCTTAACAACTCAAAATACATTTTAAGTTCTTGGTGGGAAAATTACAATAAATGGCAATGTAAGTTTAATAAACAAAAAATTAAAAAAATTGATAGCAGAACAATTAAAAAATATGCTATTCAAGAAGCTCCAGGTACATATATTTACATGAGGTAATTTTACATGCATAGCGAAGTGATGAATTATATTATAGCTTATTTTTTTGGTTCTATACCTTTTGGTTTTCTTATTAGTAAAGTAATGGCTGGAATTGATATTAGAAAAACAGGGTCCGGTAATATCGGCGCTACTAATGTAATGAGAAGCTTAGGTAAAAAAGCAGCTATTTATACTTGGATATTAGATTCTGCAAAAGGAGTTATTGCCATTCAAATAATAAATAATTTTAATTTTCATGGTATTCCTAATCTTTACGCATCCGCAATTTTTGCAGTACTTGGTCATATATTCCCTATTTGGTTAAAATTTAAAGGTGGTAAAGGGGTTGCAACTGGCGGCGCATTAATAGTTTATTTTAGCCCAATAGTAGGGATTTTAACCATCCTAAGCTGGGCTTTAACTTTTACTTTCAGTCGTATTTCTTCTTTGTCTGCGATAATTGCCTGCAGCTTAGCGCCTGTTTATGCCTTTTTCTTTTCTAAAAATGACTATTTACCATTATTCTGTTTTGTGCTATCAACGTTAATAATTATTAAACATTATCAAAACATAGTAAGACTATTTAAAGGACAAGAAAAAGGTTTTAAAAAATAATTAGGTATACATATTATGACTAAATTAATTACACTTTCAGCATTAATTCTTAACTTATTAGCTTTAAGCGGTTGCGTTGAAGTAGTTGCAACTTCGGCTGCTGGAACAGGATTTGCCTTAGCTAAAGAAAAATCTATTGGCACACAAATTGATGATTTTGCTATACGTACTAAAATTCACAATGATCTTTTAAGAAAAGATATAAATAATTTATTTGCTAATATAAATGTTAAGGTATCTGAAGGTAAAGTATTACTTACTGGTGCCGTAAAATCACCTGAAGATCGTGTTGAAGCTGTAAGAATTTCCTGGCAACAGAAAGGCGTAAAAGAGGTTATTAACGAGATTTTAATTGAAGATAGTGAAGGAAAACTTGCTATTGGTGAATATAGCAAAGATAGCTGGATAACTACTCAAATAAAAACCAAATTACTTTTTAACCAAAATATTCGCTCAGTAAATTATAATATTGAAACCATTAAAGGGGTTGTCTACATTTTAGGTATTTCAAGAAGTCATGAAGAATTAGAATTAGTAAATTCTATTTCCTCACGAGTTAAATACGTTAAAAAAGTTGTAAGTTACGTTAGAGTTAAAAGTGAGAATGAAAATATTTCATCAAATGAAGAAACTACTATTAATAATAGAAAACCTGCACCGGTAGTAAATAATACAGTAAAACAGGATAAAGTTGAGCCTATTAGAACAAAAGATCTTAAGGCACTAAACAATTCATATAATCCAGAAACTGGAACTGACGTTTACGACGGTGATAGTTTTGATGATTAAAAAACTTGGGTTACAAATAGATCACCCTTCGAGTCTAAATTACTCTTCAGATTCGTCAGTTTTAATTGCGAAATATGCTTCAAGTAAGAATTTTGAAGTGTGGACATACCAACCCAGTGATCTATTTTTTAAAGATGGAAAGGTTTGGGTTAAGGCTCATTTAACGGCTTTTACTAATGAGCCTCCGTTTTATAATTTTATATTTTCAGAGGTTATTAAGTTAGAAGATTTCGAAATTATACTTATAAGGCAAGATCCTCCTTTCAATTTTGAATATCTAACTGCCTGCTATTTAATGAAAAGTGTAAAACATACTAAAATTTTCAACTCCCCTGACTTTTTGATTAGCAACCCTGAAAAAATTATTCCTTTATATTTCAGCTATTTAATGCCTAAAACTCTTATTACTGATAACTTACAACTATTGGAAGAATTTATAACTAGAGAAAGAAAAGTTATATTAAAGCCTTTATATTCCTATGCAGGAAAAGGAATTAATCTTATAACCCCTTCTGATTTTCACTTATTACCTGATTTGATTGTTAACTATAAAACTTCATATGGTAATCTGCCAGTAATCGCTCAAAAATATCTACCTTCGGTAATGGAAGATGGAGATGTTAGAGTAATAATGTCATTTGATAAAATTATTACATGTTTTAAAAGAATACCTGAAGGAGGAAAAGTAATCGCAAATCTTGCTCAGGGGGGAACTGCTCATAAGCATATTCTTACTACATCACAACTTGAAATTTGTAACGAAATAGGAAAGTTTTTGAAAAAAAATAATTGCCTATTTGCAGGTATTGATCTTATTGAAGATAATCTAATTGAAGTTAATGTCACCTCACCTACAGGCTTAATTACAGCAAATAGTCTGTACAATCAAAAGTTTGAAGAGATAATTTTTTCCGGCCTTTTCTCGTAAAAGTTTATTCTATCCGATCTCATACACTATTTTTAGTTGCATATTACATTTTTTTAGATATTATAAACCTAAGAATTAATTTAAATTAAAGACCGTTTTATCTAAAAATTAATTTTTGTATATAAAGTTTTAAGAAATTAACCATATTGACTTTTTAAGAGCGTGTGCTAATATTTAAAATAGGTTAAAAAATAAACTTTTATATTTTGGGGTTATCATGCATAAGAATACAGTAACAAGGGCTTACCTTTCAACTTCACTTAATAAGAAAGTGGGCTTTTCTGAATCGGAAACATCATTAATCGTAAACTCAATAATTAATTTAATCTGCAGAAGTTTAGCTAATAATGAGAAAATTAATATCACAAATTTCGGTAGTTTTCAGCTAAAAGAAAAGAATGCAAGGGTAGGTAGGAATCCTAAGACTTTACAAGAATACCCAATATCTGCTAGAAATGTAGTAAAGTTTAAGATATCTAAAAAACTGAAACAAAAAATTAAAGATAAATTTAAAGATGAAAACTGAGAATTATGGACTTTAGTGATAACGACGAATTAATTGATAGCCCAAATTTTGAAAAAGACGTAAATGCTTATAAAACTATAGGAGAAGTTGCCATTCTTCTTAATTTACCTCAGCATGTACTAAGGTTTTGGGAAACACAGTTTAAGCAAATTAATCCAGTAAAAATTAAGGGTAGAAGATACTATAAAAACCCTGATATTAATATATTAAAACAAATTAAAACCCTTCTTTATGATAAAGGTTTTACTATTAAAGGTGCTCAAAGTTATTTTAAAGATTTCAAAAATGATGCTTTAATAACCCTTAACCCTATACAACCTTCCAATCCTTCTGAAAGAATTACAAATTTAGATGAGTTAATAAAAATTAGAGATGCTTTAAAAGAAACTCTTAATAAAATTGCTAATTAGTTATTTCATTCTTCTCCTGTATCTTTAAAAATTCAACTATATAACATTTAAAACTGTTGTAAAATAGTCACAGCTTATTAATATATTAATACAAGATTAAAATTTTAGTTTATTAATACAGTATAGAAGCGTACGCTTATATTATAAATAAGTTTAAATTTTAATAATTTAAGTCATGTTAAAGATTAAGTTACTATTGATAGTAATAATTTTTATCTTCATAAAATCTTCAAGTGCAAAAGCTGAAGAGAAAAGAATTATTATACGAGTTGGTGGGTATGAGTTCCCACCATATTTGGAGAAGAGCTCTACTCAATATACTGGCTACACCATTGATCTAATTAACAATCTTAATGAACTTCAAAATAAATATTATTTTAAATTAGTTCTAACCTCAAGTGTTCGAAGATATACTGATATAAAAAATAATAAATTTGATTTAATGTTTTATGAAAATGAGAATTGGGGATGGCAAAAAATACAAAATATCACTTTTTCCAAAAGCTTTAATAAGGATAAAGAAGTATTTGTAACTTTAGCAAATAATGAAACATTAAAAAAATGTGATATTAAAGGGAAAAAAATATTAGGTTATCTTGGATATCATTACTCTTTTGCCAATTTTAATTCTGATCCTGAAAACTTAAGATATCGTTATAATACCCATTTAACTACTAGCCATAAAAACAACCTTCTATCTTTAATTAATAAAAGTGCTGATTATGCAGTTGTTAATGCACAATATTTAAAAAATTTTATAACTAATAATAACTCTTATAAAAAACAATTATATACCTGTCCTACTCCCGATCAGGAATATGAACAAAAAGTTTTAGCATCAAATATAAGCCCTATTACCTTGGATGAAATAATTGAGCTTATCAATAAGGTTAATTCTAAAATATCTTCCTCTAATAAAAATTAATTTTTAATTTCTTTTAAATTAAACCTTTCAACTGCAATCTTCCAATTAACCCATTGTTTTTTAATGATAATTTTATATATTTATTGAATTAAAATAATATATAATAGAATTACAATGAAAAGAGCTGATGAAGACGTAAAACGAGAACTTTCCACTTTTTTAAATAGTAACAAACCTTTTTATTTTGTTAGACATGCTAAAACAGAGTGGAATAAAGAAAATCGCGTCATGGGACATAAAGATGTTCAATTGAATTCTACTGGTATTACCCAAGCCCATCTTCTTGGTAGGATGTTACAATTTCAAAAGTTAGGAATTAAATATATATACACGAGTCCTCTTTTGCGTGCAAAAAGAACTGCTGAAATACTTAGTTATTATTTAAAATGCGAAGTAATTGAAGTTGAAGATCTAAAAGGAACTAATTCAGGGATAATAGAAGGGCAAGTTTATAAAGACTTACAATGGAAATTTAATTGGGAAAAAGGCTCAAAAATTGAAGGAGCAGAAACATTTCAAAATTTTCGCAATCGTATTGTAAAAGCAATGAATAAAATCTTTGAAAATCAAGAGCCGGTATTAATAGTTTCTCATGGAGCCGTTTGCAGGTTATTAAGTGAACTTTTATATGGCAAAAAGCAAATAGCTTCTAATGCTGAATTTATAAAATTCCCTGTATCCTTAGTAAAAACAAGTAGTAAAATGGTGTCGAAATTATAATTAAATATCTAAGTTTTCTCTAAGCTTATCTATATTCTCTAAAGCCTGTTCTTTTATAAAATTATATCTAAGCTCTGGCTTTTTACCCATAAGGGTTTCAACATATCCTTCTGCAGAGCCATCTAGAGGTAATTGAACCTTTAATATAGTTCTGTTTTTAATATCCATAGTAGTTTCTTTTAACTGAGGCGCCGTCATTTCCCCTAAGCCTTTAAATCTCCCTATTTCAATTTCGCCTCTTTTCTTTTTTAATTCACTTACTAATTTATCCTTTTCAATATCGTTTTTTACATAATAAGTTTTATTACTATGAACAATTCTATAAAGAGGAGGTTGAGCTAAATACAAATGCCCATTTTCAACTAATTTTGGCATTTGTAAAAAAAAGAATGTCATAAGTAAAGAAGCAATATGCGCACCATCAACATCCGCATCTGTCATTATCACCACTTTTTCATATCTTAGATTTTCTTCCTTATAATTGTTACCAATTCCACAGCCTAAAGCCGTGATAAGGTCACTAATTTCCTGATTTGCAATTATTTTTTCCCTAGATGAGCTTGCAACGTTAAGAATTTTTCCTCTAAGAGGTAATACTGCTTGAGTTTCTCTATTACGAGCTTGTTTGGCTGATCCACCCGCAGAATCACCTTCTACTAAAAATATCTCGGTACCTTTAGGAATATCTCTAGTGCAATCTGCTAACTTACCTGGTAACCTGATTTTCTGTATAATAGTTTTTCTATTAATTTCTTTTTGTTTTTTCCTACTTAATCTTTCATCAGATAGATTAATAAAATATTCTAACAATTGAACTGCCTGAACCTTATTTAAGCTAAACCAATTATCAAAATAATCCTTAATAGTATTTTCAACTACTCTATGCACTTCAGGATTAACTAACTTTTCCTTTGTTTGACCTAAGAATTGTGGATCTTCAATAAATACTGAGATTAAAGATGAACATTCTTGCTCTATATCATCTGCGGTAATTTGACTGGTTTTTTTATTACCTATCATATCACCATAAGCTTTCACACTTTTTAAAATCCCTTGCTTAAAACCCTGTTCATGAGTTCCACCATTAGGGGTGGTGATTGTATTACAATATGATCTTACAAAATGTTCCTCAGCTTCACCCCAAGCTACAGCCCATTCAATTTTACCGTTATAATTAGGGAATGAAAGCAGGCCATCGATAATAGCTCCGCCTACTGCTTTTTCAGGCTCGATATAATTTAATAAATAATCTTTAAGTCCATTTGGAAAATGTAAGATGGCTTTTGCAGGTACATCATTGCTTGCAAGTTCTTCATCGCATGACCATCTGATTTCTACCCCTCTAAATAAATAAGCTTTAGATTTAGCTAAATTATATAATCTTTTAGCTTTAAAATTTTGCTTCCCAAATATTTCAGGATCAGGATGAAAACTTATTGTTGTTCCCTTCTCTTTTGAGCCTAAGGTTTGAACTTTAATATCATTTAATTTATGCCCTTGAGAATATTCTTGGGTATATTTTTTATTATCTCTTTTAATTTCAACAAATAATTTATCTGCAAGGGCGTTTACAACTGAAATACCAACACCATGTAAACCACCAGCGGTTTGATATGCTTTATTACTAAATTTACCGCCTGAGTGAAGAGTTGTTAAAATAACTTCTAATGCTGATTTATTGGGAAATTTTGGATGTGGATCAACAGGTATTCCTCTACCATTATCTTTAACTGTAACAAACCCTTCCTTACTTAAATGAAGCTCAATTTTATTCGCATAACCTGCAACAGCTTCGTCCATGGCATTATCAAGAACTTCGGCAACTAAATGATGAAGCGCATTTTCATCTGTACCACCAATATACATTCCAGGTCTTTTTCTAACCGGTTCCAAACCTTCTAAAACTTCTATATCTTTAGCTGTGTAGTCAGTATTTTTTTTATTATTTGAGGAATTAGCCATTATTTCTACTTTGTTTAATTACGTATAAAAATGATAGTAAACCAAAACTAATAATTACAAAAGGTAATAACCATATGATAAAATTATTTTGTTCCGCTTCTGGTAAAAAAACAACATCCTTGCCGTGATTATTCTTAATATTTTCTAAAATTTCTTGTTTGGAATAACCTTTAGAAGCAAGTAAATATACTTCCTTTTTTAATTTATTTGCAGCTAAAGTATCTGACTCTAATATTGCTTGCCCCTGACAAGTTGTACACTTAATTGTACGCATAACTTCTTGAAGTTCAATATTAGTTAACCCAATACTATTTTTTATCCCGTAGAATAGGAAGAATATAATTATTAATAAGCGCATTAGTTAAGCTACCCATATAGTGTAATTTAATTTTACCAGTTTCATCTATTAGAATTAAATTTGGCACTCCGTATAATTCTAAGGAATTCGTTAATATGTTATTTTTATCAATAAAGTTTCCATCATATGGATTAACTTCATTTTTAATCTGAGCTAAACCATTTTCAATGGTATCATTCCATAACACACCATATATTTTCACTTTAGAAATTTGTTTTAATTGTTCAATTAGCTTATGTTGCTTATGACAATATCCGCACCAGGTCGCATACGAAATCAATATATATTTCTGCCCTATTAAATCATTTTTATGTATTATTTTATCAGTTGTAATATCAAAAAAATTAAAATTAGGTACTTCTTTATTTACATTTTGTTGGTTTAAATATTTTGGATCAACATAATTCTTTGCTAAAAACCCAAGCGTAACCATAAAAGCTAAAAATATAAGTAAAATTACGCGAGAAGTTTTGTTCATACTATTTTCCTAAATAATGTAATAGAACTATATATTTTATAGAAATTAAAATATACGTAAATTATTTTTATTTAACTTTCATATGGCCTTTTTTGCCTTTAAAAGCATTCATTATATGAAGATATGTAGTATAATGTTCTCTATAAGTTTTATAAACTAAAGTGCCTATTTTTGAGCGCATTATTTCTTCACAAATATAAAACGCATCTATAGGTTTTTCTTTTTTAGAAAAATAATTTTCTTTATTTTCAAAAAATTCATTTTCAATTAAATGTTGCCAAATTCTACCATCAAAAACAAATATTTTGAAAAAACCTGCATAGCCAGTGCTGTAATAAGTACCCTTATAAACGCTTGTACTATCATTATTTAAAACAAATAATACATCTCCGTTTTCAGGTAACACCTGATCGTCAACATATTTAAGGAATAATTTACCTGATAAAACTATATGTTTTATGTCTTTTGGTTTACCGCGTGTCATAGGAGTCACTATTATGATCGATTTTAATGCTCAGGATCTTATCAAAAAAATCAGCATCAGTATAGTCTAAAGGCTCAAAGCCACATAAATTTATGTTATCTTTTTGGCTTAAACCTGCTTCTCTTATAAATTCAAAATTTTCTATATCTTTATTTATATGCTGACTCAAATTTTTAGAGGCTTGATCAGCTATTCTTTTAATTTTATGTAAGTATATATTACAATTTTCTAAATAAGCCGATTTATTATATTTTTCTATATGATAGTAATAATCAGTTCTATAAGCTATTATTTTAGCTTGTTTTAATACAAGCCCACTTAAGGTTGTGAGTTTATTATCTAATTCACTACTAAACAATCCTTCAAATTCCTTATCCGAGGTTTTTAAAAGCGTTTCAAATAACTTATTAGTAATAAAAAGCTCATTTGTTTCTACTAATTTACAAGTGTATTTAATGCCATTTTTTTCAAGAGAAGCGTTTACTAAATTAAGTGCTTGAGTATGTGTAAGACTATTATTACTTTTTAAACCATCAAATAATATTTTGATAACTTTAGGGTTCTCTTTATTGCTTACTGCGATTTCTAATAAATCGAAATTATGTTTTTTAAATTGTTCGTCTTTATATAACTTATCTTTTAATAATTTACTTAAGTTATCTTCAGAAGAAGATGAAAACCATCTTTGGTAAAATCGTGGGCTAATGTCTTGAAGATATTCATAAAAGTTTTCAAAGTTGGTTAAAGGTGCCTCTTTAATATCCTCTGGAAATTCTTTTAATTCAACTTTAGTGTTTTCAATTAGTGAAATGTTAGAAGCAAAACATCTATAATATATTTTAGAAAATATATTCATTTAAAAATACCATTATGGATAATTAATTCCATTGTTGTGTATTATGAAATACGTTAGCATCATCATCCATTGGTGGAGCACTAGCTTCAGCGTTGTTATAAGATGCTGGCTGTTGTGCATAGATATTTTTCATTTTAACTTGTGTATCGTGATACTTAGCGTACGCGTCTACTTGCTCTTTTTGTGTTTTTAAACTATCAAATAATTTAGCATTTAAATCTTTTAATTTATTTACTTCACTATATGAATCTTTATATTTTTTAGATAATTCTTGATTTTCTTTTTCAAGTTTTGAAACAATTTTCTTTAAATGTTCATAATTTTTTTGCTTAAAGCTTACTTCTTTCTCTCTAACTTTAATATCATATTCTTTAAGACTTAAAGCCTTTTCTTCTGCTGCGACTTCTCTTGCATGTAATTCATCTTTTTTAATTTCTTCTAATCTCGCATCAATCTCAGCATTTACAGCTTTATATTCTTTAACATTATCTTTAAGCTCTTGTGGAGAATATTCACTAAATTGATTATTAAAATTTATTTCAAGTGATTTCACATTTTCGTTAATGAAATCTTTTAAGTGCTTTAAAGCATATTTATCAGATTGATTATTTTCATAAATAAGCTTTAAATCTTGAGCTTTAATAATAACACCAAAATTTTGCGCTGTATGGTAAGCTTGGCTATATTTTTTTAAAACTATCAAATCATGTAAAATTTCTTCACCTTTTTCACAATCAATTCTACCAGATTGATGACCTGTATAATAAAGTTTATTATATAAATTTGATAAAGATTGACCTGTCGGTAAGTTGAAGTCTTTATCTGTCATGTGAACAATTTTACGAATTAAAGCAAAACTTTTATCTTTAAATTGTTCAGAAATAGAATCAATTTCTCCGACGTGTTTACTTAAATAGTTTTCATATTCTTCAGATTTTACATGTTTATCAAAAATAAAATTTAAAGCTTTTAATTCATTAGTAGAAATATTTCTTACTGAGAAAAATTTATGCGCTAATTCAAAATAATTATCGACAGTTAACTCAGTAAAATAATCGCCTATTACTTTTTCAGCTAAGTTAAATTGATGTTTTCTAAGTAATTCAGCTAATATGTCTATCTCAAATTCAGAAGAAAGTTTAGAGTTTGCATTTGCACTTTCAATTGCAAATTTCATTAAATCTTGTTTCGATGGATCAAGAACTGTTTCTTTAATTAATTCTAATGACCTTTCACTAAAAACCTGAGAAGTAGCAATATAATTCTTAAGAAATTTTGCATTCATTTGATTTAAATGGAGTTGAATCTCTTTTAAATTATCACTTGAAAGATCTTTTTGTTGTAAATTTTGATCTACTATTAATGCGTGATCTTTATTACTCCAAGTTTTAAATCTAAACCAATTTATTACTGAATTATTTTGATGATAAAACATATTAACTTCTCTTAATTAATCGATTATTCGTTAAAATTTCTGCGTAAACAGTAGCCTAACGACCTAATAGTTTCAATAATTGGAAGCTCATCTTTAAATAATTTAAGAGCATTTCTTAATCTATTAATGTGAACGTCAATAGTTCTTGGTTCTATTGAATCAACTTTACCCCAAACATATGACATTAAAAATTCACGTGATAAAATATTTTTTGGATATTCAAGGAAACATTGGAGAATTTTAAATTCTGTTGGACCAAGCTTAATATATTTTCCTTGTCTTGTAACAGTGTATGAACTAAGGTTCATTTCAATATCACCATATTTTAAAGCTTTATTTGATTCTAAAGAACGATTTAAAGCATAATTATACTTAATTTTTGCAATTAAATCATTTTCATCTTTATCTAATACAATATAAGCATCTGGGCCATTTTGTTCACGAGAAATTTCTTTTTCCATAGAACCAGGATATTTAATGATCATAACAATCATGTTATGTGAATTATCAATACTTCTAACGTAATAGCAAAGTTCCATTGCAGAAATTTCATTAATTTTTTCAGAAATAACTACAATATTTGGAAGACTTGTATTAATAAATTTCATTGCATTTTGCGCATTACTTTCATAATGAGCATTAAATCCGTGGAGTTTTATATTTGATTCTAAGCTTGTTAAGGAATTACTCTTGTCATCAACGATTAACATAAGGGGATGGAACCCAGTTCTTAAAATTGTAACCATATTTTAACCTTTTATTAAATTTGTTGTTATACTTTAATGAAATTATAATATTCATGGTTTTAACAAAAGTAAAGAATTTATTGACATTTTTGTAGAGAATTTTGCAAAGATTTATACATTATTAATATATGTATCTGATTTTTCAGCCAAATCTACCTGTAATATAATCTTGGGTCTGTTCCAATTTAGGGTTGGTGAAAATATTTTCGGTTACCCCATGCTCAATTAAATATCCCATGTTAAAAAAACCGGTGTATTCCGATACCCTCGCCGCTTGTTGCATTGAATGAGTTACAATAATTATAGTATATTTTTGTTTTAACTCATCTATTAACGCTTCAATCTTTGCTGTAGCAATAGGGTCAAGCGCCGAACATGGTTCATCCATTAATATCACTTCAGGCTGGATCGCTATGGTCCTTGCAATACATAATCTTTGTTGTTGGCCGCCTGAAAGTGAAGTCGCAGGTTGCATCAATCTATCTTTGACTTCATTAAAAAGCCCTGCCTGAACCAAACTTTGTTCTACAATTTCTTTTTCTTCTTGAGAATTTTTCTTTGCTATTCCATGCAAACGTGGCCCATAAGCTATATTATCATAAATAGTTTTAGGAAAAGGGTTTGGCTTTTGAAAAACCATTCCAATTTTTGTTCTAAGTTGAACGACATCAACATCCTTATTATATATATCTTGCTTATCAATAGTTATTATTCCAGAAACTTTGCACCCTTCAATAAGGTCATTCATACGATTTAAACATCTTAAAAATGAAGACTTCCCACAACCAGAGGGGCCAATAAGCGCTGTTACAGTATTACTGTATATTTCAAAGTTAATATTAAATAAAGACTGTTTGTCATTATAAAATAAGTTTAATGACTGCGCTGAAATTTTAACTCTTTGCTTTTTGTTACCAAATCCGCTCATATTTTTTCCTTACCCAAAACGCAATAAAATTTAAAAAGATACTTATAATTAATAACATTAAAATTGCTGCAAAGGTCTTCTCTATATAACCTGATTCAATACTTGTGGCCCATAAATAAATTTGAATTGGAAGTACTGTTGCAGGCTCGAACACCGATTCAGGAATATTAGCCATATAAGCAACCATTCCTAACATTAAAAGTGGCGCCGCTTCTCCCATAACTCTTGCAATACTTAAAATAATTCCTGTCATAATACCTGGTAAAGATAAAGGAATTAAATGATGAATAATTGTTTGTAATTTAGAAGCTCCAAGTCCCATAGCCGCATCTCTTATATTATTTGGTATTGTTCGTAAAGCTTGACGAGTTGATACTACAATTATAGGTAAAACCATAAGTCCAAGAGTCAAACCTGCTATTAAACTTGAAGATCTTGGCAAATTAAAAATAATTATAAAAATTGATAATCCTAAAATACCATATATTATTGAAGGAATGGAAGCAAGATTAGCAATATTTACCTCAATAAGCTCATGAATCCAAGAGCGCTTAGCTATTTCTTCTAAATATATTGCTGTAATAATTCCTATTGGAACTGCTATAATCATACTAATAAGCACAGTCATTAAAGAGCCAATAATTCCAACTAAAGCTCCGGCTTTTTCAGGCTCACGAGAATCTGTATTTATAAAAAAATCAAAATTTAAATTAACTGAAATAGCGTCTTTTTTTGCTAGTTCGTTTATATATGTAATATCATTTTCATTTATATGAGTTTTTATATTATTTCTAATATATTGGTCGTATTTAGAAGTAAGTTTTAAATAAATTTTTCGGGTGGTTTTAAGATTATTAATCTTCCCAATTTCTCTCTTGCTAATTATAGTTTTAACGAAACTCGCTAATTCAGGATTTTCAAAGCAATTTAGTAATACATGATCTATATCTAAATCTTTATTATCATTAAGATATTTTTTTGTTTCTATTACAACATATGAAGAATTAAAAGCTCCAAAACTTTTAATAATTATCGAAGATAAAATAATAACCAGAATAGCGATACAAAAAATGGTTGAGCCTTTAGCCAGTTGATAAAAAATTTTATCACTTTTACGTCTTTTCCGAAATCTTTTACGAGAAATTACCATATTTCCTTTTATATACGACTATTACTTTATTTGAAATAAAATTTATTGTTACAGTAAATATAAACAATATTGAAGCAAGACCAAAAGCTGAAAGAGTTTTAGGACTATCAAAATTTTCGTCACCTGTCATTAAGCTTACTATTTGAACAGTAATTGTAGTTAAAGAATCGAAAGGATTTAAAGTTAATTTTGCATTAAATCCTGCAGCCATTGTCACTATCATAGTTTCACCAATAGCACGTGAAAGTGCTATTAAAATAGCGCAAATAATTCCAGGTTTTGCAGCAGGTAAAATCACTTTTCTAAGTGTTTCAATGTGAGTTGCTCCAAGTGCGAGTGACGCATCTCTAAGAGCTTTAGGAATCGATGAAATAACATCATCTGACATTGTCATTATTAAAGGTAATATCATTACTCCAATCATTAAACCTGCAGCTAGCGCATTTTCTGTACTTGATGAAAAACCTAAAAATGTTGCGATATCCTTAATAAAAGGCCCTATATAAAATGATGCGAAATAACCATATACAACACTCGGTATACTTGCGAGCATTTCTATAGATGGTTTTATTATCGCTCTCATTTTTTTTGTCATAAATTCGCTAACATATATCGCAGAAAAAATACCAAGTGGAGCAGCAAAGATAAGAGAGATAAAAGTAATGTAAATTGTTCCTAAAAATACAGGTAGCATTCCAAATGAATTTTTTATATCCATTTCATAATTTTGCGGCTGCCAATTACTTCTAAATAAAAAGTCAAAAATTGAAACGTATTTTAAAAAGCTAATTGTTTGTAGGAAAATTATTGCTGTTATACCTAGCGTAATTAGGACACTTATAAGAGATATAGAAAAAATTAATAGCTTTACCCAACCTTCAACATGCTGCCTTGCTTTAAAGCTTCGTCTAATTAAAATAATAATTAAAACTAGAATTCCAAAGCTAACATTTACACCAAAATATGGAATAATAGTTTCTGGAAAGTTCCCAGTAAAATATTTTGCATAAACAGTTGAAGTAATTCCTGCTATTAAACACCAGAGACTTGCAGAATAACCATAAAATCTTGCAGGTGCTGCAGCTTTTCTTTGTGGCGTAGTTTCCTTAATTATTTTATGTTTAATAACAAAATAACTAATAATTGAAATAATAATTATAAAAACTAATGAGAACCATATAGCCATGGGTTAGTAATACAAGTAATTATAAATTAAACTTTGAAGTAATTGTATAGCAAGAAATATTACAATAGGTGAAATATCAAGCGATCCTAAATCAGGTAAAATACTTCTAATTTTTCTCATTAATGGCTCATAGAGCTTATTAAAACCTATGTATATTCTAATCACAATGGGATTAAATTTATTGATAATATCAAAATTTATCAGCCAACCTAAAATTATATAAATAATTAATCCATACGAATATAAATCGAGGACAGTTATTATTAGGTCTAAAAATGGATTTAAATTCATAATTTTTACTTAGTTTTAAATACTCTTGGGTTTTTAAGTATAAATAAATTTCTATCAAGTTCTACATTATATTTTGCTTCATGAAATGATACTGAAGTTATTTGTGCAGTATCATCAAAAAACTCTATCTTTTTTAATTGCAATGGGCTTTCTGTAAAGAGTAAAGTCATTTTTTGTTTTTTTTCAGGATGCAAAACATTCATTCTAATAATACCGTCAGCTTTTAAAGTTTTATCGATTGTAACTTTTTGATCCTTAAAATTAATTTTTTCGGCAGTTAAAAAGGAACCTAAAACTTCATCTGTATTACTATATGTTACTTCATTTAATTCATAATCGTAATATATAAGCTTATTATTATTAACAATAATTAAAATTGGTACTGGAGGATTATATTGCCATCTAAGTTTTCCTGGTCTTGCTAGAAAAAAAGTACCTTCACTACTGCTTCCATCAGGTGAGATTTGGATAAAATTTGCAACCATAGTTTTAATGTTATTTAGATAAGCTGTAATGCTTGCTTGAAGGTTTAAATCAGGGCTACCTGTATTATTTTTTCCATATAAAACTGATTTTTCATCAATATAATTCATTTGCTCGATAATTTCATGAGCGTGACCTTTTGATTTGGCTTCTGCTGGAAAAATTATGAAAACTATTAACAATATTTCTAATAATTTTTTCATAAAGATTTTACCTTCCATCCTGAATTAATATTTCTCTTTTACCAACGTGATTTGCAGCACTTATAATACCTTCTTTTTCCATTCTTTCAATAATAGTTGCTGCTCGATTATAACCAATTTTTAAACATCTTTGAATATAACTTGTTGAAGCTTTTTTATCTCTAATTACAATTGCTACAGCTTCGTCGTATAATTTATCGCCACTATCCATACTAAAGTTACTACCTTCTTCATCTTCTTCTTCGGCTTTAGTAATATCTTCAATATAAGTAGGGCTACTTTGTGATTTTAAATAGGTAACTACTTTTTCCACTTCGTTATCACTTACAAATGGAGCATGAACCCTTACAATTTTACCACCACCTGACATGTATAACATATCACCCATGCCAAGTAATTGTTCTGCACCTTGTTCACCAAGAATGGTTCTACTGTCAATTTTTGAAGTTACTTGGAAACTAATTCGAGTTGGGAAATTTGCTTTAATAACGCCTGTGATTACATCGACAGAAGGTCTTTGTGTAGCCATAATTAAATGAATACCTGCAGCTCGTGCCATTTGAGCAAGCCTTTGTATTGACGCTTCTATATCCTTTCCTGCTACTAGCATTAAGTCTGCCATTTCATCTACGATTACCACAATATAGGGTAAAGGCTTGTTTTCAATTTCAATAGTTTCAAAAATTGGTTTACCTGTTTCAGTATCAAAACCTGTTTGAACATTACGTGTAAGCACCTTATTTTCTCTAGTAGCTTCTTGGACTTTTTCATTATATCCCGCAATATTCCTTACACCGACATTCGACATTAAACGATAGCGATTTTCCATTTCTTTAACCACCCATTTTAATGCAACTACTGCCTTACCCGGCTCTGTAACTACAGGGGCTAATAAATGTGGTATACCATCATAAACTGATAATTCTAACATTTTAGGATCGATCATGATGAATTTGCATTCTTCAGGAGATAATTTATACAGGAAAGACAAAATCATAGTATTTACTGACACAGATTTACCTGAACCTGTTGTACCTGCAACTAACAAATGTGGCATTTTAGATAAATCAACAATTACCGATTCACCACCAATATTTTTACCTAATGCTATAGGTAATTTTACTGTTGAATCTTTAAAGCTATTTGATTCTACTAATTCTCTTAAATAAACAGTTTCACGAGTATTATTTGGTAATTCAATTCCAATTAAATTTTTTCCAGGAATTACAGCTATACGAGCTGACATTGCGCTCATAGATCTAGCAATATCATCTGCAAGGCCTATAATTCTAGAAGATTTAGTTCCAGCTGCAGGCTCAAGTTCATAAAGAGTCACAACTGGTCCTGGTTTAACTTGAATAATTTGCCCTTTAATCCCAAAATCTTGTAATACTTGTTCTAATAAATGTACTTGTTCTTGGAGATATGAAGAACTAACTTTAACTGATGCTTGCACTGCTTTAGAAAGAAAATCAATTTTTGGCAGTAAGTAATTATTTTTAACATTACTAACTGTAGCTTTAGGAGTTTCGGTTTTTCTTCTTTTAACTATATTATGGCTAAGTTTTGTTTTTTCCTTAGCACCTATAATTTCAAAGTTATGAATTTCCTCAGGCAATTCTATAATATTTTCTTCATTATAAATTGTTTCGTTCAAGGATTTTGTATTTTTTGAAAAGAACATTTTTGCAAAAATTATTCTTATAAACGAGAATAAAAATAATACACATTTTAAAACTTGCTTAAATTTTATTCCAGAAGCTGTAATAAAGAATACAAAAGTTGCAAACCCGGTAATTAAATAAAATGTAATGTTATCAACAAAACTTGTAAGATAAGTGTGAATTAAATGACCAAACCATCCACCACCACTCACCATAATATAATTTTCAGGAACTGGTAGAATAGTTAAAAAAGCTGAAACAGCAAATATTAAAAAAGAGAAACATAAAACTTTTAATATCCACCAATTATTCTGCTTATTTCTTATAAGAGCTAAGCCCCAACTTGCAAAAACAATACCAAAAAATAATCCTGAAAATCCAAATAATTGAATTACACTATCAGAAAGAAATGAGCCTATTTTACCTGTAATATTATACACTTCATCATATGAAACTGCATTATTAAATGAAGGATCAAAAGGGCTAAAACTTGCGATTGAAATAATTTGAATAATACCAGCAAAAACAAAGCCACATCCTATAAGGAAAATTGAAATTTTTTTTAAGCTTTTAGCTGATAAATACATTTCTTTTTACTGATCGGTATCTTTATGTCTTTTTGTTATTCTTCCTTTCGATAAATCATAAGGTGTCATTTCTACCATCACCCTATCACCCGCAAGGATTCTTATTCTATTTTTTCTCATTTTCCCAGAAGTATGAGCAATGATAATATGCCCATTATCTAATTTTACCCTAAATGCATTGGGTAAAAGCTCCACTACTGCGCCTTCAAATTCAAGTAATTCTTCTTTTGCCATAAATTTTCACTAAAAATTAAACTAATTAAATATGTTCAAAAACTGTCTCTGTATTACAAAATTGACATTTAATGACTACTTTACCATCAACTTTTAAACTTTCAAGTTCTTCTTCAGGTAAAGATTTTAAAACTTTTAAAGCTTTAAGCGGTGAGCATCGACATTTATCACCTATTTCCTTTTTATCAAATAATACTATATCATGTGTTCCGTAAAGTCTTTTTAATAAATCTTCATTAGAAAGTTCACTATTAACTAATTCCTCTTCGCTTACACTTTCTGTAAATATTCTTAACTCTTCCCAATTATCATCAATCTCATCTAATGTAGAATTTGAAGGCTTAGGCATTTTTTGTATAATAACACCACCACCACACCAGTTACCATTAACCTTTTCAACATGTAATTTCATTACAGTGTTAATTTGCTCTGAATTAATGATATAATTAGTGATTACTTCACTAACACTATTACCGTTAATTTCTACTATTCCCTGATAACGAGTTGAGTTTTCTCCGCCTGGATCAATTGTAATTACAATTTGACCTTTACCCATAATTTCAGAAAAAGCATAATTTTTTGTAAAATCTGCTTCTTCAGCTATTTCTGCATAACCTCTTAAATTCATGCTTGCCGTAATATCAGCCACAAATATTTTTAAAATATTATTAGTGGTAAATTGTAATGTAATTATTCCATCTGTTTTAAGATCATAGCCTATCATGCTTAATGCAAGCATTGATTCACCTATAAGTTTAGAAATTATATCTGGGTAGCTTTGTCTTTTTAAGATATTATCAATTACATTATCTAATTTAACTATTTTTCCTCTAACATTATTTGTATCTATAATGAAAGATCTAACAAAATTATTTGCCATCTTATTTTAACCTTTGAATTACAGCGCCACATTTTTGTAATTTTTCTTCAATGCGTTCATATCCTCTATCGATATGATATATTCTATTAACTATCGTTTCTTCATCAGTTGAGAGTGCAGCGATAAGAAGCGACATAGAAGCACGCAAATCCGTTGCCATTACTTGTGCACCTTTTAATCTTTCGACCCCTTTTATTAAAGCCATATTGCCATTTAATTTTATATTTGCTCCCATTCTTATTAATTCTGGGACATGCATAAATCTGTTTTCAAATATATTTTCTTGAATAGTTGAAACACCTTCAGCAATTGTAGTCATTGCCATAAATTGAGCTTGCAGATCGGTAGGAAAACCTGGGTGCGGTTGAGTTATAATTTCTGCGGCTTTTAACCTTTCTTCTTTTCTTTTAACTAATATTCCATCTTTTTCAGGAACAATATTCACGCCTATTTCTTCAAATTTATCGAGTACATTATGAAATAAATCTATATTAAAATTCTGTAATTTAATTTCGCCACCCGTAGCGCCTACCATTGCAGCAAAACTACCTGCTTCAATTCTATCAGATATAACTCGGTAATTAGCACCTTTTAGTTTATTTATACCTTTAATTACAATTTTATCGCTACCTAACCCTTCAATATCTGCACCCATTGCTTTCAAACAATTTCCTAAATCTATTATTTCAGGTTCTTTAGCAGCATTATTTATAATTGTTATACCATTTGCGAGCGTTGCCGCCATCATTACATTTTCGGTTGCGCCTACTGAAACTTTATCAAAGGTAATTTCTGCACCGTGCAAACCATTGGGGGCTTCAGCACATATATAACCTTCTTCTAACTCTATTTTAGCGCCCATTGCTTCTAAGCCCTTAATATGCAAATCAACAGGCCTTGTTCCAATTGCGCATCCACCAGGAAGGGATACTTTTGCCCTACCAAATCTTGCAAGTAATGGTCCTAAAACTATAACCGACGCTCTCATTTTTCTTACAATTTCATAAGGAGCCTGTAAATTATTCACATTTGCGGCATTAAACAATATCCTTTTACCTGAACAATTATTTTCAAAACTTGAGCCATCTACACAAAAATCAACCCCATGTTGCACAAGAAGTTTACTCATTGTTGTAACATCAACTAAAAAAGGGACATTTGATAATACTAAGGTATCTTCAGTTAAAAGGCTTGCTGCCATAATAGGTAAAGCCGAATTTTTTGAACCACTTATATATATTTCACCATATAGCGGTTTACCACCCTTAATACTTAATTTTTCCATAAATTTTCCAAGTTAGCGGATAAAAAATGATATATTCTGATATATTTCCTGAGTTTTAACTTCCTGAAGCTAAAAACTTAAGCGCATTGTAGTGTTTTCTATAGAATGTAGCAAGTAAGAACTTATACCTTAGGTAAGGTCACGCCAGTTTGCATCATATATTTCCCACTTCTGTCAGAATATGAAGTTTCGCAAATCTGATCGCCTTTTAAGAATATAAATTGGCAAACACCTTCATTTGCATAAATTTTAGCAGGAAGCGGAGTAGTATTAGAAAACTCAAGAGTCACATGTCCTTCCCATTCTGGTTCAAGAGGCGTAACATTTACTATTATTCCACATCTTGCATAAGTTGATTTACCAACGCAAATAACTAATACATCTCTAGGAATTTTAAAATATTCTACTGTTCTTGCTAAAACAAAACTATTTGGAGGGATAATGCAAACATCCGTTTTTCTATCAACGAAACTAGATTTATTAAAATCTTTTGGGTCAACAGTTGCAGAATCTACATTAGTAAATATCTTAAATTCATCCGCAACCCTTGCATCATAACCATATGATGATAAACCATATGATATTAATCCGCCCTTCTTTTGATCTTGCTTTTGTTGTGTATCTACAAATGGTTCTATCATAGCATGTTTTATTGCCATTTCTCTGATCCATTTATCTGACATTACAGACATTTTTTACCCTATTTAATTATTTTGGAATAGAAACAATTTATAAATTTAAATAAGTTTAATGTCAAAACTTATCGTATTTGTAATATATTAAATTTTTTCTGACCTAATCCTTAGATTATAAAGTAGTTGTAAAAAGTTATTTTTTCATCTAAAAATTATAAAAAATAGGTTTATAACCATGACTATAATAAATTTAGAATTAAAAAAAGATAATATTGTACTAATGCAGTTAAAAGATGGTCCTGTAATAATTGAATTATTACCTGATCTTGCTCCAAAACACGTTGAGAGATTTAAAGAATTAGTAGATAAAGGGTTTTACGACAACTTAACTTTCCACAGAGTTATACCCGATTTTATGGCCCAGACAGGAGATCCTACAGGAACAGGGAAAGGTGGCTCGGGTGTTGTTATGGATGCTGAAATAACAAAGGCACATCATTTAAGAGGTATGGTTTCTGTAGCAAATAAACTTAATCTCCATAGTGACGACAGCCAATTTTTTATTTTGTTTAAAAATGCTTTATGGCTAGATAATAAACATACAATTTTTGCTAGAGTAGTAAATGGTATGGAGCACGTTGATAAAATTAATAACGGAGGAAGTCAAAGTGGTAACCCACCTCTTTTCTATGGTAAACCGGATAAAATTTTATCTATGAAATTACTCTCCAATAATGAATCTGAAGATTTTAATATGATTGTTGAAGACACAGGACCAAGCTATGAAGAATATATGTCAGACAACATAAGTTATTCTCCATCAACAATGGATTATATTTGCTCTTGGTTCTCCCTCAATAACTATTTGCATGGCTAAAGTTTTGAAATAACCTTCTCCGCCACTTCATCCATAATGTTTATTTTCTTTGGTTTAAAAGGCGTATAATCTTCGAGGGTTTTTATGTAACCTTCTTTAATTAAGGCTTTTAAAAACATTTTATGCTTTTTACCAGAAAGGTCTTCATTATCAAATATATAAACAGGTTTTCCAACACTTATTACTTCAGAAATCATTGAAATTGAATCAGAAGTAACAATTATCTCATCAGCATAATGTAAATATGCAAGGTATGGGTTATTACCGTCACCGTCATAAAAATATAATTTATCTTTAAGTATTGATTTTAAAATATTTGTTTGTTCACTACCCGTACGCCTACTTGTTGTAATTAGAAGATAAGCATTTTCTTTTTTAGAAATTTCTAATAATTTATTTGCAAGTTTTTTTGCAGCTTCTATTGTAAATTTACCGCTATTATGACTACCGCCAATTAAGCACGCTATTCTTTTCATTGGAATATTTTGGAAATTTATGAATTCTTTACTAGCTTCTTCTGTTCTTTCCTCGGTAATATTATGTAAAGCTCCAAGTACTCTAATAACATTAGGATGATTCCTTAATCTATCATGAATTGGTAGCAAAATTATATCCGCAGATTTCGCTATTGTTTCACCAGGCCACATGATTATAATCGTTTTAATATTTAGAGCTTTTTTTAGAATTTTTGCGATCAATGACGCCCTTCTTCCTGCAGCAATAATTAAATCTGGTTTTATATTATCAAAATCGCTTTTGTTTTTTATTGGGTACAAACCTTTTAAAAACCATGAACAATCAGGTAATTTAATTAGATTATTATATTCCAAATAAATTTTGGTTATATCAGCACCAGTTTTTTCTTTAAGTTTATATGCAAGCCCTAGGGACTGATTAGTAGTGCCAATTCTATTATCACATAATACCAAAATATTTTTAAACATTAGCCTTTATATCCCTTAGCAACTAAGTATATTTCTGCTGAATCGGCTCTACTTGATTTTGGTTTAAAGTGTTTTACTGTTTCAAATCTTTGCTTAACTCTTTTAAGTAAATCACTTTCAGTTCCACCTCTTAAAACCTTCACAACTACACTTCCGCCAGTTTTTAAATTTTGAAAAGCAAACTTAAATACTTCTTCACAGAGCATGATAATTCTATCATGGTCAATGTCAGGAAGGCCTGTAGAAGATGCTGCCATATCGCTCATTATAATATCAGGCTTACCTTTTAATCTTGAAGAGAATTCTTCAACAATTTTTTGTTCTGTAAAATCGCCTTTTAAAATTTCTACTCCAGGTATTTCACCCATCTCTAATAAATCGATAGCAAGTACCTGCCCTTTCTTTTCACTCGGTTTTACAATTTCACTTGCAACTTGTGACCACCCACCTGGCGCTGCACCTAAATCTACAATTACTTGCCCTGGTTTAATTAAACTAAATTTTTCATTAATTTCTATGAGTTTAAAAGCCGCACGTGATCTATACCCTCTTTCTCTTGCTTCTATTACGAAAGGGTCATTAAGTTGCCTTTCAAGCCAACGAGTTGAAGATAGTTTTCTACCTTTTGCTGTTTTTACTCTTACTCTTTTTTGTCTACCAAAATCGCTCATCTTTTATTCATTTGTTTTAAATTATAATCTATCCACTTCGCCGTTAGTTTTTCTTGTAATGTATTTTGTTTAAGCCTTTGATTTAAAAATTCAAAATTTACCTTCTCTAAATCTTGATCTTGATTTACACAACTATAAACATAATATTTTTCCTTTGTAATAGGATCAATATGTTCCTGTAAGCATTGAGCGCATATTTCTTTCATCATACATTGCATTGGGGAATTTATACTAGCAATTTTAATTTTAGCATTTAAAAGCGGTTCTTTTAACTCATTACTTAAAGATTTTGCAAAAGCGCCCATCATTCTATCTGAACCAATAACAATAATGTGTTCAATATCGGAAAGCTTTATATCTAGATTTGGAATTTTTGAATATTCTATTACTGATTCAATGATATTTTTATTAAAGCTATAATCTGCATCTCTTGTAACCGGTAACATCCCTTCATCACAAGCCCAAATTATTTTATCACTAGCTTTTTCAATTTCTTCAATTTTATACCTATCGTGTAGATTACGGTAACCTGCAAAATATAAAACCTTACATCCATTTTTTCGCATAGCCTGGCCAATTGAAAATAATACAGCATTTCCAAGGCCTCCACCTACGAGCATTACAGTTTTATTATGCGGAATTTCAGTTGCAGTTCCTGTTGGACCCATAAGAACTATTTCTTCACCAGGCTTTAGAAATTTACATAAATCAGATGATCCACCCATTTCTAAAACAATGGTTGAAAGTAATCCCTTTTCTTTATCTACTGAAGCACCAGTAAGAGCTAAGCCTTCCATAGCAAGTAGCGTGCCATTATTTTTAAGTGAATTAGTTGCAAAATTTTGCAATTTATAAAATTGCCCTGGCTCAAAATTTTTAGCCGCCATTGGTGATTTAACAACTACTTCTACAATTTTTGGAGCAAGAACATTTACCTCATGAACTACTGAAGTAAATTGCTCTTTAAATATAAATTTATTTTCTAAATTTGAAGAATAACTATTAACAAGATCACTTATGATTGGATAAGATCGTTTGGAACTAGCCATTGCTTTTACTACATTTCCCGCAAATGAAGGATGCATATCTCCCAAGAAACTTACACTAAAATTATTCTCTACATGCGTTAAAACAAAAGTTTCCTCAGGTTTACTAATTCTTTCCGGTACAACTCTATTATTATTTTCATCAACACTTACAAAATATTTACCATCGAGTTTAAAATCTTCTGGGTATTCTTTAGCAATCGTTGTATTTGGGTGCGTACCTGCTGCAATAAAAAGCGTTTTTATTTTAATTTCTTTTATTTCACTATTTTGTTCAAATTTTAAACTTGATAAATGGTTATGCTTATCAGTGATTACTTCTTTCGGAATACTATTTTCAACAAATCTAATTCCTTCTTCAAGCGCGAGCAAAACTTCTTCATGATTAAGTCTATAAGCTGGAGAATCTTGCAAAGATTTCCTATAAATTACACTTACTCCACCTAAATCATTCATTATTTTAATTTGTTCATGCGGAGTTTTATTTTTTAATAACGCGTAATGTGAAGTATATTCGTCTAAAATTTCTTTTTCTTCTTCTGTTAATGAATCTAATAAAATTTCTTTTCCGAAGGTTTTTTGTAAATCACGATAGCGATAAAAGAATTTTTCAAGCATTTTTGGATAATAGGCAAGCGTCTCTGATGCAGTATCAATTGCAGTTAACCCACCGCCAATAACTGCAACAGGAAACCTTATTTGTAAATTAGCTATAGATGATTTTAAAAACGCTCCACCTGATTGTAATTGCATTAAAAAATCAGATGCGGTTCTAACACCTCTTACTAATGAATTTGGTACTTCAATCAAATTTGGTTTACCTGCTCCAATTGCAAGCGCTACGTGATTAAACCCTAATTCTTTGGCTTGTTCTAAATTTAAGTTACTTCCAAATCTAACACCGCCATAAAGCTCAAAGTTTTTTCTTCTTTCTAAAATAATTCTGATTAAATTTAAAAAGTTTTTATCCCATCTAACAGTAATTCCATATTCTGCAACACCGCCAAATCCTTCAGGTATTCTTTCATTTAAATCGCTTTTAATTTCCTCAAATGAATAAATCGGTTCGTTCTTAAGCTTTTCATCAAGTGGTTCTATTTTTAATCCATCAATTCCAATAATATGGTGCCCTTCATTAAGAAGATGATGCGCTAAATTAAACCCTGCAGGTCCCATTCCTGCAACTAAAATTTTCTTATTAGTATCTTTTTTTGGTAGAGATCTTTCAAAATTAAGTGGATTCCACTTTGTAAGAAGTAAATAAACTTCAACACCCCATGGTAAATTAAGAACATCTCTTAAAACTTTAGTTTCAATTTGCGGAATATCAACTGGCTCTTGTTTTTGATATATACAAGCTTTCATACAATCGTTGCATATTCTATGTCCCGTTGCAGCAAGAAGAGGATTATCAATCATAGCTATGCTAAGCGGTGCTATTACATAACCCATATTCTTAAGGCTATTCATTTCAGAAATCTTTTCTTCTAAAGGGCAACCAGTAAGAGTAACATTTTGTGAATTAACTTTAAATTTTCCGTCTTTTTCTTTAAAACCTTTGCTACATGAATCCTTACCTTGGTTATGACAAAAAATGCAATAATTCGTTTGATCTAGTGCAAATTTTAAATCGCCGCCTTGGTCAGTTAGGCTAAAACCTTCTCGAATCTCTTCTGATAAATGTTTAGAAGTAATATATTCAAAATCATTTATTTTTTTATCAACATCAATTAAGTGATTTGGATCTAATTTTTTAGGTAAATAAAAAAGGACATTAAATTTATTGTCATTATTTTTAAGTTTAAAACCGGCAAAAATTATTGCGTTCTTAATTTGCTCTTCATTTTCTTCTTTATTCTCTAAGCACTCATTAACAAAACACGCAAATTCAAGATCATTTTCTATATTAATAAATTTATTTAAATATTCTTTTGCATTTGCAAAATTTTCTAATGATAATTCAAATTCATTAATTGATTTGCTAACAATTCTTTGAATAAAATTTCTTTTACATTTGTAAATTGGTTCAAGTGCATGGGATTTATTTTTAATTAAATCTATCGCTTCTTTGTTATTAAATAACTCACTTAGAAACTCTTCTAAAATAGGAGAAATATTAATAAGAAAATTGGCTATCTCTTTATATTCAGGTTGTTGCTTTTTTAAAAATAAATCTCTTAAATTAAGGATTTGCTCTCTAAGACCGCTTACTTTATTTTCTGCAAATTCTAAAAATAGGTTATCAATTTTTTGAAGCCCATCATTTTCATTTAAGTCAGAAAAACTAAGCCCAAAATTTAAATTAAACTTGTTCATTTTCTTTATTTAGGTAATCTCTTATTAATTCCAAATTTTCCCTTTCGCTAAAAAAATTCCTTACTGGTAAAAATAAATTTTTTGGTAACCTGTCTAGGTTAAACCATTCCCAAGATATGCATCTGTCAGGTTCTTTTATTTGTAGGTCAGGGTTTTCGCATTTTGCTAAAATAAAAAGTGTAATATAATGTTTGTTTTCTTCATGAAAAATATCATTAGTCCAAGACCCTTTAACTAAGTCTTTAATGACAACCCCTGTTTCTTCAAAAGTTTCACGGATTGCACATTCAAAAGGATCTTCATTATACTCTAAATGCCCACCTGGAAAACCCCATGTATGTGAGCCATGCGAATTTATTCTTTTTCCTAATAGAATTTGATGTTCTTTAAAAATAATAACACCAACACCTACTCTTACACTATATTTCATTTTCCATTCCTCCTAAAAATTCATTGAAGGATTTCTCATTAAAATTCAGCATATCATATGCTTTTATTTGATTATAATTAGTTAAAGTGATTTTTTCCCTTACTGCCGCTTCTTCTGCTAATTTTAAATATTCACCTTCTAAATTAGATGTAATAATTTTAAAACCTGATTTTACACCTTGCTCAACAGCAAGTATGCTATCCGCTGCATCAAAAATCCATTTATCAATAGTAAAATTATATCTTTCTTCTGTTAATTTTACCATTGCATTTATATAGCCAATTCCAAGGTAATAGATGGAATTAGTATAATTTTTTAAAAATATATTTTTATTTTCTAAAAGATTAGAAAATATTTTTTCTATATCATCGATATGGTGAATTTCTATTGCGTAATATTTTCTTTGAAGGCTTCGAGACCCGGCAATTTCTTCCCTTCCAACCATTCTAAAAATGCTCCTCCAGCAGTAGATATGTAGCTAAATTCCTCTGCTACATTTGCTTTATTTATTGCAGCAACAACATCTCCACCACCAGCGACAGATAATAAATTATTATTTTTTGTATATTCAGCAATTATTTTTGCAAGCGTAATGCTACCATTTGCAAAAGGCGTAAATTCATAGGCACCAACAGGCCCATTCCAAATCACAGTTTTTGCATCTTTTAAAATATTTTTATAATATTCAAGTGTTTTATCACCAATATCTAACATCATTTCTTGTGGTAAAATTTCTGTTATTTCTCTATATTGAGTTACTACATTTTCACTAATTTCAGTTGCAACAACAAAATCAATTGGTAATACAATGTTACAATTATTTTTTTTAGCAAGTTCTTGAATTTCTTTAGCTAAACTTAAAAACTCAGGTTCCACAAGTGAGCTTCCAACATTTTTTCCTTCAGCCATGAAAAATGTATTAGCCATAGCACCACCAATAATAAGCACATCGAGAGTTGTAACTAATGATTTTAAAAGCTCAATTTTTGTTGAAACTTTTGAACCACCAATAATCCCTACAAATGGCTTTTTTGGATTTTGCATTAAATGCTCTAACACTCTTACTTCTTCTCTTAAAAGTAACCCTGGAGCTGAATCAAGATATTTATTAATAAAACTAATTGAAGCATGAGCGCGATGGCAACATGAAAAAGCATCATTTATGTAAATATCTGCAAATGAAGCAAGGCGTTTAGCAAAGTTATCATCTCCTTTTTCTTCTTCAGGAAAAAACCTTATATTTTCAAATAAAATTATTTCGCCTTTTTTAGCTCCATTAATTTGATTTTCTAAAATATCAAAATTTTCTGCAAAGCTTACTTTTGTATTTTTAAGTTCTTCTTTTAACGCTTCAAAAATTGGTTTTACTGAAAGCGATAAATCAATTTTTCCTTTTGGACGACCTAAATGTGTAAGAATAATAATAATAGCTTCTTGTTTTAAAAGCTGTAGAAGTGTTGGCAAAGATTTTTTTAAACGAGTTTTATCTTTAATTTCTCCATCAATTATTGGTAAATTAATGTCTAAACGTAATAAAACTTTTTTTCCACTTAAATTAAGGGTCGTAAAATCAATCACTAGAAGCCTCCTTTTGCAAGAAGCCTTGTAACGTCAAGCATTCTTACTGAGAAACCCCATTCATTATCGTACCAACTAACTACACGGCAGAATTTTTTATTTGTAACATATGTTTCTAATAAGTCAGCTGTAGAGCTATGTGAATCATGATTAAAATCAATTGATACAAGTGGCTTATTTGTAACTGCTAAAACCCCTTTCATATAGTTATTCGCAGCATTACTTAAAATTTCATTTATTTCTTCTTTAGTAGTTTCACGGCTTGCATTAAAACATAAGTCAACTAATGAAACGTTAGGAGTTGGAACTCTTACAGATGATCCACCGAGTTTACCTGCAAGTTCAGGTATAACAAGACCTATTGCTTTTGCGGCGCCTGTTGTTGTTGGTACCATGGAAACTGCACCTGCACGTGCCCTTCTTAAATCTTTATGACTTCCGTCTAATATATTTTGGTCGTTAGTATATGAGTGAATTGTGGTCATAAATCCACTTTCAATACCTATCGTTTCATGCAAAACTTTGGCAACTGGCCCTAAACAATTAGTTGTACAAGAACCAATTGAAACTACTTTATGTGAAGGTAGTAATTTGTCATGGTTTACGCCATATACTATAGTTGAATCCGCACTTTCACATGGGGCTGATACTAAAACTTTTTTAGCGCCATAATCTAAATGTTTTGCAGCTTCATCACGTTTATTAAATTTTCCAGTACATTCAAGGACTATATCAACACCATATTTTGCCCAATCAAGTTTACTGATATCTCTTTCTCTAGTTAATCTCATTTTATGGCGACCAACAATTAAAGTATCATTATCAACTTTAACTTCTTCATTGAAAACGCCATGAACTGAGTCATATTTAATCAAATGAGCGTGATCGTTAATATCTGCAGGGCCATTAACTGCCACTATTTCTATATCTTTATAATTATATTCGTTTATAGCTCTTATAATACATCTGCCAATTCTACCAAGACCATTAATCCCTATTCTGATCATCCTACGTCCATTTCCTTAAGTTTACGTTCAATTTTTTCAATAATTTTTTCTGGGGCAATTCCATAATGTTCATAAAGTTCTTTATATGGTCCTGATGCACCAAAACTTTCAACCCCTACAAAAATTCCATCTGTCCCAATTAATCTTTCCCAACCGAATTTTATAGCGGCTTCAATACCTATTTTTAAGTTTTTCTCATTTAAAACTTGTTTATATAACTCACTATTTTCTACAAATTTTTCAATACAAGGTAGTGAAAATACTTTTGAAGAAATTCCTTTTTTACTTAAATTTTCATGAACTTTAACTGCAATTTCTACTTCTGAGCCTGTCGCAAAAAGAGTTACTTTTGTTGCTTCATTATTTCCACGAATTATGTATCCACCATTACTAGATAAATTGTTTTCACTACTATCTCTTAATGGTTCAAGATTTTGACGAGTTAAAATTAAAGCTGTTGGACCTTCATATTTTAATGCAAGTTCCCATGCTTCTAAAGTTTCAGTTGCATCACAAGGCCTTAGAACTTGTAAATTAGGTATGGCTCTAAGTGAAGCTAAATGTTCTACAGGTTGATGCGTAGGGCCATCTTCGCCAAGCCCTATTGAATCATGAGTGAAAACATATATTACTTTTAGCTTCATGAGAGAAGCAAGTCTTATAGCAGGTTTCATATAATCTGAGAATGTTAAGAAAGTACCTGCATAAGGAATGATATTCCCAAAAAGCGTCATTCCATTCATTATGGCGCCCATCGCATGTTCTCTTACACCATAGTAAACATATTTACCGGAAAAATCGTTTTTAGTTATAGGCTTAAAATATCCAGGTTTTGTTTCATTAGAAATTGTAAGATCAGCAGATCCTCCAACTAAATTTATAAGGTGTTTGCCTAAAATATTTAAAATATTTCCTGAAGATTTACGAGTAGCTTCTGGTTTTTTGTTATTTTGAATAAAGTCTTTAGCTTCTTTAAGAGCTTTATCTAAATTTTTTAAATAGTATTTATTCTCAATATTTTTAATTAAATCTTTAATTTTATTTGAAGATAAATTTAATTTATTTGCCCATTCATCGTAAATTTTAACTTTTTTACTTACTACATCATTGAAATAAGAATAAACTTCTTTTGGTACTTCAAATTTATTATGAGGCCAACCTAGCTTTTCTCTGGTTTTTGTAATTTCATCTTCACCGAGTGGCGCACCATGAGCAGCTTCACTACCAGCTTTATTAGGAGCCCCAAAACCTATTATTGTTTTTGCAGCAATGAAATATGGTTTCTCTGATTTGTTAGCTCTAAAAATTGCTGCTCTTATCTCATCATAATCATGGCCATTAATCGAATTCGTATCAAAACTACAAGCTTTAAAAGTTTCAATATAATTTTCGGAAGCTGACAGTTCAGTATTTCCATCAATCGAAATGCTGTTGTCATCAAAAATAACAACTAAATTATTTAAATTTAAATGACCTGCAAGAGAAATAGCTTCATGAGTAATTCCTTCCATTAAGCATCCATCACCTACAAATACATAAATTTTATTGTTAAGTAAGTCAGCGCCTATTTCAGATTGTAGTTTTTTAGCAGCTATTGCCATTCCTACTGCATTGGCAACTCCTTGACCTAATGGCCCGGTGGTAGTTTCTACACCTATAGTATGACCATATTCAGGATGACCAGGAGTTTTTGAACCTAATTGTCTAAAATCTTTAATATCTTCAATACTTAAATCATATCCAAACAAATGTAATAATGCATATTGCAGCATTGACCCGTGCCCGTTTGAGAGTATAAAACGATCACGATTAAGCCAATTCGGTTGCTGTGGATTAAAATTTAAAAATTCACTAAATAATACGATTGCAATATCAGCCATTCCCATTGGCATTCCTGGATGACCAGATTTAGCCTTTTCTACAGCGTCCATTGACAAAAACCGTATAGCATTAGCCATGGACCGGTATTTGTTATTTAAGTCGATCACTAGAGTCCTCGAGGTTATGTAACAAAGAATTTGTATAATCGTCGGAAGTGTACTATATTAATAAGATATTTACAAGAAATAGTTTTAATATTAATTATATAAAATAACCTAAAATATTAACATATGCTTTACATTTTAAGATCTTTATACGCTATAGCTAAACGAACCTTTTTCTCAAAACAACTTTATCTCGATGTTATATATAAATGGAAAGGTTATGGTCAAAAATATCTTTTTGTTATTTCCTTGCTAAGCAGCTTGCCTTCTTTATTTATAGCAATTTCACTTCTCGACGATACATACGATATTCTTGGTAATATTATTCAATTAAGTGAAAATCGTGCAATAAATGATAATTCTCCTGAATTTAGGCAAGCAGAAATTTTACATGATCTTATAACCAAATTACCTGAAATAAAAATTGAAAAGGGTCAAATCTCTGCAAATGAAGACCAACCAATTAACATAAAATCAGACATTAATAATACTGATTTTATAAGAATTGACACTTCCCGTAATCCCTCTATTCAATCTCAAACACCTTTGGTAATTAATAGAGATAAAATTATCTTTTTTAATAATGTGCTTTTAGACCAACGTAATCTTGAAAAGCAGGATATGATTATAAATTATAAAGAAATTATGGATTTAATTAAAAAATTTCATAATTTTTCAGTTTCTTCCTTTGTAACCTTTTGTTTAACCGCAATTTTAATTCATATATTAATTATATATTCTAAGCTTTTCCTTACAGTAGTTTTAGCTACTTTAACATTATTAGTAATGAAAATTAGACTAAATTTTTCTCAAATTATAAGAGTTTGCTCAGTTGCTCTAACCCCTGCTATTGTATATTTGTTTATTTTTAATTCTGTTATATTTCTCAGTTATTTTTTAGCTAAACAAAATTTATTAATTCCTGATGTACTTGGAATTGAAAATCAATTATTTATAATTTTAGCTATTGGTTACACTGTTTTTGCGTTGATAATAATAAAAAATCAGGAAAGTAGTAAACCTACTATTTTATAATTATTTATTAAAATCAAACACTTATATTATTTGAGACTTTATTTTTTAGACTTTTTCTTGACATTTACTCATAATTCAATATAAAAAAGTTCATAAATTAAATTAGGAAATTCATCATGGCAAAAAAAGCAACTATATTGATTAGGCTGGTTAGCACTGCCAACACAGGCTATTTTTATGTTAAAAAGAAAAACCCAAGAAAGCTTACAAAGAAACTTTCTTTCATGAAATACGACCCTGTAGTTCGTAAGAGAGTTCAATTTAAAGAAGAAAAAATATAAAAAAAGCGGCTTAAGGCCGCTTTTTTTATGGAAATTAAAAACAATATGTTTTATAAATTATTATAATTAACATAATAAATTATAAAAATGTCCATAAGTACCAAATTATCTTTATTGTTATTTTATAAAAAAGTTGGTGAAGACCAATTTGGGAATAAGTATTATATTTCAAAATCTAAAAATAATGACAACCGCCATAAAAGAGCTATTTGGTATAAAGGCTTAAATGAGCCATCAAAAGTTCCTCCTCTATGGCATGCTTGGTTACATTATACAAGTGATGAACTTCCAAAACATAATGATAAATATCATTGGCAGAGTGATTATCTTCCTAATTTAACCGGCACAAATGAAGCTTACCTTCCAAAAGGGCATCTACATGCTGGAGGTAAGAGAAGCAAAGCAACCGGTGATTATTCATCTTGGCAACCTGAATGAGAATTTAATAATGAACAAATCAAATTTTGAAACACTAGTAGGATTTTTAATAATATTCTTCGCACTTTTTTTCCTTTATTTTGCATATAATAAAGCTGAGAAAGTTTCTTCTGAAGAATCATATACTATAATTGCAAAATTTGACCATATAGATGGTATTAATACCGGAAGCGAAATTAAAATTGGTGGTATTAAAGTTGGGGAAGTTATTGATAAACAATTAGATCCTAATACTTATCAAGCGATTGTTCATTTTAATATTAGAAAAAGTGTAAAAATTCCATCTGATAGTAGCGCTGCTATTACAAGTGACGGATTACTTGGAGAAAAATACGTTTCTATTGCTCCTGGCGCTGAAGATACTATGATTAAAGAAAATGGTGAACTTAAATATACTCAGTCAGCTGTAAGCTTAGAATCTTTAATTGGTAAAATGATTTTCTCAAAAGAAGATAAGAAAGAAGAGAAAGGTAATACTTCAGAAGCTAAAGAAGAAGTAAAATAGCTTATATGTTTTATAATAAAAAAATGATAAAATTATTCTTATTAATTTTGCTTACTGCCATTTCTCATTCTAGTTTTGCTGAAGAAAAAAAAGAATTAGATAATCTCCTTGTTGAAGAACTAAAAGAATCACCTTCGTTAAAACGAGATGCAATTATTTCTACACCATTAGAAAAAGCTTCTAAAGAAGGTGATAAGACTCTTATAGTTAACCCTAATGATACAAAAGATGAACTAGGCGAGCTTTTAGATGAGGAAAACAAACCTAAAGATCAAATCACTTATAAAAAAGCAGAAAACGTTGAAATAACTATTTTAGATAAGGTTTCAACTAAAACTACCAATGTAGAATTAAAGCTTTTAAATAAGAGTAATTTTAAAAATTATGAAATTATTGCATATAATTGCTATATGCCATCAAGAAAATTTGAAAATCATATGCTTCTGGTGGGAATTTGGGAATATAAAAATTCTACTACTCCTGAGAAAATATTTTTAGGCTGGTTATTTTCCGAAGATAAACATTTAAATCATATTCAACATCGCTTTATTGACATAATTAACTTTAAATGTAAGTAATTTTTAAGCTTCTACATTTTAGTAATTTATTTTATCACTCCGCTTTTTATTTATTATTTAGACCTACACATATAAGCTAGTAAGATAAAGCGACAATCTAATCAATATAATTTTTAAAATAAGCAAAAAATGTTACTCATAATGTTAATAGCTTCTATTATTAAAAACCATAAATCAAATTTGAATATAAAAACGCGATAATTATCGTATGTTTGGAATGCTATAGAAATACTTACATTACTATTATTATTTTTAAAAATATCTTGTATATATATTTTAATAACACATCTTACATAATTAACCACTTAATTAGGGATTTATTATGCCTAAAATAAGATTTGCTTTCTGTAAAAATATAATTCAACCAGCTAAAAACAAGAAGTAAATAATATTATTGGGGATATTAACGAAGTTGCGAGCGAAGCACATAATTTATCTAAAAT